>JBATKF010000422.1:0-3584 GCA_049669185.1 Sedimenticolaceae bacterium | reverse complement strand
TGGATCGACTCGGCCGAGCAGGCGCTGCGCTACCTGATCGAACACCACTGGCGAGACGGTCGCTTGCTAGCCAGCAGCCGTGATGGCAAGGCACAGCTCAATGCCTATCTGGACGACTACAGCTACCTGATAGACGCCATCCTCGCACTTTTGCAGGCACGCTGGCACAGCGATTATCTCGACTTCGCAGTCGCGCTCGGCCAGCGCCTGCTGGACCATTACGAGGATCCCGAACGCGGAGGCTTCTTCTTTACCTCCGACGATCACGAGACGCTGCTGCATCGACCCAAACCCATGGCCGACGATGCCACGCCCAGCGGCAATGGCGTGGCGATCGAGGCGCTACAGGAGCTCGCCCTGCTGAGCGGCGACATCCGCCTGCAGCAGGCCGCCGAGCGCGCATTGCGCGCGGCCTGGAAGGCCATCGAGCGGGCCCCCTATGCCCACGTGGGACTACTCGAAGGCCTGCGACGTCACCTCGAACCCGGCGAACAACTGATCATCCGGGGCGAAGAGCCGGGCCTTGCGACATGGCGACGAGCCGCCGCTGCTGCGTATCTTCCCGACCGCACGATCTATGCGATCCCCGGGGCCACCAGCGGTCTGCCTGATGCCTTGGCCGCCAAGCGCGTCGTGCCGGGTAAGGTTGTGGCCTACCGCTGCCGTGGCAATCATTGTGAAGCCCCATTCGATACCCTCGGCGCGCTGTGAGGATAGCGCCCTGGGAGGACTCCGGCGGGCGCGTCTTTGCACCGCGTCCGCAAAAAAAAGGAATAAAGGCCGGCCATGCGCGTCTTACCGACCGTGAGTGAGAAAAGCATCAGGCTACTTGGCGGTATCGGGCGACGCCGCAGGCTGCGCAGCCAGATCTGCGCGGAGCGCGATCGCCTGTACAGGATAGCCTGGTCATGGTGCCATGACAGTCACCAGGCCGATGACCTGGCGCAGGAGACCCTGGCACGTGCGCTGGCCCGGATTGACAGTCTGCGCGACGAAGGCCGACTGCGGGTCTGGTTGACACAGATACTGGCCAACCTGTTTCGCGACCAGTTTCGCCGTGCGGCGCCGGAGACCGGCCTGGACAGCGACGGCCTGCCGGGTCACGACGATCCCGAACAGGCCACCAATCGCACGCAGCTGATCGCACGCACGCGGGAGGCTATTGAGAGGCTGCCAGACGAGCAGCGCCAGGTTCTCACACTCATCGATGTCGCCGGGTTCAGTTACGCCGACACGGCCACTGTATTGAATGTCCCGGTCGGCACGGTAATGAGCCGTCTGTCGCGCGCACGCCGTCGCATGCGGGAGATCCTCGAAGGCCAGGGCATAGGGAATTCCGACGTCGTACCGCTGAGGAGACCAGGATGAAAAGCGGAGATGAATTTGAACTCAACGCCTATCTGGACGGTGAGTTGAGCGACGACGAACAGGCGGAGCTGCTCGAGATCATGCGCACCGACGAAGAATTCGCCCGCCGAGTCTGCGCGCTCGGGCGCCTCAAGGCGCAGGTGCACCTGGCCTATGCGGATCCACCGGAGCCGGCCCAGCGCAAGAGACGGCAGGAGGGTCGCCCATGGTCGGCCGCCGCCGCAGGGATAGCATTGGTGGCCGTTGGTCTGGTCAGCGGCTGGCTGTTGCATGCCAACGCGCCCCCCGGGTCTGCCGAGGCCCAGCGTTTCATCATACTCGACCCGGCAGGGCGTGGTCAGGCACCCGCGGTCGACGACGACGGCGAGATGCGCATCGTGTTTCACCTGACCGACGCCAGCCAGACGGTCGCCGGCGAACTGCTCGACGAGGTGGAGGGCCTGTTGATCGCCTATCAAGCGGACCAGCGACCCCTGCGCGTCGAGGTGGTCAGTCATAGCGACGGCCTCGGCCTGTTGCGCCAGCGCTTATCAGGGCACCAGCCGCGCATTCACGAACTCGCCACACGTTTTTCCAATCTGACCTTTGTCGCCTGCCAGAACACCATCGATCGTCTGAGGGTCGAGCAGGGTATCGAGGTCAGATTGGTTCCCGACGCCGAGGTCATCGACTCCGGTGTCAATCACGTCGTCAAACGACAAAAACAGGGCTGGTCGTATATCCGCGTCTAGTCTCATTCCAGCAATAAGCTGCCACAGTGCAGGAGAGAGGAGTTAAACGATGAAAAGACTGATGCCTATCGTGTTGGCAGGCCTGGTTGGCCTGATGGCCTGGGGAGGTACCGCCAGCGCGGCGGAGGGTGCCAAACAGAAGGTCGTCTACCACATCAACGGCGACAACCCGAAACAGCAGGCGGGCGCGCTGCGCAACATCCAAAACCACATCAACGCCGTGGGGGCCGAGAATCTCGACCTGCGCGTGGTGATGCACGGCAATGGCGTCTCCATGGTCCTGCTGCCGGACCACCTGGACAAGGTGAAGGGCTTCAAGAGCGCCAATGCGGACCCGCAGATGCAGGCCAGCATCGACGGACTCAAGAACCAGGGCGTGCAGTTCAAGGTGTGCGCGAATACCCTGAAGGGGCGAAAGGTGAACATGGAAGAGGACCTGTACATGGTGGAGCAGGCCGATATCGTGCCCAGCGGGGTCGCCGAGCTGGGGATCCTGCAGGCCCAGGGTTACGCCTACATCAAGCCCTGACGTCACACGGGCCCACGCCCGAAATGCCGCAGAGAAACGGCCCGCGCTCGCGGGCCGTTTTTTCGGTGCCCATTAGATCGGGTCGAATGCGGCCCGCGCCAAGGTTTGCGGTCGCCCGGCACATCCCTGAGTCCTCTGGACCGTCCTGCGAAATATTTCGTTGGAAAACAGGGTCTACTGGCTGATGGCTAAGCTAAGATCAGATTTCGACACCCTCGTCAGCGCGCTCTCGCCAGAGCTTTTCCGCTATGCCATGGGGCTATGCCATAACCGAGACACCGCCGAGGACCTGGTGCAAGAGACTTTTTTGCGCGGCTGGCGTTCACGCGCCGACCTGCGCGACACCCAGGCCGCCCGGGCTTGGCTCTACACCATCCTGCGCAACGAGCATGCGCGGTTATATGAGCGACAACGCCCCATCAGCGTCGATCCCAGCGACCTGCCGGATCTGCCGGTGCGCGGCTACGATACCAGCGCCGAGGCCTTTGTGATGCGCCGTGCGCTGGCGCGTCTCGGCGCCGACTACCGTGACCCCCTGCTGTTGCAGGTGATCGGCGGTTTCAGCTGCAAGGAGATCGGCACCATGCTGGGTCTCAACACGAATACCGTGCTGACCCGCCTGTTTCGTGCCCGCAAGGCGCTGCGCGAGCAATTGGGCGACAGTAAACCGCTGGAGGCATTGCGATGAACTGTCTGGACTTCCGTCGAGACCTCTTGAGCGACCCCTTCGCCGCTGACCCCGAGCTGCTCGCGCACGAGGACGGCTGCCCGGCCTGCGCGGGCTTCGCACGCGAGGTACGGGCGCAGGAGGTCAAGTTGCGTAGCCTGTTACAGAATGTCTCACCGCCAAGTGGCCTGGCCGAGCGCATCCAGCTGGCCGCAGGTTTCGAGCGCCGGGCCGAGGCCCGGCGCCGCGGGTGGTACAGCGCCGCCGCCGGGGGTGTGTTGGCCATCGG
>JBATKF010000421.1:0-10263 GCA_049669185.1 Sedimenticolaceae bacterium | reverse complement strand
GCCAATCGACAGCGGCGAGGACCGTTGCGCGCACGCCGCGGTCGCTCGACGACTGGCACTCGGCCTCGGAGCGGAAGTGCATGCGGGCGCTGGCGGTCGGCAGCAGCGTGATGGCCACCACCATGGATGCGAGGATCGATGCGGAGACCGCGATCGCGATATCCGAGTAGAGCTGCCCGGCCTCCTGCTCGATGAACATGACCGGCACGAACACCAGCACCGTGGTCAGGGTCGATGCCAACACTGCCGGCCAGACCTCGCGCACCCCCTCGACCGCGGAGCGGAAGCGATCCAGCCCCCGCCGCCGCGCCAGCTCGATGCTCTCCAGCACCACGATGCTGTTGTCCAGGGTCATGCCGATGGCGAAGGCGACGCCGGCCAGCGAGATGACGTTGATGGTGCGGCCGGCCGCCAGCAGGCCGAGGAAGGCCGCGATGGTACAGATCGGGATGCCGATCACGCCGACCAGGGTGGCGCGCACGGAGCGCAGGAAAGCGAACATCACCAGGCTGGCGAACAACGCGCCGAGCGCCAGGTTCGTCCAGACGTTGCTCAGCGAGGCCTGGACATAGCCTACGTCATCGGCGATCAGGCGCATGACCATGCCGGCCGGCCGCAGGATCTCACGGTTGACGGCATCCAGCTCGATCAGCATGGCGCGCTTGATGTCGATCACGTTGGAGCCGGCCTCGCGCCGCACCGACAGGCCGAGCACCGGCTCACCGTCCGAGAACGACTGGGCCGTCAGCTCGAAGTGACCCTGCCTCACCTCGGCCACGTCAGCCAGTCGGATCAGCGAATCGCCGCGGCGCGCCAGGATGAGCTGACGCAGTTCCTCGAGGTCTTCGAAGCGGCCGATGGTGCGCAGCAGATAGCGGCGTTTGCCGGACTCGATCTCGCCACCGGAGGCGTCGCGGTTGCGTTCCGTAATCGCGCGCCGGACATCGGCGACGGTCAGGCCGCGCTCGGCCAGCCGCGCCGGGTCGATCAGGACCTGGATCTGGCGTTCCGCACCGCCGTAGACGAGGACCTGCGAGACCCCGGGGATGCTCTCCATGCGCGTCTGCACATTGTCCTCGAGGAAGTCCTGCATCAGGACCATGTTCAGCTGGCGCGGGTTGCCCGGCAGCGGCGCCACGCGGAAATACATGAACGAATTGCTGGAGAATGATGTGGCGTAGACGCGGGGTTCGTCCACGTTGTTGGGATACGACGGCACCTGGCTCAGGGCATTGGTGACGCGGATCAGGGTCTCGTTGATGTCGACGCCGTACGGAAACTCGAGTTCGATTCTGGCCTCGCCGAAGGCGGCGCTGGCGATCAGCTGTTGCAGGCTGGGGATGTTGCGCAGGAATTCCTCCTGCTCGATCAGGATCTCCTTTTCCACGTCCTGGGGTGTCGCGCCCGGCCAGGTCGTGCGCACGGAAATCGTGCGCACGTCCCGATCTGGGATCATCTGCACCGATATGCGCAGCGCCGCGACCACGCCGATCACGCACAGGATCAAGACCGCGACGGTCGTCAGGGTGCCGCGACGGATGAGGCCTGCCAACATCAGCGCGTCTCCCGCACCGAGACGCGCTGACCCTGTTGCAGGGCCTCGTTGCCCTCCACCACGACGCGGACTTCCGGCTCGAGACCGCTGCGTATGACCACGCGGCCGTCGAAAGACAGCCCGGTCTGCACCTGTCGCTCGCTCACGGTGATATCGCTGCCCTGGCCCTGCGCCACCCAGACCGTGATCCGGCCATCCGGGTGACGCAGCAGGGCATCGCGCGATACGACGACCCCCTGCTCGCCCGTCCCCAGTCGGAGGGTGGCGCTGGCGGACATGCCCGGTGTCATGGGCAGGTCCTCATCCTGTGGATAGACGCGCACCAGAAAGGTCCGCGCGCTCGGGTCACTGATCGGTACGATCTCACCGATCCGCGCCGCCAGACTACGGTCGGGCAGGGCGTCCAACCGTACCTCGATGCCCTCATCGCCGCGAATGCGAGGGAACAGGCCCTGCGGCACGCGGAAATCGATGCGCAGCCCGGTGTCTGCCATGAGCTCCAATACCTCATCGCCGGGCGCGACCCATTCCCCCGTCTCCGTGAGCTTGCGGCTGATCACCCCGGAAAACGGCGCCTTGAGTTCATAACGGCGCAGGCGTTCTGCCTCGCGATGCTGCTCGGCCTGGCGCAACCGCAGGGTCGCGGCATCGGCGCGCACCTCAGAGCGCCTGGCCTTGATCTCGGTCTCGGCGATACCGCGTGACTGCACCAGGCGCTCGGCATCGGCCAATCGGCGGCGCGCGTCTGCCAGTTCCTCGCTGGCCTGTTCAGTCGCGGCCTCGGCCGCCTCCAGCGCCAGGCCTGCCAGTGTTCCGTCGAGTCGCACCAGGGGTGCTCCGGCCGCAACCCGATCTCCTGCGTCGACCAGGACTTCCTGCACCAGGCCGGCGACCTCCGGCGAGAGCTGGGCCACCCGTGGCGAGCTGACGGTCCCGGAGATCGGTACCTCTTCGAACACGGCCCGCTGCTCGGTGCTGGCGATCACGACGGGTGGCGCCGTCGGTGCGGCGGTAGCCCCAACGCCCGACCAGAGCACGGCACCCAGCATCGTGCAGCGCACGGCGGCCAGCACAGGCACCGACCTGTCGACGGTCTGGCGTTCTGCGGGTAGTTGCTTGGGGTCTGATGTCATGGGTGTCTCGGGTGCGTCTGCATGCACTAGTTTTTCGAGCCCCGGCTGCATGCGGGGCCGCGGGATGCTGTCAGGCCGCAGTGTACCGCCGATGTCCGGCCCGCAGGCGGCAGCGCCCTCGCAGAATTTGCGGATTTAGCCGGCCGATCGATGAGGGTTTTGCCGCGAGCGCAGCGCCGCCGATACGCTACCAGCGGACATCCCGGGAAGACAGCAGCGACTTGCGTCAATCACCCTGCGCGAGTTTGATCGCCTGTTGCACATAGCCGTGGTACTGCTGCTGCAGTCGCGCGACGAAGGCGAACAGCGCGTCCCGGTCGTCAGGTTCCGGTACCTGGTCCGACAGGCGAAACGGTGGAAAGACGATCGCCGCGGTCGTCGTCCGTGTCAGGCGTTTGTCGAAGTTCGCGACCGCGATGGGCACGATCAGGGGTTCGGGATCGACCGCGGCGGCAACGCGGAATGCCCCGGGCTTGAAGGGCCCGGGCGAGGCCTCGGTGAAGCTGCAGCGCCCCTCGGGCGCGATCAGAAGGTTGCGGCCGGCCTCGAGGTGGCTGGCGGCTTTTTCGATAAAGCGTCGGTTACGCTGCTCGCGGGTCAGGTCCTGATCGCGGTCCTCCTCATCGACGTCGCCCGGATAGACATACAGGTAGTCGAGGCGGTCGAAGTACTGCTGGTAACCGAACCAACCCATCTCCGGCTTGCGCACCACCCGCACAGGGGCCTCGCCATAGCGGCGATACAGGATCATGCTGGACACGAAATGGCTGTCGAGCGTCAGGCGAAACGCATTCGGGAGCACGGTGTCCATGTGATTCTCAAGATGGTTCATGATCACGATGTTGCCTGGTGTCGCGGGCAGGTTTTCCTCCCCGGAGATGCGGTAGCTGAGCTTGCCGAAGAGTTCGCCGAAGGCCTCCATGCTGCGTCCCCGGACCCGCTCCGGCGAGGCGTCGGCCGGGGCATTCGCGACCGCCTCGTAGGCGCGCTGCAGGCCCTGGTACAGCTGGAGTTCGCGGTGGACGTCCTGCAGGACTTCGAGCGACAGTGCGGCCAGATTGCGTTCGGTCGGATCGCCGTGCGCGCGGGTCAGCTCCAGCGCATGAAAGGCGTCCGCCAGGGTCAGGCGGTTCTCGAGCAGGTAGGGGATCTTGTGCAATGGCGAGCTGACCGGCAGTGATTCCGCGGCCTGGTCGAGAATGGTGCGCATCGCCAGCACCTCTTGACCGTAGCGCTGCGCGACCAGGCGCACACGGGTGAAGCGCAGTCGAGAGCTGATCGCCTGCAGCACGCGGCGCATCACAGATACGCCGAACGCCGGTTCCTGCGCGCACAACCGCTCCAGGGTGTTGCTGGGCAGGGCCACGACGTGGCTGGTCTGCAGCGCAAAGGCCGAGGTCCGGTAACGCCGTGGGTCGACCAGTGCCGACCAGCCGATCGGATCTCCGATCCCCTCGAGGGCGCGCAGAAAGACACAGCGTGTGCCGCCTTCGTCGCAGTAGGAGAATCCGATGCGGCCGTCGACCAGCAGGTACAGGTGCTCGGCGATGTCGTCCTGCTCGAACAGCGCGTCGTTGGCGGCGAAGGTCATCACCACTGCCTGGTGTGACAACCATTCCAGCAGACGGCTCTCCAGCCCTTCGAACAGCGAAGAGTGGGCGAGAAAATCCAGCATGGTCTCGGGCGAGTTCAATTGCGCCGGCGTCCAGGGGACGCCCACCTCCTCGATCGGTCCGGGCAGCTTGTGCGGCAACGCGGCGTTGGTGCCGGCCGTCTCCAATAAGCGGCTGCGCTCGAACTCCAGGCGACGCGCCAGTGATTCGGTCACCCGGCGCAACAGGATCAGTCCGCTGCGGGCATCGTCGGCGAGCAGTTCGTCGATCAGGTGATGCGGGATGCGCAGCAATCGACAGCGGCCTTCACAGCGTACGTCCGTCATATAGCGAAACGGTGCGCGGAATACCGACCAGCCGATAATCAGGCCGGGGTCCTGCCCGATTCCGACGAGCAGTTTGCCGGCACCCTCGACCTCGATCAGGAACTGAATGCGGCCTTCCAGCAGCACATACAGCGCGATGGCGCGGTCATGCTGACGGGTGATCAGGGTATTGTTTTCGAGCTCGACAATGGTCGCGGCGCCGGCGAAGGCCTCGAGGACCTCGCGTCGCAGGCCAGAGAAGAAGGCCAGCTGTTTGAGTGTGTCGATAGCAACCAAATCCCGGGCTCCTAGGCCGCAGCCTCTGCAGCCTCTGCAGCCGGTGCAGCGCAGCACGTTGTTTTGAACGGCGTTTAGGTTAGAGTCTAGGCCATGCGACGTATGTTCAAGCCGCCGTTGACCCGGCCGGAGGATTTTGACGTCTTCTGGGACAGCACGCGGATGCAGCTGGAACACCTGAATCCGGCGGTCGAGCGGCATGCGGATCCGTCGTCGCCGGGCGAGATCCGCGCCGAGACGCTATCTTTCATCTCGCTGGGGCAGGCCCGCGTCTCGGCCTATCTGCTGCATTGGGACGACGACAAGGCCCGTCCGCTGGTGATCCACAGTCATGGTTATGGCGGCCAGTGCAGGCGGCGCTGGGACTGGGCCCGGCAGGGCGTCAATGTGCTGGGTGTGGACATCCGTGGTTTCGGCATCTCCCGCGCGGCGCTGCCGAAGCCCTCGCGCTGGGGCTATGTGCTGACGGGTATCGAGACACCCGAGACCTCGGTGATCCGCCTGGCCGTGTGCGATTACATGCAGGCGGCGCGGATTGGCCACCTATTGCTCCAAGAGCGCACCAGCAAGACGATCTTCGAGGGCGTGAGCTTTGCCGGCGGCCTGGCGCTGATGGCGCAGGCGACGCTGCAATGCGCGGATCTGCTGGCGCTCGGCGTGCCGACCTTCGGCTGGGCCGAGGGTCGGAACCTGTTCGTGAAATCGGGGTCGGGGGCCGAGATCAGCCGCTATCTGGCACGTCGCCCCGATCACCTCGAAGACACCATGGTGGTGCTGCGCTATTTCGATGCCGTCAATTTCGCCGCGCGGGTGTCATGTCCGACGGTGCTGGCCCTGGGGTTGGAAGATGACGTCGTGCCGGCCAAGACCGTCTATGGCATCGCCAATCATCTCAGCGGCCCGTTCGAGCTGATGGAGTTCCCGGTCAGCCACTCGGACGGCCCGGAAGAGGCGCAGTGGCAGCAGTTCGAGGCCTATTGGCTGCAACTCGCGCTGCACGGTCTTCCGCCAGGTTTCGGACGTCACCGACCTGCCGCTGACTGAGACCGGTCTGCGCGGCCTCGAGCACATCACTTCATCGTGCGCTCGGATGACCGCCCGGCGGGTGGTCTTTCGGGTGCGACAGCCTGACCTCGAAGGCAAGGAACTGTGTGGTTTGACTGTCGCGAAAGTTGTTGTCCGCCACCAGGATCAACGACTGTCTGCCGTTGGGGAGTCGCGGACCGAAGGTGACGCCCTCGGTATTCTCCAGGCGGATCCCCAGCACGTCGAGATCGAGCAGCAGGGTCTTTGCCATCGGCTTGAGTTCCGGCAGTTGGTGGAGATCGGCGACACCCGCCACATCGGTCGCGTCCCGCAGGCTCGCCTGGTAGAGCCGGATGCTGTTGCCGACACCGACCGCATAGGCGCGCTCGACTGCGAGGAACTCCGAATCGTCCAGCGCGAGGAGTTCGACCAGGCCGTTGGTTCGGAACAGCCCCGGCGGGGTGCTGCCGGAGGGTACCGGATCGGTTGGATAGACGTACTCTGCCAGCGCTGCGCCCGACGCCTTGTCCAAGGCCAGCACTCGAACCGGGCTCGGGACACCAAGGTCGGCGGGCGGACCGTCCTGCAGCAGCGCATTTTCTACCGCCGTGATGAGTCGTTCACGGTCGCCTGACAGCGTCAGGCTCTCGAACGCGAGATTGTCACGCACGCCTTGCGAGCCGGTCGGCCAGTAGTGCGACGGCGGGTCGAGCCGGCGAATCCACGAGCCGTCGAGCGCGGTTTGAAAGACCGCGGGCGCCAGCTGTTGGTCGGCATCGCCCTCGCTGCACCAGAAGACGGACGCCGTGGCTGCGTCGAATCGGATACCCTCCGGGTCGACCAGTCCGCGCGCAAAGGGTTTACCGTCCGCGTCGAGCAGGCCAATGCGCCCGGTCAGCTCTAGATCGCCCTCCTGCAGGCGGCCGTCCGACAGGTCGATGCGCAGGGTGTAGAAACGCGCGCTGTCGGTGCGCGAGCGGTCGTCGCTGATGACGAAATAGCTGTCGCTGGGCGGATGGTAATCGATGCCCGAAAGGCCGCCCACCTCGGTGCCGTCGAACGACATCCCCGTCGCCAGTGTGGCCTCACCGATGAAGCGGATATCGGCAATCTGGGTCTGGCCCGCGCGAGCAGCGCCGCCCAAGGCCCAGCCGGTGAGCAGCAACCACACCAGTGTCCAGGCGCCACCAGCCGCAGGTAGACTGACCGGCCCGTGGATCGTCAGAACACCCCGTCGACGCCGTAGACAGCAGGTCACGGGAGGTTGTTGGGTATCCGCGTCGGTTCGACCTTCCAGATCTTTTCCGCGTACTCGGCGATAGAGCGGTCGGATGAGAAGTAGCCCATGCGACTGACGTTGAGCACAGACATCCGCGTCCACTGGTCGCTGTCTCCCCACACAGTGCTGACCTGCCGCTGGGCATCGACATAGGCCGCGAAATCGGCCATGACGAGATAGTCATCTCGGTTCAAGAGGTGTCCGGTGAGCCCTGAGAAGAGTGACCGGTCACCGTGCGAAAAGAGGCCGGAGTTGAGTAGATCGATGGCGGCCTTCAGCTCGGGCTGGGCCTGGTATTCGGCATAAGGATCGTAGCCTCGCGACAGGCGGTCGCGTGCCTGCTCGGCGGTGAGCCCGAACAGGAAGAAATTCTCCTCGCCCACGGCCTCCCGAATCTCGATGTTGGCACCGTCGAGGGTGCCGATAGTGAGCGCCCCGTTCATCGAGAACTTCATATTGCCCGTACCCGATGCCTCTTTCCCAGCGGTGGAGATCTGTTCCGAGAGATCGGCTGCCGGATAGATATAGTGGCCGTTCTTGACGCTGAAGTTTGGAATGAATATCACGCGAATGCGTTCGCGCACGTCGGGGTCATGGTTGATGACGTCGGCAACGGCGTTGATCGCCTTGATGATCAGCTTCGCCATCGTATAACCGGGCGCCGCCTTGCCGCCGAAGATAAAGGTGCGCGGCACCATCTCGAGGTTGGGGTCGTCTTTGATGCGGTTATACAGCGTGATGATATGTAACAGGTTGAGGTGCTGCCGCTTGTACTCGTGGATGCGCTTGACCTGCACATCGAACAGCGACTGCGGATCGATCAGCAGTCCGTTGCGCTCATGAATGAGATTCGCCAGCCGGATTTTCGCCTGCTGCTTGGCTTGGCGCCAGTCTTCGAGCAGCTGCGGGTCTTCCACGCTGGCCTCGAGGCCGCGCAGGCTCGACAGCTCACGGACCCAGTCACACCCGATGCGATCATGGATCAGTCTGCTCAACCAGGGATTGGCCAGGCGGACGAAGCGCCGCGGGCTGACGCCGTTGGTGATATTGGTGAACCTGTCCGGCCACATATCGTGAAAGTCCTTCAACACCGTGCTGCGCAGAAGGCGGGTATGCATGGCCGCGACGCCATTGATCATATGGCTGCCCGCACAGGCCAGGTGGGCCATACGCAAATAACGGCCGCTGTTCTCCTCGATCAAGGACATGCGGCCGATACGCCCCCCGTCCTCGCCGCGATATTTGATTCTGACTTCATCGAGGAAGTGCTGGTTGACCTCGTACAGCAGCTCGAGATGGCGCGGCAATACGCTGTCGAAAAGGTCCAGCGGCCATTTCTCCAGGGCCTCGGGGAGCAGTGTATGGTTGGTGTAGGAGAAGGTTCGTCGCGTCACGTCCCAGGCCGTCTCCCAATCGATCTGATGTTCATCGGTCAACAGCCTCAGTAGCTCGAGGACGGCGATGGCAGGGTGGGTGTCGTTGAGCTGGCAGGCGTATTTTTCATGGAAGTGTTCCAGGCCCCGTCCGCTGCGCAGATGAATACGCAACATGTCGCGCAGTGAGCAGCTGACGAAGAAATACTGCTGTTCGAGGCGCAGCCGTTTGCCGGCATGCTGCTCGTCATTGGGATACAGTACCTTGGAGAGATTCTCCGAGACCACCTTCTTTTCGACCGCGCCGAAATAATCGCCGACGTTGAACGCGGCAAAATCGAACGACTCCGTCGCCTCGGATTTCCACAGCCGCAGAAGGTTCACGGTATTCACGCCGTAGCCCATGATCGGAGTGTCATAGGCAATGCCACGCACCACCCGCTCCGGTATCCAGCGCACGCGATCCCGGCCGTGGTCGTCGTGGTAGTGTTCTGTACGTCCACCAAAGGGGATGTCGAAGGTCAGTTTGGGACGTGCAAGCTCCCAAGGGTTGCCGTGCAGCAGCCACTTGTCCGTGACCTCCACTTGCCAGCCGTCCTCAATGCGCTGGTCGAAGATCCCGAACTCGTAGCGAATGCCATAACCGATGGCCGGGATCTCGAGCGTGGCCAGAGAATCGAGGTAACAGGCAGCGAGCCGGCCGAGACCCCCGTTGCCCAGACCCGGCTCGGTCTCCTGGTCGAGCAGTTCGGCGAGGTCCAGCCCGAGCTCTGAGAGCGCCGCTCCGACGTTGTCCCAGATCTCCAGATTGATCAAGTTGACGCCGAGATGGGGCCCCAACAGGAACTCGGCGGAGAAACAGCATACGGTGCGCGCCTGGGTCTGCTTGTAGGTCTTTGCCGTGGCGATCCAGCGATGCAGCATACGGTCTCGCACCGTGTAGGCCAGCGCCAGATACCAGTCGTTCTTGGTGGCGACGTCTGAGAAGCGCCCCTGAACGTAGAACAGGTTGTCGAGGATCGCACGCTTCAGGACGCCGACACTGGTGCCGGTGCGTGTGCGTTCCTGGTTGTTGGTCTTGACCTC
Organism: Sedimenticolaceae bacterium; assembly: GCA_049669185.1. Lineage (GTDB taxonomy): Bacteria > Pseudomonadota > Gammaproteobacteria > Chromatiales > Chromatiaceae > Thiosocius. The sequence goes on along the minus strand of JBATKF010000421.1, from coordinate 596 downwards.
GGTCGACCTTTCGGGCCCAGCGACACTCATGGCAGGTCCTCTCGTTTCCCCCACCCAACGACGCCAGTCAGGCCACAGTCCGTCCTGTATCTCTGGCCTGTCGATGCCATGCTGATCGGTGTGATTTCGGCATGCGACCCGCGGCATTCTGAATCGCCGGTTCCCGGGTCGTCAAACCCACCCGGGGTCGATGCCTTGGGACAGATGGAATAGCCTACCGGGCAATCGGTTAGATTTGCAGGCTAGAGGAATGTCTTGGCCCCGATCAGTCGCCGCCGCCAGTATTCATTGTCGAGCGAGGCGCGGCCTACGGACTTGCCCGAGGATGGCGCATGGATGAAGACGCTGTCGCCTTCGTAGATGCCGACGTGGCGGCGCTTGTGATCTCCGATACGGAAGAACAGCAGGTCCCCGGGCAGCAGAAGGCGCCAGTCGGTTGAGCGCGCATTGGTCCATTGCTCGGCAGTGGTGCGCGGCACATCGATGCCTGCCCGGCGATGGGCATACTCGACGAGGCCGCTGCAGTCGAAGCCGCGGCGGGTGTTGCCACCGTAGCGGTATGGCGTGCCGATCTGTTGTGCGGCAACGCTCACCAC
>JBATKF010000420.1:0-19728 GCA_049669185.1 Sedimenticolaceae bacterium | reverse complement strand
CTGCTCGACCACGTGATCGGGGACGTCGATACCCTGTTGCGCATAGATGCCCTTCAGGCGCTGCTTCAAATCCGCCTCGCGACCGGCCTCGTCCAGCTCGCGTGCCACCAGCCGGTCGCGCCGGCGCAGCGTGTCCACGACATCCATCGCCAGCATGACGTCGTCGAGCGGCGGTCTCTCAAAGCTGGCTGCGCCGACGGCGGCCGTCGGCTCGCTCATGCGTTCAGCTCGAGTGCAAGACCCTTGCCCTCCTCGGCCAGACGCGCCAACTGGCGCTTGCCATCCTCGACGGCATCGCGGATCTCATTCGCGTTGCGCGTCGCCAGCTGGCGCATCTCGGCGATGATCTCGTGCGAACGCGTCTGCCAGTTGACCACCGAATCGACCAACTTCTTGACCGAATCGGCACGCACCGTAGGCCCATAGCCCGCCTTGATGGCCGCGTCCTGGACCTTGCCGCCGATATCGGCGAGATCCTCGAGCGATTTGCTGACACCTTCTTTCATCGCCTCGATGGTCTGGGTGCCTTCATGCAGACCGAATAGGCCGGTGAACGACGCGGAAAGTGCGGTTAGGACCACCTCGTTGGTGCCGAAGAACGACACCGCCTGCGCATACACACGCTCCTTTGCAGTGGTGGTCTGCAGCAGGCGCGCCATGATGACCTCGGAGGTGTTGTAGCCCACGGTCAGGTTGTCGGAGAGGTCTTTGGCGATCTGGTAGCGTTTGTCTTCCGTCTGCAGCCGGCGGACTTTTTCGTCGCGTGCCATCTCCAGGCGCGCCCGCTCGGCCATGTCGTCACCGCTGTACGACTCGACGGCCTGCATGGCCTCAGCGAGCACCTGCTTGGCGGCGTCGAGATGGTCCTGGGCCTGATTCAGGACCTCGAGCGCCAGCACCTCCGACTCCTTCAACGCGCCGCGAAAGTCCTGGTAGGCCTCGAGGATCTTGTTCTCGCGCTGGATCTGCTCGTTGGTCGATGACGTCACATCGAGATAGGTGTCCTTGATCTTCTCGAAGCGGCTCGCGATATCCCCGCGCGTGACCTTCATCCACACATTGCTGACCCGCTCGAAGGTATCCAAATGGCCGTCTTCTATTTGTTCGACCATTTTCTTAGCATCTTCCCGTATACTATTGAATGATCCGGTTATTTCTTCATATCTTTCACCGATCTCCATGGCCTGGACCTGTTCGCGCACGACATCGTTGAACAGCGACGACTTGTCCAGCGTGCGCGCGATGGCGGCGACCCGGTCTTGATCCAGATCCGAGATCAGGTTGAGCAGCGCCATGATCGGCGCCGCTTCGTCATCGTTACCGCTGGGGACCAGCCCCATGTCGTGCAGCGTATTCATCGCCTTGTCCAGATACTGCATCGGGCTCGTAGTGGTGTTCATGGCGGCTCCTAATGAATTCCGAGTTGGATTTTTTGCCGTTGTCCCCGGCGCGCGTTTTGAGTGTCGATGTGGATCCGAAGTGGCGCTCCCTGGCCCAATCCTATGCGGTAATCGATCAGATGTGGATACCCGGGACTCAACGACACCCGCGAGGCAGAGACAGAACTCACCTTGGGTCAGACCTCGATCGCGAAGGGTTGCACCCGAACGAGCTCGCCCTCGACGACGCCCGCGCAGTCCTCGTCGAGCAGGATGAAGCAGTTGGCGCGACTCATCGAGGTCAGGATGCCCGAACCTTGCGCACCCGAGGGTCGTACGTCCGCGCGGCCCTGTCCGTCATAGGCCAGGATCCCGCGCACAAACTCGAAGCGTCCGGGACGTTTCTTCAGCGCGACGCGCGAGCGTGCCTCCAGCACCAGCGGCGTCGGCCAGTGACCGCTGGCCAGGTAGCGCAGCGCCGGACGCACGAACTGTTGAAACGTCAGCATCACCGCGACGGGATTGCCCGGCAGCCCAAAGAATGCCGCATCGCCGAGCCGCCCGAAGGTCAGCGGCCGTCCCGGCTTCATCGCGATGGTCCAGAACGCCATCTCGCCGAGGCCGCCCAGGATCTCCTTGGTGTAGTCGGCCTCACCGACCGACACTCCGCCGGAGGTGATGACCACGTCGGCCGCGGCAGAGGCCTGAACGAACGCAGAATGCAGCGCCTGGCGATCGTCCTTGACGACGCCGAGGTCCATGACCTCGACGCCCAGCTCATCGAGCATTGAATACAGCGTGTAGCGGTTGCTGTCGTAGATCTCTCCCTCGCCGAGGGTTTCACCGATCGAGCGCAGCTCATCGCCAGTGGAGAAGAACGCGACCCGGGGCCGTCGGCGCACACGCAGTTCAGCAAAGCCCAGCGATGCCAACACCCCCAGATCGGCAGGCGCCAGTCGTCGACCGGCGGCGAACACCTGAGTACCGCGTCGGATGTCCTCGCCCGCCTGGCGCACGTTCTGGCCGGTTCGATGACGCGCGTCGAGTCGCACGCAGTCGTCGGCGAGCCGCTCGGCCTGTTCCTGCATTACCACGGTATCGGTGCCCGGTGGCATGGGCGCGCCGGTCATGATGCGCACGCATTGACCTGGCGCACAGGCCTGGGTGACGCACTGACCGGCGAGCGCGGTAGCAATGACACGGTAGTCCCGTACGCCGTCCTGTGGCAGATCGCTGCCGGCCAGGGCATAACCGTCCATCGCCGAGTTGGTGTGACTGGGCACATCGATCGGTGAAATGCAGTCGGTCGCCAGCACCCGCCCCAGCGCGGCACGGATCGCGACCTGCTGATCACCGACAAGCGGCGTCAGCGCACCGCGGATCGCCGTCTTGGCCTGATCCACCGTAAACGCCAGCGGATCGGATGGGTCGGCACAGGATGTGCGGGTGGTGACCTTCATCGCGGCTGCCGCCCTCGATCAGCAGGCGAGGTCGGAGCGCAGCTCCTGGCCGCGTCCGATGAACGCCAATAGGAAGGCCGCAATCTCATCGGGCCGGTCGAGCGACAGCTGCGGGAGATCGCCAGGGTCCCGGGCAAGTCGTCCGCCGTCGGTCGCAATCGCAACGATGTTCGGGTCTTCGGGAAACAACAGTGGCTTTCCCAGCGCGGCGCGATGCAGTTCGATCTTGGGGAAGGCCTCGGCCTTGAATCCCTCCACCAACACCAGGTCGAGTCGTGACGTATCCAAGATCTCCAGCGCCTCGCGCAGGCTGGGCTCCGGGCGCTCGTCCCGACACTCCCGAATCCAACCGATACGACATCTCGCCGCGACCAACATCTCGTCGGCACCGGCGGCACGCAGCCGGTAGCTGTCTTTTCCCGGATAATCCATATCGAAGCTATGGTGCGCATGCTTGACCACCGCTATCCGCAGGTCCGACGCCTTGAGCAGCGGCAGGAGTTTGAGCAGCAGGGTGGTCTTGCCGGTCCCACTGAACGCGGCAAAGCCGAGCAATGGCAGTGGAAAATCGATGGGCGCCCCGGGTTCGTCTGAATTATGCATGGGCTATTTCCCGGATGCCTCGCGACCGACGGCCGCATAGTCCTCGGGCGTGTTGATGTTGCTGAACTGCTCGGGGACATCGCTGAAATCCACGGTGACCCATTCATTGCGCGGATACCAGCGATCGATCTTGCGTTCGCCTTCCGCCAACGCGGCACGCAGGCCGGGCAGGACCCGCCGATGCAGCAGTGCATAGACCGGCTGCAGCCGCTTGCCGTCATGTGCCACCGCGATATCTGCACCCGCCTCGTCGAGCCCATTGGCCAGGCGCGTCGCGAGGTCGGCGACGACGATCGGGCCGTCGCAGGGCAGGGTCAGCAGATACTCGGTCTGCAGTTGCTCGAGCCCGGCCAGAAAACCGGCGAGAGGACCCTGGAAATCCGCGAGCGAGTCGGCAACAACAGGGTATCCGAGCTGCGCATACTCCGCCTGATGACGATTGGCGTTGATCATCACGCCGCCCACCTGAGGCAGAACGGCCGCCAGCACGTGTCCGACCAGCAGGCCGTCACCGAATGGCAGCAGACCCTTGTCACGACCGCCCATGCGGCGGCTCTTGCCGCCGGCGAGAATGAGTGCGGTGATGTGTCGCGACTCGATCACGACCCGTATCCCTTTGTCACACGACGACCCTCGCCCGGCGGTCGATCGGCGTCACGCTGTCCGGCAGATCCGCATACACCGAACCATCGACGGACAGTCGTCCGTTGGCGAGCCTGAGCGTCTGGTTCGCGACATCCGCAAAGTGCAGCGGATCATGTGTCGCCACCACCAGCGCAAGGCCCTCCTGCTTGAGCTGGCGCAGCAGTGCGACGGTGCGTTGGCGGCTGGCGATGTCCATGTTCGCGGTCGGTTCGTCGAGCAGCATGATGCGTGGCCGGCGCAGCCAGGCGCGCGCCAGCGCCACCCGCTGCCTCTCGCCGCCAGACAGAAGGTGCACCGCCTGCTCCGCGATGGAAGACAGACCCGACCACTCCAATCCCTGGCGTACCAGTGAATCGCACAGCGAGCGTCCGCCGCGCAGCGGATAGCGCAGGTTGTAGCGCACGCTGCCCTCGAAGAGATAAGGCCGCTGGTGCAGATATATAGCGTCGGCCAGCAGCTGCTTTCTAGCCTGGCGCCAGGAATGCGGAAGACCATCGATGATAATCGATGCCCCGTCCGGACGCTCCATCCCGGCGAGGATACGCAGCAGCGTCGATTTGCCGGCCCCGTTTACTCCGCAGATCAACTGACAGTCACCGGAGACGAGCGAGATCCGAGTGTCGTCGAGAATCACCCGTTTCCCAAAGCGCTTGGCCACCTTTTCGAACGACAGCGATGTCATGCGGTCTGTCTCCCCTTACCCTGTACGACTTGCAGCAACCCGTTCAGCACGAAGGCCATCAGCAGCAACACGATACCCAGCGCGATGCCCTGGGCAAACTCTCCCTTACTGGTCTCGAGCGCAATCGCAGTCGGAATGTTACGGGTGTAGTGCAGTATATTGCCGCCCAGCATCATGGACGCCCCGACCTCGGCGATGATTCGCCCGAATCCTGCCAATAAAGCCGCCAACAGCCCGAAGCGCGCCTCGCGCATCAACGTGAAGACCGCGCGCGCGCGGCTGGCACCCAGCGTGCGCGCCGTCTCCCATGCGCGGCGATCGACCGCTTGCAGCGACGAGTGCCCCATGGCGACCAGGATTGGCAGCGCAAGCACAATCTGACCGATGATCATCGCCGGTTGGGTAAACAACAGCTGCCATTCGCCGAGCGGTCCCTGCCGCGACAGCAACAGGTAAAAGGTCAGGCCAACCACCACGGCCGGAAACGATAAAAAGGTGTTGAACACCGTGATCAACACCCGCCGGCCCGGAAATCGCCCGAATGCCAGCAGGAAGGCCAACGCCAGCGCGACCGGCGTGGCGATCGCGATCGCGGTCAACGAGACCTGGAACGAAATCCCGACGATCTCCCACAGCCCCGGATCGCCGCCGAATAGCAGGCCGAGCGCCTGTTGCGTACTCTCGGCAATCGAACCCATCGCGCTGGCCGGCCCGGTCTCCGATCAGCGCCTCGCCAGCGTCCCCGCCGACGGCGTGAACAGCTGTTCCCCCGACTTTCGATAGGCCGCTATCGCATGCTGACCCTCGGGGCCCCGGATCCACTCGATCAACGCCACAGCGCCCTGATGATTGAGATCGGGGTAGCGCGCGGCGCTCACTGCGATAATGGCGTAGGGGTTGTGCAGTTCCTCGTGCCCCTGGTAGGCGATCCTCAGCCGACTCTTGCCACGGTAGGCGAGCCAGGTGCCGCGGTCGGTCAGGGTATAGGCGTCGAGTTCGTCGGCCATCTGCAGCACCTTGCCCATCCCCTGCCCCGCCTCTCTATACCAGGCGCCCTCGGGCTCCACCCCGGCCTCGCGCCAGATCGTGAGCTCTTTTTTGTGCGTACCGGAATCATCGCCGCGCGAGACGAAGTTGCCGTTGGTCTGCGCGATGCGTCTCAGCGCGTCGCTGGCACTGGTCGCCTGCTGCAGGCCGGCCGGATCTGCGGGCGGCCCGACGATCACGAAGTCGTTGAACATCACGGGCAGCCGCTGTTCGCCGTATCCCTCGTCGACAAAACGCTGCTCTGCCGCAGGCGCGTGCACCAGTACGACGTCGACGTCACCATCGCGGCCCATGCGCAGTGCCTTGCCGGTGCCCACCGCGATGACGTGGACGGCATATCCCGTGGCGGCCCTGAAACGTGGCAACAGATCGTTCAGCAGGCCGGAGTTCTCGGTACTCGTGGTGGTCGCCAGTCGCACTGTGCCGGCACGATCGAAATCGCCCAGTGCGCTTCCGTAAGAGAAGACAAGCGCCGCGGCGATCAGCACCTGTTTGAGCGCAACCCAAGGCCTCTGCAGCATTAGTCCCTCCCGCGGGGTTTGGAGTTTGTTCGCCCATACGTGGTGCAAGACCGATGCCAGCCACTGCAAGTCCGGCCCTATCGGGCGGCGCGGCAAGACCTGCCGTTTGTCATGGGCAGCGGCGCTGCTAAAATCAAAATCGCGCGAGACAAAATGTCTCAGACTCAACTAGACTCTAGCGACACGATGGCCCAGCATTGCCGACTGCCTGCTGCGGGCCACGGGGAATCGGGTGGTAGTTTCCGTTTCTTTCCCGGGGTGCAGGAAACCGCGGGGTCTGTCTCTTGACCTAATCAACCCGATGAGCGGCAGCCATGGCGACACCTACCGAGAACCTCCGCACCCGCTTCAACGACCCTGTCCACGTAGAAGGGCGTGATCCGCAGCGCAGCTCACGGCTGAGCTCGGTGCTGATCGTCGACGATGAGCCCGGTATTCTCAGCTTCCTGCAGAAGGGCCTGTCGGCACGCTTCAGCCTGGTCGAGGTCGCTGCCGACGCTGATGCGGCCGATGCCCTGCTCGATCGCTGTCACTTCGACCTGATCATCTCCGACATACGACTGCCAGGGCGCTCCGGCGTCGAATGGGTCGCCCAACTGCGCGAACAGGGCCGCATGACGCCGGTGATCTTCATGACGGCGCACGCCGAGCTGCAGACCGCCATCACCGCGCTGCGCGCCGGCGCCTCCGATTTCCTCCTTAAACCGTTTCGGATGGAGCAGATGCAGACAGCGGTCGGGCGGTGCATGGAGAGCCAGCGGCTGCAGCGGGAGAACTTCCTGTTGCGCCGTCAGGTTGCGGGGATCGAGGAAGGCAGCGGCATCATCGGCTCTTGCGATCTGATTCAAGGCGTCTGCGAGGTGATCAAGCGGGTCGCGCCGATGCCCTCCACCGTGCTCATCCAGGGCGAATCCGGCACGGGCAAGGAATTGGCCGCACGTGCGATCCACCGGTTTAGCGGTCGCAGCGGTTCCTTCGTGCCTATCAACTGCGGCGCCGTGCATGAGGAGCTGCTGGAAAGCGAGCTGTTCGGACACGCCAAGGGGGCCTTCACCGGTGCGGTAAAGGCCCGAGAGGGTCTGTTCTCTTACGCCGACGGTGGCACCCTGTTCCTCGATGAAATCGGCGAGATGCCGCTGACGATGCAGACTAGGCTGCTGCGCGTGATTGAAGATCGCAGTGTGCGCCCGGTCGGCGCGAATCGGGAGACACCGGTCGACGTGCGGATCCTCGCCGCAACCAACCGTGACCTGAAGGCCGAGGTCGACAACGGAAACTTCCGTCAAGACCTGTTCTATCGGCTGAACGTGCTGAGCATCCGTATGCCCGCGCTACGCGAGCGCATCCAGGACCTCCCCGAACTGATCGACCATTTTGCGGGTACGATCGCCGCCGACCTGGGCGTTGCCGCGCCGCGCGTTTCGGAGACTGAACTGCAGCGACTCGCACAGTATGAATGGCCCGGCAATATCCGCGAACTCAAGAACGTCATCGAACGCTGTCTGTTGCTCAATCATAAGCTGACCCAGGGCCTCCCGGGTTGTGCCGGGATCGCCGAGGCAGGCAGTGCGGGGGGTGATGAAGACCTATTGCTCGAGACTGTCGAACGCCGCCATATCCTGCGCGTGCTGGACAGGGAGGGCGGCAATAAGTCCGCCGCCGCTCGCCTCCTCGGCGTATCGCGAAAGACCCTCGAACGAAAGTGCCAGAGTTGGGGCGTCTCCTGATAGCCCGGCTGAGCCGGCGCGGCGCCTGAACCTCGATGCGATTCGCGCGCTCGATCGGCGACAGCGTCCGGCGCAGTGTCCGTCAAAAACTGCTTGTGCTGACGCTGCTGCCCATCGCCGTGATACTGCCGATCGCACTTGCCGGTCTGACTGCCTGGGGCGCCTCGTTCACCTATGACCAGCTGTTCATCAAGGTGAACACCGATCTAGCGGTCGCGCACAGCATCTTCGAACGTCTGCAGAGAGACCACCTGAATCAGCTCGCCCGCCTCAGTGAGGCCTATCGTTTCCGCAAGGCAATGGCAGAGAATGATCAGGCAACGGTACAGACACTGATCAGCGACCTGAAACAGACGGCCGGCTTCAGCTTTCTGCGCGTGATCCCCGTCTCCGACACCGTCGTTGAAGAAGTCGACCGGCCGATCGTCGGTATCGAGGTCCTCGACCAGGCCGCACTGCAGGAAATCGACCCGGCCCTGGCCGAGTCAGTTCAGCTGCCGCTGTTGCAGACGCGCCGCGCGCGACCCACTCAGCGCACACGCGAGGATCGCGCCATGCTGATACGGGCGCGCCAGCCGGTGATGAGCGCCGGTGGTCATGTCGTCGCGGTCCTCGACGGCGGTGTGCTGCTGAACAACAATTTTGCACTCGTCGACGCCGTCCGCGACCTGGTCTATGGTCCCGGCAGCCTCCCCGCCGGCAGCATCGGCACCGTGACGGTATTCCTCGATGACGTGCGCATCTCGACCAATGTTCCGCGCGGTGCCGGCAAGCGGGCCCTAGGTACACGCGTATCGGATGCGGTCAGCAGCGCGGTACTGGACCGTGGCGACAAGTGGGTCAATCGGGCGTTCGTCGTCAACGATTGGTACATCTCAGCCTACGAACCCATCGTCGACATACACGGGGAGCGCGTCGGGATCCTGTACGCCGGTTATCTCGAGGCACCGTTCCGCGTGGCCCTGTGGAAAACGCTGGCGCTGGTGCTCCTGCTGCTGGTCGGTCTGCTCGGCCTGTATGCCGTGTTGGCGATGCGAGGTGCGAAATCGATCTTTAGCCCGGTAGAGAAGATGTCGCGAGTCATTCGCGCCACGCGTCTTGGCCAATCATCGCGCGTCGGCGAGGTCGAGAGCCAGGACGAACTGGCCGAACTCGCCCGGGAATTCGACGCGATGCTCGATCGACTGGAGCAGCATGCCGCAGTCATCGAGCACTGGGCGGCACAGCTCGAAGAAAAAGTCGCCGAGCGCACCACCGAATTGCAGCAGCGCAACGAGGCGCTGCAGCGAACCATCACGATGCTGCGTGACACCCGACGTCAACTGGTGACTGCGGAAAAGCTCGCGGCCCTGGGCCAACTGACCGCCGGCGTCGCCCACGAGATCAACAATCCGACCCAGGTCATGCTCGGCAATCTCGATCTGCTAATGGCCGAGCTCGGTGACCAGGCGGACCCGGTGCGGCCCCAGATAGCGCTGGTGATCGAACAGGTCTATCGAATCCAGGCGATCATCGACAAACTCCTGAAGTATGCGCGGCCTGGGGAATATGCGGGCTACCTCACGCAAATCGACGTAAACCAGGTCATAAGGGATACCGTCGCCCTGGTCACGCATATGCAGAAGCAGCATCCCTTCGAATTGACGCTGGCACTCGAGGCGACGCATGAAGTCACGATAAACGAGCAGGAACTGCAACAGGTACTGGTCAACCTAGTCGGCAATGCGGCGCATGCCCTGCCGGCATCTGGCGGGGCGATCCGTATCGCGACCAGCGATTGGGAAGACCTCGGAGTCCGCATCATCGTGTCGGACAACGGTACGGGTATGGATGAAGATCAGCGCAATCAGATCTTCAACCCGTTCTACAGTACCAAGCGACAGGGTGAAGGCACCGGCCTAGGACTCTCGGTCAGCTACGGCCTGATCCGTCGCTGTGGCGGCGACATTACCGTCGAATCGCAGCGCGGTGAGGGGAGCCACTTCACCGTATGGCTGCGATCCGAACCACTGATCGTGGAAGATGTCGAGGAGGTCGCCGCACAGCTGCAGGCGGCCGAGGCGCAGGCTCAACAATTGACGCTGGCCAAGGCCGCCGGTCCGACGAGCTGAAGTACGGTGCCCCGGGGCGAACACCACAAGGGAAACTATTGCTTCGGCTGCTGCCCTCAGGAACTCCATTGACACCGGAACAACATCAGCGCTACGCGCGTCAGATCCGCCTCGACGCGGTCCAAGAGGCGGGCCAGCAGCGCTTGTTGGACTCGCGCGTACTGATCGTCGGCCTGGGCGGGCTGGGCTCGCCCGCCGCGATGTATCTGGCGGCCAGTGGGGTCGGCAGGCTGGTGGTGAATGATTTCGACCGGGTCGAACCCTCAAATCTACAGCGCCAAATCATCCACCGGGAATCCGACATCGGTGAGTTGAAGGCGGCGTCGGCAAGGCACACCCTGCAGGAGATCAACCCGGCGTGTCAGGTTACCGCGCTCGACTGGCAGCTTGACGAGGCGGAGTTGATCGATGAAGTCCAAGCGGCGGATCTGATACTGGATTGCACCGACAACTATGCCACGCGCTTCCAGCTCAACCGGATCGCGGTGGCTGAAGCGACCCCACTGGTGATGGGCGCCGCGATCCGCCTCGAAGGTCAGATCATGGCGGTGCTGCCCGGCGGTCCCTGCTACCAGTGCATCTACCCGGATGAACTGGAAAGCCAGGAGACCTGCGAGATGGAGGGCGTGCTGGCGCCGGTAGTGGGTGTCATCGGCGCCCTACAGGCACTGCAGGCCGTGCGTGTGCTGACCGGTCACGCAGAGGATCTGTGCGGGGTTATGCTGCTGTTCGACGCCGCCGCGATGGAATGGCAACGCATCCGTATCCCGGCGCGCAAGGACTGCCCGGTCTGCGGCCGGGGCACACCCGATATCCCGGAGGAGTCTGGATGAAGTTACACCTTGCGGCAGTACTTGCTGCCCTGTTTGCACTGAGTGGTCTGGTATTCTCTGCACAGGCCGAAACACTGCCGCCCCTTGACCCGCAAGCGACCCCTCTGGTCCTGGGCACGGCCACACAGGGTGGCGGATTCCAGCTATTTGGCCAAATTCTTACCGATGTCATCAACGCCAAAGACGCGGCCCTGAAGGTCGAATCGATCGCCACGCGGGGCAGCCGGCAGAACCTTGCGCTGCTCGAACGGGCGGAGATCGATATCGGGCTGGTAGAAGGCAACGCCGCCCGCCAGGCATTGGACGGTGTCGGACGATCCGCGGCCGATCTCAAGGTCCTCGCCGTGATGTATCCCAATCCCGGGATGTTCGTGGTCCGTGCGTCATCGGCCTATCGGACGATCGACGATCTGAAGGGCCGGCCGATCGCGTTCGGCACACGTGCGTCTGGCCTGCGGATCCTGGTCAACGACGTATTGAGCGGACTCGGTCTGTCACCGGAGCGCGACTTCCAGCAGATCATCCTGGAAAAGGCGGCCGACGGGCCAGAAATGGTCCTGTCCGGCGAAGCCGATGCGTTATGGGGCGCGGGCATCGGCTGGCCGGGCTTCGTCAAGATCTCGGAGAGCCAGGACGGCGGACGTTTCATTGCGCCGTCGGCCGAGGAGGTGCAGCGGATTCTGTCCAGACATCCCCACCTGCGGCCCATGTCGGTGCCCGCGGGCAGCTATCGCGGCCAGGATGCGCGGATCGACTCCGTCGGGCTTTGGTCCTTGGTCCTTGTCCGGACCGACATGCCGGACACCGTCGCTTACCGCCTGGCCGCGGCCATCCACGCGGGCGAGCCGGCGATGGCACAAAGGCTTGCGCAGGGCCGATTCACAACGGCCGAAAACACCGTCCGAGAAGTCCCGCATTCCAGACTGCACCCCGGGGCCATGCGGTATTACCGAGCGGCGGGCATATTGCGCTGAACGTCAGGTTTCCCTGCCTCGGATGCAGTGTGCGGGTCAGGATGGCATTTTTCGTTTGCCACCGTTCGCTACCCTGACCAGCAATGCCGCGACGGCCGCTTCCACGAGGAGCACGTACAGCGCGGTGTCGGCGCCGGCAAACTGAGCTACTGCCCATGTGGCTATGAAGGTGGCGATAGCGAGCAACAGCCCCATAGCCTTTCTGCCGACTATCAGCTCCCAGGCCACCCACATCACGAATGCGGTGACAAATAGCCCGAGCATTCCGATCACGTCGAAGAGGCCAACGCCGTTGTCCATGCCTTGAACCCGCGGAGGGTGGCACCCCGCAAACTACCTTCAGGCTACGAAGCGCTCTGCAATTGATCGGCGGCTGGTTGCGCATCGTCCGGCGTCCTATTCGGAACTGACCGGCAGATATATCGGGCATCCAGCATGAACGCATGGATGAGGTGTGTCTCGGAGGGCACTGCGATGTCGCCGCCTTTCGCGGGGTACTTGGCCGCCATCAGTGCCCGTTGATCTCCGGGAAGGTCGTACAAGTCCACCAGGCGCATATTCCAATCGTCGAATCCACGCTCGACACCCAGTTCAAAGGAGACGAGCTGCACCTGACGATGACGCTTATCGGCCATGATCCGGCCAAACAACTGGGTGACGTCCAAGGCCGGGCCCTCGAGCACCTGCACGAAGGTATTGCCCGACAAGACCAGCAATCCCGTAATGCCCTTACGCGAATTGTTTTCAGACGCCTTGCTTTCGATATCGCGCAGCGCCTCGTTGGAGATGACCTCTTCCGTGGCAACGCTGCGATAAATCAATCTCGATGTCTTCATTCGCCCATCCCCTTCGATAACGTTGATCAGCTGACCTATCGGATGGTCAAGGTGCTTGCCCGGTCTCAAGATCCGTCAGGTTAATCCCGCCGGTACAGGGATATCAAGACTCTGCGGGCACATCGTGCATGCTCGGCGGCAGAACCTGCGACCCTCTCCCGAATAAAAAGTTGCAACGCTGAAAAGAAACCACGTCTGTCGGGGTCTCTTAGGGCAAGGACGCGCCGCGCGTCTCCACACTTCAACCAACTGATCCGGAGAAACGACATGAAAAACATTATCGCAACCGCCCTGATTCTGACCGCCGGCGTCGCCCAAGCGGAATCGTTTCAACATGAGAGGGACATCGGTGCCGAGCAGCTGTTTCCGACACTGATTACCGAACAGGTCACCAACGTCAACACTGGCCGCAACGCGAACTTCGCGTATCAAGAGGCGATCGGCTCCAGGGACCTGTTTCCGCTGGTAGATGCGGAAGAGGTAAAGAACACGCAGCCTACCGGCCGGACCGTTTTCGAGTTTCAGGTCAATGTGGGTTCCGAAGAACTCGATCCTTCACTGTCTTGAGCAGGACGCGATCCAACCACAAAGGGCGCGGGTCACCGCCCCTTTTCCCCGCAAGTTCGCAAATCATCGACGCAGTCAGCGCAGGATGCACTGCGCCCCAGCCAAATAACGCCCTGCCTGCGGGGTGATTGTGCCGACAGGGATCGATTACGGTAGACGTTTATACCTTGAGGGCCGATTCCGCGATGCCCCCCAACTCGCTGCGCCAAAATCTGGGCTATCTCAACTGGCTGCTCAATCCTCGCCACGGCCTGGATGCCAGTGGCATCTACGATCTGCTATCCACTGGATCACCGACGGAGCGCGGTCTCTATCTGAACCTCGGTTACTGGCGAGACGCAGCGACCATCGACGAGGCGAGTGACGCCTTGGCGATGTTGGTCGCCGAGAGCGGCCGGATGGGCGCCCAGGATAGGGTGCTGGACTGCGGCTTTGGGTTCGGCGATCAGGACATACTGTGGGCGCAGACGCTCCAACCCAAACAGATCATCGGTCTCAACATCACCGAGTCGCAGGTCTCCATCGCACAGCGACGTATCGCCGAGGCTGGTCTGCAGGACCAGGTCGACCTTCGACACGGGTCGGCCACTGAGATGCCGATCGCGGCGAACTCGATGGATCTGGTGGTAGCACTGGAAAGCGCTTTCCACTTTCGCACGCGCGAGCGGTTCTTCCGCGAGGCCTGGCGCGTCCTGCGTCCCGGAGGCCGGCTGGTGACGGCGGACATCGTCCCGATGCCCCCGGTCCGCCAGCGCTCAGCGCGTCTAAAGCAGCAGATCTCCTGGGGGCTGGTGGCCAGCAAGTTTGCGATTCCCAACCAAAACATCTACACGCTGCCGGGCTACCGCTCGCTGCTCGAGCGCTGCGGCTTCGAGGCGATCACTGTCGAATCGATTCGAGATCAGGTCTATGCACCGCTGCACCGGTACCTGGTGCGGCACCCGGAGCGACTGCTACGACTGCATCCAACGATCAGGCTGGTGACAAAGCTGGCATTGCGGTCGGAGGCGGACAGCGTGTATGCGGGTCTGGACTATCTGCTGTCGAGGTCTGAGAAGCCGTCCGAATCGCGCGCCTGAGACCGTAGGCAAGCCAACGCCGAGCTGACCGGCCAACCCAGCCGTAGGCACGAAGGTCGGCGCAGTGGCGTCGCGTCTACTCCTCCCCCCAGATTAGCTCGCCACTGTGGCTGAAATCATAGCCACCCAGCAGGTCCGCGACCTGCCGGCACTCGCCAGACTGGAGTCTGTTGAGCAGATCCTGGAACAGGCGGCGAAACCAGATGTTGCGCGGCAACGCGAAATCGAAGGCCTCGACCCCGAACGGAATGAAACCGAGACCCGCCTCGCTGGCCGCCGCGCGCGCTCCCGGCGCCACGTCGGCTTGGCCGAGTACGATGGCCGTTGCCGCCTCCCGCTCGGACAATGCGGTGACGGTCACGTTCAGGGGTTCCTTCAGCGTCGGAGACCTGCGTATCTCCATCAGGAACCGCTGCGCACCTGCGCCTGACTGTCGCTGCACCCAGCGCAGCGAGGATGTCATCAGCTGTTCCGGGCCGTCCGTGCAGTCCGCAAGGTCGGGTCTCACCATCAGGCCCTGTTCACGCGTAAAGGCGCGGATCAGCACCCAGTTGCGGTGCTGCGGGTGCTGGCGCAGCAGCGCGGGATGGCGGGTATGGCTTTCTTCGAATGGCCCCCAGTGCAAGGCACTCACGTCCACCCGGCTGGCCTGCAGCAGCTCGAGTCCCAGACGGGTACCGGTCGGCGTGTAGCTGACCTGGGCAAGTGAATGCACATCGCGCGCAAACGCGGTCACCACGCGGTACAACAGCGGGTCGTCGCTGCCGGCCACCACGAGGCGATCGGTCAACAGCCCGCCATGTGACGAGTCCATCATCCAACGATCGATGAGTTCGCGCGGGAACATCCATTTCCCGGTCACCTTGGTCGCCGGTATCCGGCCCTCATTGACCAGCGCATAGACCTTTTTTTCGTTCAGCTGCAGATAAGCGGCGACCTGCTTGACGCTGAGGAAGGCATCGTTTTGCTGCGTCATCACGGCGGCCATGGCGCGTTCCCCCTGTGCTCCGATTCCTGCTTCTCGAACCCGGTCATCCTGCGCGACGCGGCCGGCGCTGAGACTTGGTGGACGGTGGTGCGACAGGCACGGCATCGAAGGTGATCTGATCCGCACCGTTATAGACCAGAAAGTGCTTCCCCTTGGCCCGCGCAATCAGCACGACCCCGATCTTTTGCGCCAGCTCCAGGCCGCGATGCGTTACGCCCGATCGCGAGAGCAGTATCGGGATCTGCATCTGTGCCACCTTGATGACCATCTCGGAGGTCAGGCGGCCTGTGGTATAAAACCATTTATCAGCACCCGATATATCGTTCAGCCACATGAAGCCGCTGATGGCGTCGGCCGCGTTATGGCGTCCCACGTCCTCGACAAACAGGTGGATCTGCGCCGCCTCCGCGGAATCACAGTGGCACAAGGCACATCCATGCACCGCGCCCGCTCGCTGATAGACCTGGTTGAAGTCGCTGATCTGCGCCAGTAGCCCGTAGATCATGGACTGGTGAATCTGTCGTCTGGGCAGTCGAAGTTTTTCGATCTGCTCGCCGATGCGGCCGAACACCGTGCCCTGGCCGCAGCCGGTGGTCACCGTGCGGTGTCGAAGCTTTTCGTCGAGATCGCTGATGCGTTCGAAGGTCTCGACACGGACCTCGCCCTTTGCCCAGTCGACCTTCACCGAATCCACCGACTCCAGACAGGGCACCAGACGTTGGTTCAGGAGGTAGCCGAGGGTCAGCATCTCGGGATGCGTTCCAAGGGTCATCAGGGTGACGATCTCGCGGTCGTCCAAGAACAGCGTGAGCGCCGTCTCCCCCGCCACGAACCCGGCCCTCGGCTGGCCATACTCGTCCACGGCCACCACCTCGTGAGAGGGGCTGAGGCCGGCATCGCTCATCGCGGGACGGTAACCACGCCCCTGGCTGTCGCCTTGCTGAGGCTTGGCCGAAACCGCTTCATCATCCATAGCCTGTCATCCCCCGGTGTGATTCATGTGCCGAAAGATCACGGGCTGTGCCTGAAGGTCGAAGTCATGACCACGCGGCTTGATGTCCATCGACGCGACGATTGCACGCTTCAGCGCGTCATCGTCCTCGGGGTTGGCGCGCGCCACGCGCCTGAGGTCGACGCTGTGCTCCTGTCCCAGGCAGAGCAGCAACCTGCCTTCGGAGGTCAGTCGAACGCGATTGCATTGCTCGCAGAAGTTGTGGCTGTGCGGCGAAATGAAGCCCACCCGGGTGTCCACCCCGGGGATTCGAAAGTAGCGTGACGGTCCTCCGGTGGATTCGGCCGTCGGCACCAGGTCGTAGTGCCTGGCCAGATCCTGGCGAATCTCATCGCTGGAGTAATAGCAAACCGCTCGATCATGATCGCCCACCAGACCGAGCGGCATCTCTTCGATAAAGCTGATGTCCAGACCGCGCTCGATCGCGAAACCGACCAGTTCATGCGTCTCGTCGTGGTTGCGGTTCTTCAACACCACGGTGTTCAGCTTGATCCGCGCGAATCCCGCCTCCTGGGCGGCCTCCAGCCCTGCCATGACACGTTCCAGCCTGCCGTTGCGGGTCATCGTACGGAAGCGATCCGGGCGCAGCGTATCCAGGCTGACGTTGATACGACTTACGCCGGCCCGGTGCAGGTCGCGCGCAAAGCGCGGCAGCTGGGTGCCGTTGGTCGTCAGTGTCAGTTCCTGAAGGCCATCCAGTTCGCCCAGCTCGCGGAACACCTTGAGGATGTTACGCCGATGCAGGGGCTCGCCACCGGTGATCCGAATCTTGCGCACACCGAGGTCGACGAATGCGCGACCGACGCGCACGATCTCCTCGAGCGTCAACAGGCTGGCTCGGGGCAGGAACTTCATGTCCTCCGACATGCAGTAGACACAGCGCAGATCGCAGCGGTCGGTAACGGATATTCGCAGGTAGGTGACCCGCCGCCGGAACCGATCGATTAGCGTCTGCGGCGGGTCGCTGCGGTCATTCGGGTCTTCAGACATGCCTGTCTCCCAGCGAGTACGCTCTCGGAGGCTGCAAGAAGCGTTCCGACGTTATCTGCCCTTGCGTTTGCTGCTCGCCGCCTCGGATTCCCCGGTACCAGCTGGTCGGCTATTCGTAGGACGACGCCCCGCAGTGCGCCGATCTGTCGCTATCGGCACGTGCCATTGCGACAATTTGCGCCAACCCCGGACGACAAATGGATCGTTTTTTCGGCGCACCGAGGGGCCGGCACAGTGGTACGCAACTTGCTGCGTAACACCGCTAACCCGGTTTCCAGATGGTGGAGTTACGAATGGCCCAGACTCACGAACCGCAGGGCAGTGACATCCGGCGCCTTCCTGTGTCGGTGGTACTCGAGCGGCGGCCGGCGGTCAGCCGATGGGCAGACCATGTCTGGACGGCGGCCGGGATCACTGTAGGGAGGCATGCTGACGGAACCGAGGCGCAGCTCATCCGCGAGGACCAGGGCGTCAGCTACTTCCTGATCGGCGGCCTGGATGTCGCGTTGTACGTCGACGAATGCGAAAGCTACTACTACAACCTGGTCAGCGATTCGCCCCGCGCGTACGTGATTGCCCACACCGACGGCGGCCAGACGCAGCCGCATCCGTTTCGCGTCAGCATGAGTTTCGACGAGGCACATGCCTACCTGGAAGGCGACGACGAGGTTTATGCCGTCGATGTACCGGCGGAGCTATATCGCTGGACCGAGGCCTTCGTCATTGCACACTATTTCCCGCAGAAAAAGACCAAACGCAAGCTGCGCGACTGGTCCGCCGACGAGTCGGGGACGCTGCCCTCATGAGCAAAGACCCGCAGGAGCCGTTGGCCGAGGATCAGCAGCCGCGCCCAAACGAAACCTTCCTGGAACGCTTCCACCGTCGCAAGACCGCTGCACGCCAGGCGACCGAAGCGCCTCAGACCGCGCCGGCCGACACGACTGAGGCGGCCCTCGTCCCGCAACAGTCCGAGCCCGAGGCGGTTCCTGATCTGACCGATGCCGATATGCCACCGGTCGAGTCCCTGACCGCCGACTCCGACTATCGCGGTTTCCTTTCCCCCAAGGTCAGCGAGTCCCTGCGCCGCACCGCACTGCGCCGACTGTTTCACGGCTCCGAGTTCAACGTCATCGACGAGCTAGACGATTATGCCGAGGATTTCACCACGTTCGAGGCGCTGGGCGATTTCGTCACCGCGGACATGCGGCATCAGATAGAGGTCGCGGCCAGGAAGCAGGCGGCCGCGGTCAAGCAGGCATTGCTCGACGAGGAAGAACCGGTCGAGGCCGTCGAAGATCAGCGCGTCGTCGACGACGCAATGTCCAGCGAGGATGTCGCTGCGACCAGCCAGGAGATGCCGGTCTCGGCCAGCGAACCGTCCGATGATTCCGAGCAGAGGAGGCCGCGAAGCTGATGTCCGAAGCGCAAGCCACATTGGATCAGACCCGTAACGCACGGGCGCGCAGCGCGGCCCAGGCCGCAGCGGAGCGCGTCGCGATCAGCCCGACCGGGGTCGTCAAGTACGAATCTCGCGGCCGGGTGGTGGTGATCGGCGGCCAAGAGGCACAATGGCTGGCCACCCGGCTGCAGGCGCCGCTGCGCGCCGAGGTCATACTGACCGACGACAGCGATGAAACCGGCGTTCCCGCAACCGCACTCGCCGGTCGCGCGCTGCGCATCGAGGGTCATCTCGGGGCCTTCACGATCGACCTCGGTGAGCAGGGCAGGCACAACCACCAGCGCATCCACGCCGACTTGATAGTGGATTTGAGCGCCGAATCACGGATCGATCGCGAGCTGCCACCACCGGGATACTGGCAGTTCGGGTGCGAAGCGCCGGACTTGGATGCGGCCTGTCTGGTACTCGATGGCATGGTGGGCACATTCGAGAAACCGCGTTACTTCAACTACGACCCTGACATCTGCGCCCACGCCCGCTCGGGACAGAGCGGCTGCCGGCGCTGCATCGATGCCTGTCCGGCGGAGGCGATTGTCTCGATCGGCGAGCGTGTCGAAGTCAATCCGAACCTTTGTCAGGGCGGCGGTATCTGCGCCACCGTGTGTCCGACGGGCGCAATGCGCTATGCCTATCCGGGCCCTGGGGACACCGCGGAACGCCTGCGGCTGATGCTGCGCACCTACACCGAGGCCGGCGGCACAGATCCGGTGGTTATGTTCGTCGCCGAGTCGGACGCCGCGGCGCTGCCGGCGACGCCGGCCAACGTCTTGCTCCTGGTGGTCGAGGAACTGGCGAGCGTCGGCCATGAGCTGTGG
>JBATKF010000419.1:0-7208 GCA_049669185.1 Sedimenticolaceae bacterium | reverse complement strand
AGGCATGCCCGGTGGAGGCCACCTGGATGGAGCCGGACGGCATCGTGGTCGTGGACTACGACTGGTGCATCGGCTGTCGTTACTGCATGACGGCCTGTCCTTACCAGGCGCGGCATTTCAACTGGGGTTCGCCCGATCTGCCGCCTGAGGCCATCACTACCCAGACCCACTACCTGGGCAACCGTCCGCGACCGCGCGGCGTGGTAGAAAAGTGCCATTTCTGCGTGCAGCGCACCCGCCAGGGCCGCCAGCCGGCCTGCCAGGAGGCCTGCCCGACCGGTGCCCGTATCTTCGGCAACCTGCTCGACCCGAACAGCGAAATACGCTATGTGCTCGAGAAGAAGGCGATCTTTCGTTTGAAGGAAGACCTCGGCACCGAACCCAAGTTCTGGTATTTCCGCGATGACTGAAGCCAGACCCGGCGTGACGGGCTTCCTGCTTAGCAGCCTGGGCCATATGGTGCGTGGCGGTGTGCTCTATTGGCTATGGCTCGTAGCCCTGCTGTCCGTCATTGCCGTCGGCGGATGGTTCTATTACCTGCAGCTCCGCGATGGCCTGATCGTGACCAATATGACCAATCAGGTGTCCTGGGGCTTTTACATCTCCAACTTCACCTTCCTGGTCGGTGTGGCCGCCGCGGCGGTGATGCTGGTCGTACCCGCGTATATCTTCGACCGCAAAGACATCAAGGACGTGGTGCTGATGGGCGACACCATCGCGATTGCGGCCGTCACGATGGCGATCCTGTTCGTGGTCGTCGATCTGGGCCGGCCGGATCGTTTCTGGCACCTGATTCCGTTCATCGGACGTTTCAATTTTCCGCAGTCGCTGCTGGCCTGGGACGTCATCGTGCTCAACGGCTATCTGCTGCTGAACCTCGGGATATCGTTCTATATCGTTTACAACCACTACCAGGGAAAAGACCCCGCGCAGGCGCGCTATTTCCCCTGGGTGCTGCTGGCGATCTTCTGGGCCATCTCGATTCATACCGTGACCGCCTTCCTGTACTCGGCCAACTCCGCGCGACCCTATTGGCACAATGCGCTGCTGGCGCCGAGATTCATTGCCTCCGCCTTCGCCTCCGGCCCCGCGCTGATGGCGATCGGCCTACAGATCATTCGGCGGATCAGCGACTATCCAATCCGCCAGACCGTAATCGATCATCTGGCGCTGGTCACCGCGATCGCGCTGCAGATTACGCTGTTCTTCCTGGTGGCGGAGCTGTTTACTGACTTCTACAACGAGGGTGAGCACGCGGCCTCGGCCCGCTATCTGTTCTTCGGCCTCGACGGTCATACCGGTCTCACCCCGTGGATCTGGACCGCTGTGGTATTGCTCACGGTGGCGGTAGTGATATTGATGATTCACCCGCTGCGCAGGCATCCCGTGTCGATGAACTTCGCCTTCGTGCTCACCGTGGTCGGTATCTGGATAGAAAAGGGGATGGGCCTGGTGATCCCGGCCTTTGTCCCCACGCCGATCGGCGAGATCTACGAGTACACCCCGAGTACCACGGAGATCATGGTATCCCTCGGCATCTGGGCCTTCGGCCTGCTGCTGTTCACACTATTGGCCAAGGCGTCGCTGCCGGTGCAATGCGCGTTCCTTCGACAGAAATTGAACAAGCCAGGGAAGACCCATGATGTTATTGCGAGAACCGAGGCAGGCGCGCGCCGGCCGGGGCCCGAGGGCGTCCCAATTTGAACTATCATTGCCTGGTCACCGACAGACGTCCGATCGGTTGCAGTGGCAGGCGACATGTTTACAATCGATGTCGCGTTTCGCATTATTTGGTTGCCCAAAAGGTAAACTGGGCCGGCCTGGCCCACCCATCACGTGGAGAATGAATAATGATCAAACCTGAGATTACCGAAGACATGATTTTCGAGTGCTTCGCGGCGGCACAGCAGTCCGCGGACAGGACCAAGACGGCCCAGTCGTTCGTGGACGTTGAAGAATACGAGAACCAGATCATGTATCCGGAATTTGCGCGTTGGGCCAGGACAGCAGGTTATCCGCAGCTGGCGACCCTGTTCATGAAGGTGGCCGGCGAGGAGAAGCTGCACGCCGTCTGGCTGCGTGAACTCTATGACGATATCGGTGTACCGGCACGCGGCGAAGATACCCAGCGCGCCATCGATGCGCTGACCACCATTCGTGCCAACTGTGACGCATTGATCGCCCAGAATCCGGAAGGCGTAGTCGAGAAGGCGCTCAAGGTGGCGATCTCGGTGGAAGAGCGGGAGTATCAGGATATCTATCCACGTTTCCGCGATCAGGCGCGGGCACGCGGCGACCTCAAGGAGGCCGAAGTCTACCAACGCGTGGTCGATTCCGAGGCGGAACACGCCGAGTGGTTCCGTGCCGCACTACACGAGTTCCAGTCCGGTCAGGTCCAGGCCGCTGCGCACTGAGTACAACACAGGCGGACAAGGCCTGGGGGCTTAATCTACAGCCCCGCGGTCTTGCCTTTATGACCTGATGGGCCGGCAGCCATGGGCTGCCGGCCTTGGCGTCGGTCGATCGAGAAGAATCTGGCGGGCGTCACCGGATTCGACAAATGGCGCGCCTTGCGCTTAATCACGCCGCGTTATGCGGCCGGGCCGATGTCCATATTTTCCAGGACACCTGGCCGCAATCATCACAGATCTATGGAGTCTTTCATGCACAAGCTGTTCCTTTTACTCTCCCTCGTGGCTTACCTTGGGGCGGCACAGGCGGAAACGGTCAAGGGGCGCATTGCCGTGGTTTCGCAGCAGGCGGGCACGATTCAGATCGAGGTGCAGGCCAAGGACAAGTCGGTCAGCAAGGTCGTTGTGCGTACCGACGCAAATACCCAGTACGACGGCGCGTCTGGCCTGAAGGAACTCGGTCCACCCGACCTCATCGAGGTGCAGCGGGAGCCTGGCAAGCCGGCCAGCAGCATCAAGAAGATCGTGTTCGGCCTGCCGCCGGGCGTGGAGATCGATGTCAAACAACTCCTCGGCATCATGACCGGGGGCCAACCCTATCACCTGTACGATGCGCGCCCAGGCAAACGCTTCGGCGCGGGCCATGTGCCCAGCGCCAAGTCGGCCTTCCCCAAGGACAAGGATTTTCTGAGCCGGCTGCCGGAAGACAAGAACGCCCTACTCATATTCTATTGCGGTGGCCCCACCTGTCCCTACACCGGTGATGCAGTGAAGATCGCGCAGGCGGCCGGCTATACCAATCTCAAGGGCTACCAGGCCGGTCTGCCGGGATGGAAAAAGGCCAAGCTGCCGGTGCATGCCGAGGCCGCCTGGCTGGCGAACCACCTGGATCCCGAGCACGTGATCCTCGACGTGCGCGAAAAGGCACAGAGCGGCCAGTCGCACATCAAGGGCGCGGTGGCGATGCCGACCGCGGAGCTGCAGGGGATGACCCAGGATTTCATCAAGCGCAAGGTGGTGGCCGAACTGCCGGGCGTCTCCGATCAGCGTGCACCGGTAACCGTGTACGCCGACAGCCATACCGCCAAGGAGGCGCTGCTGGCCTACAAGGAACTGCGCACCTGGGGTTATGGTAATACCACCGTGCTCAAAGACGGCTTTGCGGCCTGGCAGGCGGCAGGCCTCCCCACCGAGAGCGGGCCAGCGGCCACCCAGATCGTCTATGAGAAGAAGCTCGCCCCCGGCGCCATCGACCCCAAGGAGTTCATGGCCCTGCAACAGGCCGGTGACGGTGTGATGCTCATCGATGTGCGCACCGACCAGGAGGCCGCCACGGGCATTATCAAGGGGGCACGGCACATCCCGTTGGAGAAGCTCGAAGACATGATGGCCGAGCTGCCCGCGGATAAAGAGATCTTGATCTATTGTGCCAACGGCATCCGGGCCGAGATGGCGCATCAGACACTGAGCGCGAAGGGCATCAAGAACCGCTACCTCAACGAAACCGTCACCATCGAAAAGGACGGCAGCTTCAAGATCTAGTAGCTTCAAGATCAAGCAGTATGAACCGACGGAAGTTTCTGAAGATCTCGGCCGCCCTCGGGGCGGCCGGTGCCATGCCGACACTGCTCGGCGGGTGCGCCAGCACGCCGCTGCCGGGAACAGGCCGGGTGACCACCAGCCCCACGGTCTGCAATATGTGTTTCTGGCAGTGCGCGGCCACGCTGTATCAGGAAGACGACAGGCCTTGGAAGGTCGTGGGCCACCCCGACGACCCGCACTGCGACGGTCGTCTGTGCACCCGCGGCACCGGCGGCATCGGCGCCTACCTGGACCCCGATCGCCTCAGGCAGCCCTTGCTCAGGGTCACCGAGGGTGGCGGCCAGCGCTTCAAGCCGGTGTCCTGGGACGAGGCCTTCGATTTCATCGCGGACAAGATGCAGTTGATCGGAGAACAGCATGGCAAGGATCGCATCGCGCTGTTTTCGCACGGCGGCGGCGGTGACTACTTCCGCCGTATGCTGCAGGCCTTCGGCTCCGACGCCTATGCGCATCCCTCGTTTGCACAATGCCGCGGACCCCGCGAAACGGCCTTCGGCCTGACCTACGGTGAGAGCGTCGGGTCACCGGACCGCACGGACATGGCGAACTCCCGGTGCATCGTACTGATCGGCTCGCATATCGGCGAGAACCTCCACAACAGCCAGGTGCAGACACTGACCCGGGCCCTGGACCGGGGGGCGACGCTGATCACCGTCGACCCGCGCTTTTCGGTCGCGGCCTCTAAGTCGAGGCACTGGCTACCGATCAAGCCCGGCACGGACATCGCGCTGTTGCTCGCCTGGACGAATGTGCTGATCAACGAGGATCTCTACGATCGCGAGTACGTGGCGCAGCACTGCGCCGGCTTCGAACAACTGGTCCAGCATGTGCAGCCCTTCAATCCCGAGTGGGCCTATCTGGAGACCGGGCTTGATCCGGCCAGCATCCGTGAGACGGCACGCACAATGGCGCATGCCGCCCCGGCCACGTTGGTCCACCCCGGCCGACATGTGACCTGGTACGGCGACGATACCCAGCGCTGCCGGGCAATCGCGATCCTCAACGCCCTGCTCGGCTCCTGGGGGCGTCCAGGCGGCTTCTATACCCAGGAGAAGGTCGACCTGCCCGAGTATCCGGCGCCGAAGCCCCCCAAGCCGGCGACCGACTGGAAGGCCAAGGTGCAGGGCGACTACCCGCTGGTCGGCACCGGCATCAGCAACAAGCTGGTGGAGCACTCGGTCGGTGAGGATGCCTTCTTCAAGGGCTGGTTCGTCTATGCCACCAACCTGCCGATGACACTGCCCGGCGCAACTGAGCAGATCAAGGCGGCCGCGCAGTCGCTCGATCTGATGGTCGTGGTGGATACCATGCCGGCGGAGATCACCGGCTTCGCCGATGTCGTACTGCCCGAATGCACCTATCTCGAACGCTATGACGACTTGCGCAACAAACCGGAACGCATGCCCACGCTGGCATTGCGCATGCCGGCCTTCGAGCCGAGTCACCAGACCAAGCCGGCCTGGTGGATGGCCAAGGGCATCGCGGAGCGCCTCGGGCTGGGTGAGTATTTCCCCTGGCAGGACTACCGCGAGGTAATCGACTGGCAACTGCGACAGATCGGATCCTCGCTGCTCGAGATGGAGCAACTCGGCGTCAAGCGTTTTCCGCGCAAGACCGCACTCTACTTCCAGGAGGGCCAACCCGTCCGCTTCAACACCCCCAGCGGAAAGATCGAACTCTACTCGAGCCTACTCGCCGATGTCGGCCAGGATCCCCTGCCTCGTTACACGCCGCCCGATCGACCACCACCGGGTTACTATCATCTCAACTACGGGCGATCACCGGCCCACACCTTTGGGCGCACCATCAATAATCCGCAGCTGTTCGAGCTTATGCCGGAGAACGCCGTCTGGGTGCACCCCGCGGCCGCGGCCAAGCTGGGCGTGGCCAACGGCGACTACGTACAGCTCGAGAATCCCGACGGCGCGCGCAGCAACCGTATCCGCGTGCGTGTCACCCAGCGCATCCGCCCCGATTCCATATTCATGGTGCATGGCTTCGGCCACACCGATGAACGCCAGCACCTGGCCCGCGGGGTGGGCGCGGACGACGCCGCGTTGATGCACAACGTCAAGCTCGATCCGATCATGGGTGGCACCGGCATGCGGGCGAGTTTTGTCACCTTGGTGAAACCGAACGAGGTCAGCTGACATGACGACCTATGCGATGGTCATCGACACCCGCACCTGTATCGGCTGCGGCGACTGCGTCGTAGCCTGCAAGAGCGAGAACAAGGTGCCGGCGGGGCTGAACCGCGACTGGATAGTCGAGGCGACCCGCGGCGAATATCCAAATCTGGAGACTGAATTCCGCTCGGAGCGCTGCAATCACTGCAGCCACGCCACCTGCGTCACCAGCTGCCCCACCGGCGCGAGTCATTACTGGAAGGACACCAACATCGTGCTGGTCGCCGCGGAGAAATGCACCGGCTGCAAGGCCTGCATCGCCGCATGCCCCTATGATGCGCGGCTGATCATGCACCCAGAGGGTTACGTCGACAAATGCACCTTCTGCCATCACCGTGTCGACCAGGGGCTGGACCCGGCCTGCGTATCCAGTTGCCCGACGCACTGCATGCATTTTGGGATCCTGGACGAGCGCGACAGCGGCGTCAGTCGGCTATTGCGCGAACGCCGCTACAAGACGCTGATGCCGGAGACCGGTAACCAGCCCCACGTGTATTACCTGCTGTGAGGCTGCGGGGATGATGGAAGAAGTCCTTGCAACCGCCCGCTACAACGCCAAGGTAGATCCCTCGCTCGGCATCTGGACCTGGGAGATAGCCTTTTATCTCTTTCTCGGCGGCATGGCGGCCGGGATCATGCTGTTCGCCGCCTGGGCGGTGCTCGGGCGCAAGGAAGAGACCCTCACCTTCGCCCACAATCGCTTTGCACTGTGGGCGCCGATCGTCCTGTCTCTGGGCATGACCACGCTGTTTCTGGACCTGGAGTACAAGCTGCATGTATTCCGCTTCTACACCAGTTTCGAGCCCACATCACCGATGTCGTGGGGCGCGTGGATCCTGGTGTTGATCTATCCGATGATGGTCCTGCAAATCCTGTCCACGTTGCGCGCCGGCTATCCGACACTGGCCAGATTCGTGGAACGCATTCCGTGGGGCGGATTGCTGCTGAGTGTCTGTGAGAATCGGCGCCGGCTGATCGCCTGGGGTGTGGTGCCGCTGGCGGTGGGCTT
>JBATKF010000418.1:0-8832 GCA_049669185.1 Sedimenticolaceae bacterium | reverse complement strand
CATCGCTTGCGCTCGGCGCTGGCGACGACCACGCAGCCAAACTGGCGGGTCTCGGTCGAGGACATGCAGGCGCAGCTCGATCGGCTGGTCTATCGTGGTTTCCTGCAGACGACCGATCCGGCGCAGCTGGCGCATTATCCGCGCTTTCTCAAGGCCATGATGCTGCGACTGGAAAAGCTGCCCAGTGCGGCCGCGCGTGATCAACAACGTCTGCTGGAGATGTCCAGCGTGCAGCACGACTGGCTCGCTCGCCGGCAGCAGGCAGACAGGCAGGGCGTGTTCGATCCGCGTCTGGATGAGATTCGCTGGCTGCTCGAAGAACTGCGGGTGTCGTTGTTCGCCCAGGAACTCAAGACGGCGCAGCCGGTTTCAACGAAACGGATCCGGAAACGCTGGGAGGCGCTGGGGTTGTGATCTGCCGTTGCACGGCGCCGTTTATCCTTCCTTTCGCTTTGCCTTCTTGACCTCTTTCTCGATCAATTGCGTGATCCAGTTAGACAGGCTCCGACCGTCCGCCTCGGCCAGCTTTCTCGCCCGATTCTTGAGTTCGCCGTCGATGCGAAAGTTGATTATTTTCTCTTTCGTCATTGCAATCTGTGCGATTGGCGTATATAAAATGTATGTACAACGTGAAGTTTAACATACGGAACAGCATCATGCAGTACGAAGCAGCAAAAATGGAACTAAGATCCCGGCCCCCCAGGCTCTCCCTGACGGCCCTTGTCGTTGAGGTGTCGATTCTTGCCGCGCTGGCGATGTGCCTAGCCTGGTTGGTCTGATCACTCGGCAGGTGATGCGCTAGAATCCCGTCGATCAGATCTCCGACGGACGGTCATCACATGCAGTCATGTCATTGTGGCTCCGGGCAGCCCTTCAGCGCCTGTTGTGCCCCCTACATCCATGGTGATGCCATCCCCCAGACCGCCGAGGCCTTGATGCGTTCGCGCTTCAGCGCATACGCCGAGCATGCCATCGACTACCTCGGCGACACCCTGCACCCGGACCACCGCAGCGATTGGGATCGCGACGCGACCCGGCGCTGGTCTGATACGGCCGAATGGCTGGGACTGGAGATCGTAGCGACCGAGGCCGGTGAGACGGGCGACGAGCAGGGTTGGGTGGAATTCATCGCGACCTTCAGAGAACGCGGCGAATTCAAGCGGCATCAGGAGCGCAGCCGCTTTCAGCGCCACGCCGGGCGTTGGTATTACGTCGACGGAGAGATACCGAAGCCGCAGACGCAGCGGCATGTTGCCCCCAAGGTGGGGCGGAACGACCCCTGTCCCTGCGGGAGTGGAAAGAAATTCAAGAAATGCTGCGGCGCCTGATGGTCGTGATATGCGAGTCGATGTTGTCGCAGTGAACAAGCCTTTCTCCGAATCCTGCGTCCAGAACCGTGCGCCGATCTTCGCGGTGTTGCAGCCGCGCCTAAGCGACTGCGAGCATCTGCTCGAGATCGGCAGTGGCACCGGCCAGCACGCGGTCTACTTTGCGGCCGAACTCCCGCACCTTACCTGGCATACGAGCGATTGCGCGGAGAATCATCCGGGGATCATGGCATGGCTGAAGGATGCCCATCTGCCGAATGTCCAAGCGCCGATCGCGCTGGATGTGCTGCAGGACCCTTGGCCTGAACGGCCCTTTGATGCGGTGTTCAGTGCCAATACCGCGCACATCATGACCACGGCCGCGGTCGAGGCGATGTTCATCGGCGTTGGGCGCGTGCTGCGTCCGGGCACTCACTTTCTGCTCTATGGACCTTTCAATTATGACGGTCTTTTTACGTCGCCGAGCAACCGGGACTTCGACGCCCGGTTGCGCGAGTACGATCCGGCGATGGGGGTGCGTGATGTCGCCTGGCTGACGGAGCTGGCCGCGGCCAGCGCTATGTCACTTACAGAGGATGTCGAGATGCCGGTCAACAATCGCCTGTTGATCTGGCAGAAGGCTTGACGGAATGAGTCCCGCGTTGGTCCGATCGAAAGAAGCTGCACGCCGGAAAGGGGCAAGCGGCTAAAGTGAGACGGGTGACGGGCCGCTAGCGTAAAGAGTGCAATTCCTGATCGATCGCTTTTGCGTCGCTATGTCACGTTTTTGACGAACGCGGTGCTAAACTCTGCCGCGAGAGCCCGCTATGCATATCGTGATCAAGACCATTTCTGCCTGCCTGACCTGTGCAATGGCGTTGTCGTCCATCGCACTGGCGGACGTCTACAAGTACCGCGATGCCCGCGGCCACATTCATCTGACGGACAGGCCGATGAGTGGCATGCAGCTGATGAAGCGCTATCAGATCGCTACCGGTCGCAGCACCCGGCCGCCGGTGAGTGCGGGGGCGGCGATGCGCCAAATGTTCAAGCGACGTGAAGAACTGCAACCGCTGATCCGGCACGCGGCCGCAAAGAGCCAGCTGCGTCCGGCGTTGGTCCACGCGGTGGTGCGCGCCGAATCTGCGTATCGCACGGATGCCGTGTCGTCGAAAGGTGCGGTCGGTCTGATGCAGCTGATGCCGGCGACCGCCGAACGCTATGGCGTGGCTGATCGTCGTGATCCGGCGCAGAACCTGCGTGGCGGCACACAATACCTGCGCGATCTACTGGTGATGTTCGACAATGATCTGCAGCTGGCGCTGGCAGCCTATAACGCCGGTGAGAATGCCGTGATTCGTTACGGCCGCAAGATACCGCCTTTCCAAGAGACCCAGGGTTACGTGCGCAAGGTGATCGAGTTTTACCATGCCGCTGGCGGCGACAAGCTGGCCGCACGCTAGACGGCGCGAACCGGGCAGTAGGTAATCGGCGAAATAAGCGGGCTAGAACGCTGCTTCAATGAAAGAACCTCGCAAGGAAGGCACTGCGCAGCAAGCGCGGCCTGCCGGCAAACGGCGATGGGTGCGCTGGCTGCGCGACATCGGGCTGCTGGTGCTGGCGTTCGTGCTCATTCAATGGTGGCAGTCGCGCAATCTCATCGAGGGCCCTGCGCCGCCGCTGGTCGGTCACCTGCTCGATGGCAGCCCCTATCAGCTGGCAGCTTCGCAGCGCCCGGTACTGGTGCACTTCTGGGCGACCTGGTGTCCTATCTGCCGCCTCGAACAGGACAGTATCGCGAGCATCGCGGCCGATTGGCCAGCGATCATCATTGCGACGACCTCAGGGAGCGCCGAAGAGGTTTCCGGCTATATGCTCGAGGACGGCCTGACGATGCCGGTGCTGTTGGACGAAAACGGCGATATCGCGCGGCGTTGGGGTGTGCAGGGGGTCCCGGCGACCTTCATTGTCGACGGCGACAATCATATCCGCTATGCCGGCATGGGCTACGCGACCGAGGCCGGCCTAAGGCTGCGCCTCTGGTTAACCCGTATATTGCACAAAGGTGGGTCGGCATAGAGGGGTGCGCCGCATTCGGTGACCGATCAATCCTCGCCGATCACGCGCTCTTCGCGCGGCGCGCTGAGGAGCTTTTCCGCCTCGACCTGATTCTTGGCGAAGATCAATCGGCAGTCGCGGTCACTGTCTTCGGCCTTCAATGCGGCGCGTTGTTCGCGCGCCATACTGCGCGCGGCCTTGAAATTATCGAAGGTGTCGAGATGCTCGAGCAGCTTCTTGCTGTTGTCTGCATGCTGCGTTACGTAGTAGACGAAATAGGGCATGGCGGCGTTGATTCCTGGTGTTGAGAAGCCGTCCAGTTTAGCGCAAGTCCGCGTCGTCGCAGAATCCTGCGGCACTCAGCGCATGTTTTCACTGCCCGCCGGCCTGGCGAGCGACAGGTTATGCAAATGCTCACGCAGCTGTTGCTCGCGCTGTTCATGCAGCCGTGTGATCGCGCCGGGTTTGAGTTTCCGTCCCAGCTGGTCCGGACGCATTCCAAGGCTGAGTTCCAGTAACGCGACTTCGTTATCGAAGAACGCCTGCCACGCGCTGATGTTGCGCTCGAATATCAGGCGCTGCTCGGCATCGAGGCGCTGGCGGATCGCCGTCGTCAGCTCCTGGATTTGTTGCTTGAGGTCCGCCTGTGCCTGAGCCTCACAGGCAGCCAGCGCAGCACCGCTCTGCGCGCTGGCGATACAGGCCCGCAGGTCGATCGGACCTGGGTTGGGCGGTGCTGCTGTCGCACCTGTAGCGCAAAGCAGCGCGGCGATCAGGAATAAGCGGGCTTTGCAGCCTGTATTCGGCTTGGTTAATCTCTCGGCCACGTCGTTTCACCTCGGTAGTGCGCGCCATGATAACCCTCGTCAAGGCAAAGTTGCTCCCTCGTATCGCGGTGCAGGAGATGAGCATCGGCGGCATCTGCTTCCACCACTGCCACGACGTCCACGGTAAGAGCACCGTGCGCGGTATCAGCCGATGAGCGTTTTCCCAAAGATTCAGACAGCGATTCCCCAGCGGCGATTCAAATACGGTGAATTCGCCGTCACCGTGCTGGGTGAAATCGAGAGCGGAGACGCCCGCGATTATCGCTTCGTTGCTGCATTCGTCAAAGAGGGCGAGGCGCAGCCGCGGCTGTTCGTGGTCTCTGAACACCTGCCCCCGGGTGAACGGTCTGAGGGTAGCCATGCGCTGCGCGTGATCAACAGTGCGATGGACCAGGTGATGGATGTCGACAGCCGCTGGGCGCGGCTGGAAGAATTTACCGATCAGGCGCTCCAGATGGGTAGCCAGATGCTCGGCCTGGAGCAGGAAACGGCCTACCCGCTGATGTAGATCGAACGCCTGGCAGGGCGAGTGCCAGTACGCATCTTTGGGTGAAACTTTTTCCTTAAGCCGCGGGCTTGTCCGCCGCTACCAAGCGTTGATGGTCCATGACTCGGGCCCTTCGCCTGGAGGGGAGATTTTTGCTCAGCTGGCTAAGTAACAGAGCGGCATCGTCACGCGTTCTCGGTCTCGAAATGTACGAGGACGGCGTGGCCATGGCCGTCATGGATCGCAGCAGCGGCGATCGACTGCTGGTGACCGCCTCTCGCTGGTGTGCAGTCGATCCGGCCGAGAATCGGGCGGCGGCCGTCAAGCGGGCCGTCCGGGAGCTGGGCGCGCGCGGCCTGCCGGTCGTCGCGACCCTGCCGCATACGGCCTATTCACTCGTTCAGCTCGAGGCCCCGGAACTGGCGGCCGATGAGCTGCGTGAGGCCATGCGTTGGCGGGTCAAGGAGCTGATCGACTTTCCGGTCGAGGAGGCCGTGATCGACGTCTTGAAGCTGCCGCCCAGTCGGCGGCCAGGATCGCCGGAGCTGGTCTATGTCGTGGTCGCCAGGCGGGACGAGGTGGAGCAGCTCGGCGAGCTCCTCGATCAGGCCGGACTTATCGTCGAGGCGATCGATATCGTCGAGATGGCGATCCGTAACCTGGCGATGTACCTGGACCGGCCGGGGCGCCCGCGCGCCTATCTGCATATGTACTCCGGACAGACCGTAATCGAGATCGTCGATGGTCCGGAGCTGTATCTCAGTCGGCGCGTGCCGCAGGACTACGATGCCGACGCGGACAGCGCGCTGCTGCACGCACAGATGGAGAATCTGGCCCTCGAGGTACAGCGCTCGTTGGACTACTTCGAGAGCCAGTATGCGCTGGGACCGGCCGACCAGCTGTCGGTCATCGTCGGCGACGATCGCCTGTTCGACGCGTTGCAGAATGCCGCGCACAGCTTCCTTACCGTGCAGGCCCAACGTTTCGAATTTGCCGGCATCGGCCTGGCCAAGGGTGTCGAACTCAAGACGCTGGGCTGCGGTGCCACCGCCGTGGGTTCCGCCATGCGGGGACTGCCATGGGCAGCGTAGTGCAACAGATCAACCTGTACCGCGGTTACGCGGCGGCCGCCAGTGCGAGCGACGGCGCGAGGCTGATGCTCTATGCGGGCATCGGGGCCCTGCTGATCGTCGGCGTGCTGGCCATCGCCGGCGAGGTCTATCTCTCCGGCCTGAGCGAGGAGAGTACCGCAGTCGCAGATACCTTGCGACGTCAGGAAGCGGAGCTGACGAAGTTCCGTGCGAGCCTGCACAAGCCGAAGATCGATCCCTTCCTCGAGGCCGAGCTGGCCAATCTGCGCGCGCTGCAGCGGCAACTTGACGCAAATCTGACGGCAATCACGCAGCACACCGCGGCCGCGCCGAGCGGCTTTTCTGCGTTCTTCGGAGGCCTTGCGCGAAATACGCTGGACGGACTCTGGTTCAACACGGTTGGTCTTTCGGCCGGCGGTACCGAGATGGTCCTGAGAGGACAGACCACCGAGCCTGCACTGATCCCGCGCCTGTTACAGACATTGGCGGCCGAAGAGGCATTCTCCGGTCGAACATTTCGCAACGTGACCTTCGAACGCCAGGAAGAGTCGCCGGGTGCCGTGGTGGACTTCGAGCTGCGCAGCGCGCAGGCAGAGGAGGTCGGCGATGCTGGCTAGATGGCAAGAGCTGCTCGAAAAGTTTGCCGAGCTGAGCGCGCGCGAGCGGATGCTGGTGTTGATCGCGATATTCGCCGTTTCCTACCAGCTCGCTGATCTGGTGATACTGGACCGCCAGTATCAGCGGATGGAACAGCTGCAGAACGAGACGGCCGAGGACAACGCCGCCATCGCGCGGCTGAGCGGCGAGCTCAATGCCCTGGCGAACAGCGCACAGGATGACCCGAACAAGCCACTGCGCGCAGATGTCATGCGCACGCGCTCCAATGTCGAGGCACTGCGCCTGCGTCTCAAGGCCGTCACCAGCGATCTGATTTCACCGCAAGACATGGCGCGCTTCGTCGAAGAGCTGCTGCTGCAGGAGCCAAAGCTGACGCTGATTCGCCTGCAGACCCTCGATGCCAAGCCGCTACTCGATGCCGACGGCACGCTGCAAAGCACGGATCTGATGGCGGCTGCGCTGCATCGACACGATTTTTCGATCGAGTTCGCTGGCGACTACATGGCGACGCTGCGCTATCTGCAGGCCCTCGAGGCGCTGCCCTGGCGCTTCTTCTGGGACAGCGTCAGCTATGAGGTGGAAGACTATCCACGCAGCCTGGTGCGCCTGCGGCTGCATACCCTTAGCTTGTCGGAGGATTGGATCGGTGTCTAGGCAACGATTCTCGGTCAATGGCCTGATTTTGGTGATCTCCATGCTGAGCGTGGGGCAGGCCGCCGCCGAGACAGTTTCTTCATTGTCGGATCCGACTCGGCCACAGGGCTGGCACCCGGCAGACTCAGAGGGCACGCCATCGGGTGGGCCATCGATCGACGGTCTACGGCTGCAGGGCACCTTCAGCGTCGCTGGCCAACGCAGTGCGATGATCAGCGGCCAACGCGTCATCGTTGGTGACGAGGTCTCAGGCGCACGCGTCATCGAGATCGACAGTCACAAGGTGGTGCTCAGCATCGATGGGCAAACCGTAGAACTGGCCTCGCTGCTGCCGCCGGTGAAGGCGCCGACCAAGTCGCCGGGACGACGGCAATGAGTAGGCTGCTGATCGTCGCGGTACTGCTGATATCCGCCGGCTGCGAGACCCGTGCGCCGGTGGAGCGCACCGCCATGGAGTCGATGCAGGAGGCGTTCGCCGAGGGGATTGATGACGCACGCAAGCGGCCGGCCACGCCTCCTCCCGAGGTGGCTACCTCGTTGATGCCGGCAATGAATATCCAATTGGGCGGTGACGACCCGGCCAGGGCCGAGCGACGCTTTGACGTCAATGTCAGTGGTATACCGGCGCGCGATTTCTTCATGAGCCTTGTCGAGGGTACGAGCTACAACATGGTGGTTCACCCCCAGGTGGAGGGCGAGATCTCGCTGGTGCTCAAGAATGTCACCATCCCGGAGGTCATGCAGGTGATGCGCGACGTCTACGGGTATGAATATGGGCGTACCGGCAGCGGTTTCAATGTGCTGCCGGTGCGCCTGGAGTCGCGCATCTATCAGATCAACTATCTGAAGATGAAGCGCAGCGGAAATTCGGAGATGCGGGTCAGTACCGGGCAGGTCACGCAGAGCGGCAGTTCAGGTTCCGCCGGAGCGAACGGTTCGGAGTACGGATCCACTGACGAAAACGAGCCGGCGTCCAAGGTGATCACCGAGACCAGTACCGACTTCTGGGAAGAACTGACGTCGGCCCTGAAACTGCTGATCGGTGATGAGGGGGGGCGTTCCGTCGTGGTTTCGCCACAGTCTGGCGTGGTGGTCGTGCGGGCGATGCCGAACGAGCTGCGCGAGGTCGAGCATTTCTTGCGTACCACCCAAGGCACGCTGCAGCGACAGGTCATCTTGGAGGCGAAGATTATCGAGGTCCAGTTGGCCGACGGTTATCAGGCTGGCATCAACTGGAGCAAACTCGTCACGATCAACGGCGATACTTTCAAATTCGGCCAGGTCGGGGGCGGCAGCGTATTCGACGCAGACCTCGCCGGCCTGGGTAACAGCGGGATCGCCGGCAACCAGGGCAACCTCAACCCACAGAACCCTCAGGAGATCGACGGCACGGCCGCACAGGCCTTTGGCGGCGTCTTCTCACTGGCGATAAATACCGGCAGCTTTACGGCGTTCATCGAACTTTTGAAGACCCAGGGCAATGTACAGGTGCTGTCCAGCCCGCGTGTCGCCACGGTCAACAACCAAAAGGCAGTGATCAAGGTCGGCCAGGATGAGTTTTTTGTCACGGATATATCGACTACGCCGGTGACCAGCAGCGCAGAGACGAGCAGCGCATCGGATATCACGCTGACACCCTTC
Source organism: Sedimenticolaceae bacterium (assembly GCA_049669185.1). Classification (GTDB taxonomy): domain Bacteria; phylum Pseudomonadota; class Gammaproteobacteria; order Chromatiales; family Chromatiaceae; genus Thiosocius. Next base: position 149 of record JBATKF010000418.1, on the reverse strand, counting down.
TTCTCCGGTATCGCGTTGGACGTGACGCCGCAGATCGACAACCGCGGTGGCGTGACCCTGCATGTCCATCCCTCGGTCAGCGAGGTACTAGATCAGACCAAGAACTTCGTGGTCGACGGCCGGGTGCAGTCGCTGCCGTTGGCACAATC
>JBATKF010000417.1:0-6193 GCA_049669185.1 Sedimenticolaceae bacterium | reverse complement strand
CCCGGCGGCGGAGGGTTTCCGTTCTGATGCCGCCCTCGGGGCGCTTGGGTATCAGGCGCCGCTGCCGTCCAGACTCAGCGGGCTGCCGAGCAGGCGGGCGACCAGCCGGCGGCTGTCGTCCGGTGTCTCGACCGTCTCTGCCGGCGTCCAGCTCAAATCGCTCTGTAGCCGAAAAGAGCCGCGGAACGGCTTGGGTGGCTCGCCACCCCAGTCGTCCGGGGAGAGCATCGAGAAGGCCAGGCTGCCGTCTGGCTCCTCGTAAAGGTGGTAGATGTGGCCGGGTTTACGCTGAAATGCGCAGCGCGCGTGATGCAGCCGCTGGTCTTCGCGGGCCTGCTCGAGGACCCGCCGCGCCTGCGCCTGTAACGATCTGACCTGCTCGGCGATCACCTCCAGCTGCGCACCGAGGCGTCCGGCCACCATCTGATCGGCCTGTTCGATCTCACGGGCCAGGTCGGCGAGGCCGAAGCTGGGCGCCAGACGGCTGACGGGGTAGGGGGAGCTGCGGTCGGCGCCGCGGTGGATCGTCGAGCGATCGTCTTTGCCGCTGTCTTCGGTCATTTCCCCTCCCATCGATCCCGTTATTAGACAGCAAGTTACTACTTCACAGCGCGCGAATTTTGCGTAGAATGCGCGGTTTATCTCAGGACGGCAGCGTCCTGAGCCTCACAGACTCAGAACTGAAGGCCAAAAACATGGTATCGATCCGTCTTGCCAGATCGGGTGCGAAAAAGCGTCCTTTCTACCACCTCGTCGCCGCCGATTCGCGCCGTGCGCGGGGCGGTCGTTATATCGAGCGTCTGGGTTTCTACAACCCGATTGCGGTCGAAGGTGAAGAATCGCTACGCATCGATCTCGCGCGCGTCGATCACTGGGTGTCCGTGGGCGGCCAGTTGAGCGACCGCGCCCGCAAGCTGGTCGACGGCTACCGCAAGACTGCGCAGGGCTGATCCGGCCGCTAGTCGCTGCCCGGCCTGTCGCGGAGACTTGCCGTGAGCGACCCGGTCGGAACGAACAACAGGACAACTGCCGAGGGTGGCGAGCAGAGGTTCGTCACCCTCGGTCGCATCTCCGGTGCGCACGGCATCCAAGGCTGGGTACGTGTGCGCTCGGAGACCAGTCCCCGCGAGAACATCGTCGGCTATTCGCCCTGGCATTTGGTGAGGGGCGGTCGACGCGAGGTCTGGTCGGTCGATGCAGGGCATCGCCAGGGCAAGGTGGTGGTTGCGAAGCTGGTCGGATGTGACGACCGCGACGGTGCCGAGGCGCTGATCGGCGCGGAGGTCACGGTCCCGCGAGAGCAGCTTCCGGAAACGACCAGGCCGGGTGAGTTTTACTGGGCCGACCTGATCGGGCTGCGCGTGATCACGCTCGAGGGTGCCGAGCTCGGTCGTATCGTGCAGCTGTTCGAGACCGGCGCCAACGACGTGATCGTGGTGCAGGGGGAGCGGGAACGCCTGGTCCCCTATGTCTGGCAGCAGGTGGTACGCGACGTGGATCTCGCCGCGGGAGAGATGCGGGTCGACTGGGACCCGGAGTTCTAAGATGGTGAGTCTCGAATCACCAGCTTGCGGCGGGCGACAGCCGATTTGTGGCTGGCATAGCGTTGACCGCAGCAGGAAGTTGCTGAGATAAGCGGTCTACAAGGCCGCGAAATGTCGGCCTGGTCGGCATAGGAATTGGCATGCGCTTCGATGTGATCAGCCTCTTTCCGGAGATGTTCGAGGCGATGCGCGTCGGCGTTACCGGACGAGCCATCGAGCGCGGTCAGGTGCAGCTGACGTTGTGGAATCCACGGGACTTTGCCGATGATATGCATCGCACGGTCGATGACCGACCCTACGGTGGTGGTCCGGGGATGGTCATGATGGTCGATCCGCTGCGCCGGGCGATCAGTGCCGCCAGGGCGGTGGCCCCGGCCAGTACGGTGGTCTACCTCAGCCCCCAGGGGCGCCGGCTCGACCAGGACGCCGTGCAGGACATGGCCGGCCGTCCGGGCCTGGTGCTGCTGGCTGGACGCTATGAGGGCATCGACGAGCGGCTAATCGATGCCTGTGTGGACGAAGAGTGGTCGATCGGCGATTACGTGCTTTCGGGTGGCGAGTTGCCGGCGATGGTCTTGATGGATGCGGTAATCCGGCAGTTACCCGGGGTGTTGGGGCATGCGGATTCGGCAGAACAGGATTCTTATGCGGACGGTCTGTTGGATTGCCCGCATTACACGCGGCCCGAGGAAATCGAGGGGCGTAGGGTACCGGAGGTCTTGACTTCCGGTCATCATGATCTGATACGTCGCTGGCGGCTGCAGCAGGCCCTGGGGCGGACCTGGTTGCGCCGACCGGATCTTCTCGAGAGACGCCGGTTGAGCAGCGAGGAACAGGTGTTACTCGACGAATTCATCCGTGCCCGGAAGGGCACCTGAGGTACAGGAGCAGCGGCGATGAGCAATATCATCCAGGAACTCGAAGCAGAACAGATGGGCAAGACGCTGCCGGACTTCGGTCCAGGCGATACCGTGGTCGTTCAGGTCAAGGTGGTCGAAGGCAAACGTGAGCGTCTGCAGGCATTTGAAGGCGTGTGTATCGCAAAGCGTAACCGGGGACTGAATTCCTCGTTCACCGTGCGCAAGATCTCTCATGGAGAGGGGGTCGAACGGGTGTTCCAGGCCTATAGCCCAAGCGTGGCCGAGGTCAAGGTCATGCGGCGTGGCGATGTCCGACGCGCCAAGCTCTACTATCTGCGTGGCCTCACCGGCAAGGCCGCACGCATCAAAGAAAAGGTCAAGTCCTCGTCGTCCTGAGTCCGACCACGCGTCCGGCTAGCCGACGGAGGATGTAGGGCAGTTCGCGCGCAAGAGCCGGCGCAGTCCGGCGTCGAGCGCCAATGCATCTATCGGGCTGGGGTCGATGACCTGCAGGCGTGAGCGACCGTCGGCGGGCGTGTCGGTCGACCCCCACTCGCTTTGATTGACACTGCGCCAACCCTTGTCGGTCAGAAATACGCCCTTCTTGCGCTCGGCGGAGATGTTGTCGACGCCTGCCGTTAGCATCGACGCGTCGCAGGGCGTAGCTTGTCGGATGAGCCAGCCGACGCGATGGTAGCCATCACCGCGGCCTTCGATGCGCAACCAGTCCTCGTCGCTGTGCTCCAGGCCATCTGCGACGGGCATGCCGCTCTCAACCAAGAAGGCATGTGCCTCGGGGAAGGCCGCCCGACGTTCGGCGCTGCGGCCGAGGTCGAGCCAGGCTGGATCGAGCATGCCGTGTTCGACCATCGCGATGCACTGCTTGGGAGGCCGTAGTTCGGCCGCAAACGCCTCGAAGGCGAGTTGTTCAGTGGCCGCGACGAGGTCAATCTTGTTGGCGACCAGCACGTCGGCGAGATGGAGCTGATCCTGAAAGGTCGGATGTTCGCGATGGCGCGGCGACGCCAAATGGCGGATATCCAGCAGGCAGACCGTAGCGCGCACGTCGAGCACTGTCGCATAGAGGGGACCGCTCAGCGTCTCCAGCACCTGTGCCGGGTGGCCCAGACCGCTCGGCTCGATCAGGATGCGATCCGGACGATGCTGGCGTACCAGACGATTTAGTCCGGTCGTAAATGCCGGGGCGGCGACACAGCACAGGCATCCTCCGGCGACTTCCTGCACCGGTGCTGTCTGGCCTGCCAGCAGTCCGCCGTCGACGCCTATCTCCCCGAACTCATTGACCAGTACGCCCCAAGTCTCTCCTGCGGGCCGCTGCGCAAGCAGATGGCGCACCGCCGTGGTCTTGCCGACGCCGAGGAAGCCGGTGATCAGATTGACCGGGATGCGTGCGGCGGATCCCGTCAAGGCTGATCTGATCCGTCGTCTTTGGCACTGGACCCGGACTTGAAATAGTAGTCGTAGTTGCTGTGCAGGTGGCTGGTGAATTCCCAGGCCTCGTTGTAAGAGAGCCCGCTGTTTTCGGGAAAGATGACCTTTACGTAGAGGCCGTTCTCCTTTTCCCGGGACAGCCGGGTGAGCACCAGATCGAGTCGGGAGCGGCTGATCTCCTGGAAGCTGTCGGTGTTCCCCTCGCGCCAGGCAATCTGGTAGTTGCCATCTCGTTTCGAGTAGCGCACCTCGATCAGATGCCGACCGGCCGAGGTGCGCGCCGGACGCACCAGCTTGTCGTACTTGAGCTTGAGATTGTCGTAGTCGTCGGCCAGCACCATATAGCGGCGTTCGATGTCCTGCTCCTGCTCGCTGGCCCGCTCGAGACTCTGCCGCTGTTCGGTCACTGTGCGCTGCAGCTGATCGATCTGTTCCTCACGCTCCGCATAGCGGGTGCGCATTGCCTCGAGGCTTTCCTCGAGGTTGCTGACGCTGCGCTGGGCGGCGCTGAGTTGCAGCTGCTTGCTGTCGACCTCCTGCAGCGCGGCATTCAGCTGGGCCTGACGTTTCTCGACATCCGCCTGCAGGCGCTCGCGCAATATGGCGAGTTGCGCCGCCTGTTGGGCCAGATCGTCGCGCTGATTGGTCAGCCCGGTGATCGCGCGCAGCTGTTCGGCGATCAGGGTCTCGCTGCGCAGACCCTTGTCCTGCAGCCGCATCACCTCTAGCTGCAGCCGCTGCACTCGTTCCTCGGCACGATGCAGTGCGCTCGACAGGGTGTCTTTCTCTTCGCCAGTGGCACGCGCCAGCTCCGCGGCGATGCGCTCGGCCTCCATGGTGGCGCGCAGCTGATTGACCAGCTCCATATTGCGCACCAGCAGCACGACCATGGCGATCAGAAATATCATCACTACCACGGTCATGATGTCGGTGAATGACGGCCAGAATCCCTCGTTCGCGTCATTGCCGCCGCGGTTGAGACGCAGGTCGGTGAAGCCCTCCTGGCTCATGCTTCGTCGTCGCGCAGACGGAAGCCCGAGCGCAGTTGCTGTTTGATGGTGTCGAGATGGTCGTCCAGGCCATCCATCTTGTCGCGATACATCGCCAGCGTATCGGCGAGCTCGCCCTGGGCGGACTCGAATCCGGCCTGCGATTTCTGCATCTGGTCGACCAGACCCTGCAGCGACTGGATCAGGCCGGTGAACTCGTACAGCACGTTATCGGTCTGGACCTGGAACCTGGGCAACAGATAGGTCGTGGTGACCTGCTCCACGCCGCTGATCAAGTTGGTCTGTGCGTCCGTCAGGCGCTGATAGATATAACCGAAAAACACATAACACACGATCGCGGTAATGGTCGTCGACAGTGCGGTGGACATGCCGTGAATCACCATGCCCATGCCGGTTGCACTGATCGCATTCTCGAGCACATCGGAGGCCCCGATCAGCGCCATTGACAGAGACACGATGGTCCCGAAGACGCCTGTCAGGATCAAGATATTGTTGATGAAGCGCGGCAGACCATTGCGCGTGCTCTCGCTCGCCACCAAGGTTGCCGCCAGCGCATTCTGATTGATCGGCGTGCGCGCCTCGTGCAGTCGACGCAGCGTGGCATAGCGCCGGGCGATCATGCTGCCCGTGCGCACGCCCCTGAGGGGATCACTGTCTGGCCGTGTCTCGATATTGCGGATGAAGCGGGTGAGGGCCGACTCTTCGCGCATGTAGCCGATCAGAATGCCGACCGCGCGCAATAGGCCGATCAGGAAGAGCACGAGGATTGCGCCGTTGATAACCAGGCCGATCTGGGTAAGCTGATCCTTGAAGTAGACTGTGTTGATCAGTTCGAATTTCCAGATCCCGACACCTGCTGCCAGCACGGCGAGGATAACGATGCGGAACAGGGTGTTGCGGCTGAAGTGCCGTCGCAGGCTGATGCTTTCCAACGTGGTGACCTCGCGAGACGCGGGCGGCGTCGGCAGGAATTCGAAATGAGCCGCTTGATAACCGTCGAAGTTTAACATAAGGCACTGCTTATGTTGGGCCGGGATCTGCCAATGACGGCTGACAAGATACGGGCGATCAGTGGCGCTATGCTGGATCTACGCCGACGCGGTGCGCGTCGGCGCCTGTCATGGCCCAAGGCGGCGGCCTGGCCGAGCTCCTGTCGGCGCAGGTCCGCATGCAGCGCGGATGCAGGCTGCTAGACTGCGCGGATGCTATCGGATCTGTACGCCGCCGCCGAACAATGCCTGCGTTGTACCGATGTCGCTCAGAAACTCGCGCTCGCCGAGCGGCTCCAGGACAACTGGGCGGCCGGCCGGTTGCGACGGAATCCGGC
>JBATKF010000416.1:0-35359 GCA_049669185.1 Sedimenticolaceae bacterium | reverse complement strand
AGATGGCCGACACCGCTGCCGCGTAATGCCGAGACGAAGCGCCATTCTGCAAAATCGAGGAACGGCAGGCGGCGCTGCATCTCGCTCTCGATGCGCTCCCGCGCATCACCTGTCAGTCCGTCCCACTTATTTATCACCACAATCAGCGCTCGGCCACTATCGACGACATGGCCGGCGAGGCCGGCGTCCTGGTCGGATATACCCTGTTGCGCATCCAACACCAGCAGCACCACGTTGGCCTGTTCCATGGCCTGCAGGGTCTTTATCACACTGAACTTTTCGACGGTCTCGCTGATCCGCGCGCGACGCCGCACGCCAGCGGTGTCAATCAAGACGTAGCGCCTTCCCGCGTTCTCGAATGGGATGAAGATGCTGTCACGCGTCGTCCCGGGCTGATCGAACGTGATCACGCGATCCTCGCCCAGGAGCCGATTCACCAGGGTCGACTTGCCGACGTTCGGCCGCCCCACGACGGCGATCTGGATGCCCACCGCATCGGTCTCATCATCCGCCGCCGCAGACGCTTTCTCGGGTAGCACTGCCAGCACTTGTTCAATCAAAGTACGCACACCGCGGCCGTGCGCCGCGGCAATGGGCACCGGCTTACCCAGCCCCAGGGAGAAAAAATCGCCGCTGAGGCTATCGTAGTCGAGACTCTCCGTCTTGTTGACCACCACGGTGATCGGCTTACCGGTGCGCCTCAGCAGGCTGCCGATTTCTTCGTCAGCCGCCGTCAGGCCGTCGCGTGCATCCAGGATCAGGAACAGGTGATCCGCCTCGTCGATCGCGCGCTGGACCTGACGCTGCATCAAGGCTTCGACGCCCAGCTGATCACCGCTGATTCCACCGGTATCAACCACCACATACGGCTGCGAGCCAAGCCTGCCGACGCCGTACTGGCGGTCGCGGGTAAGCCCCGGGCGATCAGCAACCAGCGCGTCACGCGTTCGAGTCAACCGATTGAACAGCGTGGACTTACCGACGTTGGGACGACCGACCAGCGCGATGACCGGTAGCATTGCGGACACGGTCAGGGCGCGGGTAGTCGCACGGCGGCAAGCTCGCCGCCGTCACCGAGCACATACAAGATGCCATTCGCGACCCGCATCCCGGTCGTTATCGGGTCACTACCGACACGAGTGCGCGCAACCATGCTGCCGTCTGACTTGTCCAGCCAATGCAGATAGCCCTCGAAATCACCGACGATCACCAAGTCTCCCAGCAACGCAACGCTGGACAAGCCGCGGTGCTTCAGGGCGTCCTGGCTCCAACGGGCCGACCCACTGCGGATGTCGATACCCCAGACGACGCCCTCGGTATCGCTTACATAAAGCCCGTCGAGATCCGCAGCCATACCGTTGTAGCTGGATATCTTGCGCTGCCATACCGGGCGGCCACTGCGCTGCTCAATGGCGGCCACCTCGCCCTGATAAGTTGCCACGAAAACACCACCACCAATTACGATGGGATCACTGTCGACATCGGCCAGGCGCTCGAGCTCGGATCGCCCACTGGGGACGGTTATGCTGAGGTCCCATAACAATTCGCCATTGTCTATGCGCAGCGCAATTAGCTTTCCCCCGGCCATGCCTACATAAACGGCTCCCCCGGAGATCACTGGTGAGCCGCTGCCGCGCAGCGTCAGCGTCGGCACCTCTCGCTCGTAGCGCCAACGCTCGGTGCCAACGGCAGCCTCGAGTCCAAACAGCTTGCCATCGACCGTGTGCACTACCACGACGCCACCGGCGGCCGCCGGCACCGAAAGCACCTCGCTCGAGACCTGGCTGCGCCAACGCTCCCCGCCGCTCTCGGCATCCAGCGCAATCACCTCGGCATCGCTGGTGCCGAGTACCACTAATCCTTCACCGACACCCGGGCCGCCGGCGACTGGGACTTCCAGTTCGACCCGCCAGCGAGGGCTGCCGTCGGCGATTGCAATGGCCTCAACCTTTCCCTCGGCATCCGCAGTGTAGACCGTGTCACCCACCACCTGGGGCACCAGGCCCAACCTCTGCTTACCGGTGCCTGAACCGACATCGCGCGACCAGAGCGTCTGCGGCTGGATCTGGTTTTGCAGGTCGACCAGCGGCGAAGGTTCCACCACCTCGGCCGAGCTGAACCACTCGGTGGGATCCGCGAAGGTCCCACAGCCGGCCAAGGCCGCAGCGGAAAGCAGAAAGAAAAACCGGCGCATCGTCGAATCCTCAGGAAGCGGACGGCTGGCCGCCGACGTCAACCAGTTTCATACGCAGCAGTTCCTCGTCTCCAACACCTTTTGCCAGGGCCTCTTGGTAGGCCAGGCGCGCAGCCTCCTGATCGCCCTGCTGACGGGCAAGGTCTCCGCGCAGGATGGCGAACTCACCGGCGAAGGCCGGAAGCGCGGGCTCGCCCAGCAAGGCCTGCAGCGCGGGCACATCGTTGATGTCGAGCAGCAGCTGCGCCAGGCGCAGGCGCGCCACTTCGCGGATCGCCGGATCCGGGGCGGATTCAGTCACCCACTGCAAGTGCTCCCTCGCGGCGGCCTTCTCACCGCCCAGGTAGGACAGGCGGGCCAGTTCCAGCGCAGCAAAACTGGCGTAGGCAGTGCCCCCGTACTCGCCGATGAGCCGTTTACCATCTTCGATTGCCTTGGCCTGCTGGCCGCTGCGCGCGGCCTGGCGCATGGCGTCGAAATAGGCCGACGCAGCCTCCCCCTGGTTGCGCTGATACCCCTGCCACCCCTGCCAACCGCCGATGATGGCAAAACCGAGCACGATTCCGCCGATCACGGACTTGCCATTGTCTTTCCACCATTTCTTGATCGCCTCGACCTGTTCTTCTTCGGTCTGATAGGTACTCATCGCTTTGCTCCCCGCAGTAATCTCATGTCACCGTCAGCCGGCGAACCGCGCTTGCAGCAGCTCGTTGAGCTGGTCACGCCCGACCTCCAGCTGTGGCTCATCGGACCGCAGCGCCTTCAGCGCCACTGTGCCATTTGCCAACTCGTTATCACCCATCACCAGCGCGTAACGGGCACCGCTCCGGTCAGCACGCTTGAATTGCGCCTTGGTTCCGCCGCCGCCGCAGTTGCTCATGATCCGCAGGTCGGGACGCGCCGTGCGCAGCTGCTCCGCCAGTATCAGACCCTCCTGGGCCGCCGCATCCCCGAGCAGAACCAAGTAGACGTCGACCGCCGCGGCGCCGGCCTCCGGACTGCTCTCCTCGAACAGTGCCACCAAACGCTCGAGCCCCATCGCAAAGCCCACCGCGGGTATAGGCCGGCCGCCAAGTTGTTCAACCAGACCATCATAGCGACCCCCAGCGCAGACCGTGCCCTGTGCACCGAGGCGATCGCTGACCCATTCAAAGACGGTCAGCGAATAATAATCCAGGCCACGCACTAGGCGCGGATTCAAAACATACACCACACCTGCCTTGTCCAGGATCGCGCGAACACGATCGAAATGGCCCTTCGACCCGGCGCCGAGGCGGCTCATAAGGCTTGGCGCAGCATCCAGCAAATCGCGCATCTGCGGATTCTTGCTGTCCAGGATGCGCAGCGGATTGCTGCGCAGGCGGCGCCTGCTGTCTTCGTCCAACTGTTCGTGATGCGCCTCGAGATAGGCGACAAGTTCATCGCGATAGGCGGCCCGCTCTTGCGGCGTCCCCAGGCTATTGAGCTGCAATTGCAGGTCCGCCAAGCCAATTGACTGCCAGATGCGGGCCGTCATCAGGATCAACTCGGCGTCGATGTCAGGGCCCGGCATGCCGAAGGTCTCGACACCGATCTGATGGAACTGCCGATAGCGCCCCTTCTGCGGACGCTCATGCCGAAACATCGGCCCCTGATACCAAAGACGCTGCACCTGATTGTGCAGCAGACCGTGTTCCATGGCCGCACGTACGCATCCGGCGGTACCTTCGGGGCGCAGTGTCAGGCTGTCGCCATTACGATCGTCGAAGGTATACATCTCTTTCTCGACGATGTCGGTAACCTCGCCGATCGAGCGTCTAAACAGCTCGGTCATTTCGAGGATCGGCATCCGAATCTCGCGATAGCCATAGGCCGCCAACACGGCCGCCACGCGACGCTCCAAAAACTGCCACAGCGGACTGCGCTCGGGCAGCACATCGTGCATACCGCGGATTGCCTGGATACCTTTTGCCATTCGAACGTCTTCGCGAGAACCAGAACCCCGCACTGCGGGGCGAGCGAGTCAGGCGTTGCCGCCCGACATCAGGGATCAAGGGTGAAGCGCGCCACGTTGCCCTTGGCGTAGGGTGTCAGATCGAACGGCTCGCCGTTTATCGTGATCGTTACTGCGCGCGAGTTTCCAATCACCATTTTGTAGGGTGGCTGCCCGCCAAGCACCTTGGTCGCTCCATTCGGCATCTCTCCGAAGAGTTTGAACTCGCGTGCATTATCACGCACGTCGACCCAGCAGGGCGCGCTGAAGGTCATCACAACTCGTTTGCTGCCTTCCATTGCCGGAGTTGCGACAACCGCCGGCGCAGTGGATGCCACTGTCGAGGTGATGAGGGGTTCAAGCGGCCGCCTCTGCGCCTCGTTCAGCGTTTCAATATCAGCCGCCCCGGCGACGTCAGTCGAGGCCGGTGAAGGCGCCGGATTCAAAGCCAGTGCCGACGATGCTGCAGGCATGTCGTCGACTGCGCTGGCAGCAGATCGCGGCGGTTCGGCGCCATTCTCGCCTTCTGCAGAGGCTGCCGGCGACGGCAGACGCAGGCTGCCGTCGGCAAGCACGAGGTCATGATCCAACAGAAGAGGTTCGGCGGCCGATTCGTCCAGCACCGGCTCCGCTGTCGCTTCCTGTTCGACCGTGGTCTCGCTCACGATCTGTGCGGGTACGAGTTCGTCCAGATAGCCTCGCCACCACATCAAAAACAGCACGACCACACCCAGCAGCAGCAGCCAGGTCATCGCCCCGGCCAAGCCACGGCTCGGGCCGCCATCGGCCGGCAGCCGCGGCGACGCCTTCAGCATCGAGCGCCGCATGCCTTCATCCGGCCATTTCTCGTCGAACTGGCGCAGAACCGACTCCACGGGCATGCCGACGACACGGGCATAATTTCTCAGGTAGCCGCGCACGAAGACGCGCACGCCGACGCCGTCGTATTCATCGGCCTCGAGTGCCTGCACTACCGCGGTCGTGAGATGCAGTTCGCTGGCGATCTTCGCCAGGTCGTAATTCATCGACAGCCGCGCGGCCCGAAGACGCTCACCGGGGCCCGGGGCGAACAATTCCGCCACGTTGTTTTTTGACGGGTCTGTCATTATAGCGCTCATGGCTTACTCTACTGTTTTCAGGTACATGGCTTCTTCGGAATCCGGGAAATTGGCCCGCAGCTTTAGGCTGTAGGTGGCCATCTGATCCTGGTCGCCGAGTTGTTTTTCGGTTAGCACGCCTAGCCATAGGCTTTCGGCATTGTGCGGCGTAACTTCAGCATAACGCTGCAAATAGGCGCGGGCCGAGAGAAAGTTGCCTTGGGTATAACTGATTTTGGCCATGGCGAGCAGACTCGGGGCGAAACGCGGGTTGGTCCGAAGCGCAGCGCGATAGTCAATCTCGGCAGCCTTCATGTCACCGGCCATCTCGTTGCACCAGCCGGCGTTTTGCGAGGCAATCCAGGGCGTGGCATAAAGGGGGTTGCCCAATGCACGGCGGAAATATTCGTCGGCCTCTTCGTATCGTTTCAGTTCGCACAGAAAAGAGCCGTAGGCGTTCAATGCAAGCGGATTATGGGGATCCAACGCCACCGACTTGCGGAAGGCCTCCTCGGCCGGACCCAGCTCGCCGAGACGCTGCCGCACCAAGGCCAGCATGTAGTGGGCGTTGCTCGAACCGGAATCCGCCATCACTGCCTTGTTGGCGTTAAGCAGTGCATTGGTCAGCTGGCCTTCGCGCAGGTAGGCGCCCGACAGATCGATATAGACATCGGCCGGGCTCTGTTGAGACGTGGGCGCACCCAGCTGACCCGTCGCATCGCTGCCCGGGCCGCCATCGCGCAGCGCCAGGTTCTGGCAGGCTGAGGACAGCACGACCACCACAGCAATGGCGATCCAACGAAGTCCAAATCCGATCATCGGTAGGACTCCTGCACTACCGGGATTCGCTGCAGCCGCCGGCGGCTTCGGTCGTGGACCTTGCCGACCAGTTGACCGCAGGCCGCATCGATGTCGTCACCGCGCGTCTTCCGGGTGGTGGCGATAATGCCGGCACGTTTGAGGCGTTGCCGGAAGGCCTCGACGCGATCGGCCGGGGAGGTCTGGTAGTCGGTCCCGGGAAAGGGATTGAAAGGGATCAGATTCACCTTGGAGGGCACACCCTGCAACAAGCGAATCAGTGCCTTGGCTTGTGCTGGGGAATCGTTTACGCCGTCTAGCATGACATACTCCCAGGTGACCTTGCGCCGCCGGTCGTGTTGGACGAATTCCTTGCAGGCTGGAATCAGCTGCTCAAGCGGATATTTGCGGTTGATCGGCACCAGTTGATCACGCAGCGCATTGTCGGGCGCATGCAGTGATACTGCCAGACTGACATCGCTGACCTCGCGCAGGCGCCGGAGTGCCGGCACAATCCCTGACGTGCTGATCGTTACCCGCGTCTTCGAGATCATATAGGCGAGATCCTCCTGCATCAGCTCCATCGCCGGCACGACATTGTCGAAATTCGCCAAGGGCTCACCCATGCCCATCATCACCACATTGGTTGGCGGGTGGCCCAGTAGGCGGCTCGCCAGCCACACCTGACCGACGATCTCGGCGGCCGCGAGGTTGCGATTGAATCCCTGTTGCGCAGTAGAACAGAACGAACAATCGAGCGCGCAGCCGACCTGTGACGACACGCAGATTGTGCTGCGGTTGTCTTCGGGGATGTAAACCGTCTCGATGTGTTGGCCGTCCTCGAGTTCCAGTACCCACTTTGTGGTGCCATCGCTGGCGGGCTGGGTCAGCACGACCCGCGGCGGCACGACCCGCGCCTTATCGCGTAACAGATCCCGCAGCCGCTGTGGCACATCGGTCATCGCGTCGAAATTGGATACGCCGTGCTTGTGGATCCACTTCAGCACATTACGACCATGAAACGCCTTCGCGCCCAAGTCGATGAAAAAGGACTCCATCTCCGGTCGCGTGAGTCCCAGAAGATTGATCTTGGGCGTGTCGCTCATGCGTCTCGGCTCAGCGGGTGCGCTCGCAAACGCCCTCGGGGAAAAAGAAGGCAATCTCGACTGCGGCGGTGTCCGGGCCGTCCGAACCGTGCACCGCGTTTTCGTCTACCGTCTCGGCATGATCGGCGCGAATGGTGCCGGCGGCGGCCTCCTGCGGGTTTGTTGCCCCCATCAGCTCTCGGTTCTTGGCGATGGCGTTCTCCCCTTCCAGGACCTGGACCATGACCGGACCCGAGGTCATAAAGGCGATCAGGTCGTTGTAAAAAGGGCGCGCCTTGTGTACCGCATAGAACTCACCCGCCTGCTCGCGCGTCAGCTGCAACATGCGCGCAGCGACGATCCGCAGACCCGCCTCTTCGAAGCGTTTGTAGATATCACCGATGACATTTTTTGCCACAGCATCGGGTTTGATGATGGAGATCGTGCGTTCCACGGCCATTAAAAACTCCGCTAAGGTCAAACAATAAAACGAAAATTCCTGGGATCCGGGACCCCGGAGGCAACCCCGCGCTGCTGTCTCGATCACGCGCCTGCCGGGTACCGATTGTTGTAAAGACGCAACAACTCGAAAATGGTTTAAGAGCTAGAGTTTTTTCTCTTTTAAATCCAAAGCTTAGTCTAACTAAAGCACGCTACGAATGCCAAGTATATCAATCAAGAGAGTTGCCGCCGGACGTCGATCACATCCGGGATCTGCGCCAGGCGGTCGATCACCCGGCTGAGCTGCGCCATGTCCGCAACCTCGGCAGTGAAGCGCATGCTGGCGCGCTCATTGCGACGGTCAGACTGGGTGTTGACGCCGAGCACATCGATCTCGGCGTTGGCGAATACCGAAGAGATATCACGCAGCAGGCCCTTGCGATCGCAGGCGTGCACATGGATATCGACCAGAAAGCGCGAATCCCGCTGGGTGTCCGCCCAGGCCACGCCCACCAGGCGCGCGCGGTTGACCGAATCCATTTTCCGAACCATCGCACAATCCCTCCGGTGCACCGTCACCCCGCGCCCCCGGGTAATGTACCCGACGATGTCATCGTAGGGCACCGGTTTGCAGCATTTGGCCATCTGGGTCAGCAGATCACCGATGCCTTCAACGACTACCTGACCCGCACCGCCCGCAGCGCGCGACGGCGCGCGACGGCTGATCTTCTCCGGGATTTCGCGATCGGCGTCGGCGTCGCGTTGCACGCGGTCGAGCTGCGCATTGGCGACCTGGATCGCCGATAACTCGCCGCGCCCGATCGCAGCCAGCAGATCGTCACTGGTCTTAAAACTGAAGCGCAGCGCGAGTTTGTCGAGATCCGGTCTGGGCACGCTCAGGCGCGCGACTTCGCGATCCAGGCTGGCGCGGCCGATCGACAGGTGCTGGTCGTAATCCTGTTGCTTAAACCATTGCCGCACCCGGTTTCGGGCGCGTCCGGTAGTCAGATAACCCGAATGAGGATTCAACCAGTCGCGGCTGGGCCCACCTTCCTTTGCGGTGAGGATCTCAACCTTCTGACCGCTCACCAATGGCTGCGCCAATGGCTGTATCTGCCCGTCCACTTTGGCCCCGCGGCAACGGTGCCCAACCGAGGTGTGGATCGCATAGGCGAAGTCGATCGCGGTGGCACCGCTCGGCAGCTCGACCACCTTGCCCTGCGGCGAAAGCACATAGATACGACGTGCCTCGAACTCAGCATCCTCCTCGATACCATCGGGTGCGGCCGTCTCATCGGTCTGCTGCTCGAGCCACCGGCGCATCCATTCAATCCGGCGCTCGAGTTCCTTGTCCTGCTCGGCGCTCTCTTTGTAGCGCCAGTGTGCCGCTACGCCGCGTTCGGCGTTTTCGTGCATCTCCCGCGTGCGCACCTGGATCTCCAGGGGCCTTCCGTCGTCTCCCACCACCGCCGTGTGCAGAGAACGATAGCCATTGGGCTTGGGATGCGCGATGTAATCGTCGAATTCGCCCGGTATCGGGCGCCACAGGCTGTGCGCAATGCCCAAGACCTCGTAGCACTGCGGTACGGTTTCGACCAGCGCACGCACCGCCCGCACATCCAACACCTGCCCGAAATCCACGCGTTTGCGCTTCATTTTCTTCCAGATGCTGTAGATGTGTTTTGGCCGGCCAGAGAGATCCACCGGTATCCCGGCCGATGCGCACGCGGTGCCCAGACGTCGTTTCACATCGGCAACAAAATTCTCCCGCTCACGGCGTTTGCCGTCGAGTTGCCTGGCCAGGCTGACATATTGATCCGGCTCGAGATGGCGCAGACACAGATCCTCCAGCTCCCATTTCAACTGCCAGACACCGAGCCGGTTGGCCAGCGGGGCATGCACCAGCTGGGTCTCCCGCGCGATCCGCCGCTGCAGCTCCGGCGGCAGGCGCTTGAGCCGGCGCATCAGTTGCAGACGCTTGGACAACAAGACGAGGATCGCACGTACGTCGTTCGCGATACCCAACAGCATTCGACGCAGCTTCTCTATGCCGCGTTCGTCCACCTGCGCTGTGCCCGACGCCGACAGTTCGCGAATCCGCGAGACCTGCAGCAGCATTGCCCCCACGGCCGGCCCGAAGCGCCGCTCGATATCGGCAGCGTCATAGGCGGCATGGCCGGGCAATTCAGACAGCATCGCGGCCAGCAGCGGCTCGATATCGAGCTTCAGCGCATTCAGCGTATCGACGGTATGCAGCAAGGACAGAAAGAGGTCGAAACCGTCCAGCGCCGGTTCGCCCTGATGCGCGGCGCGTGCGATCCGGATGGCGTCGCGCAGCATCTCGACATCCCGCGCCGAACGCTGCTTGGCCAACTCGGCCAACCAGCTCTCGACCTGCTGATCGCTGGCCGTGCCCTGCTTCGGCAATGTCGTAACGAGAGAGACCATGGATAAGGCGCTGTTCCGGTTCAGCCGCGGCCGTTGTCGTGCACGGATGCGTCCCGCACAGACACTCAGTCGAGGACGTGGCTTATCAAGCCGTCGGCGAGCTTCGGTTCGAACCAGGTAGACTTCGGAGGCATCACCTCGCCCGCATCGGCGACCTCCATCAGCGACTGCATGGTCGTGGGATACACGGCGAAGGCCACCGCCCACTGCCGACCGGCGATTCGCCGTTCCAGTTCCTCCAGACCGCGAATCCCTCCGACAAAATCAATCCGGTCGTCGCGGCGCGGATCGCTGATGCCGAGAATCGGATCGATCAGGTTGGCCTGCAGCAGACTGACATCGAGGCGGCCTACCGGATCGCTCGGCGGGATACGATCTTCATGGATCTGCAGACGATACCACTGGCCGCCCAGGAACATCCCGAACTCGCCGGCCTGCGCCGGCTTGAAGGGATCGCCAAGCAACTCAAGATCGAATGCCTCACCAACCCGCGCGAGAAATTCCTCCTCGCTGTTGCCGTTCAGATCACGCACCACCCGGTTGTAATCGAGTATCTGCATCTGGTCATGCGGAAAGATGACGCTGAGGAAATAGTTGTAGCCTTCTTCACCGGTATGCTGCGGATTCGCTTCACGTCTTGCCCTACCGACCCGCGAACCCGCCGCAGATCGATGATGTCCGTCGGCCACATAGATCGCCGGCATCGCTTCAAAGGCCGCGGTCAACTGCGCGATGATCTGCGGATCATCTATCTTCCAGATCTCGTGTCTTACCCCGTCGCGCGCTGCCGTGATATCGATGTCGCTTGGCGCAGTCGATACCCTCCTGAGAATATCGTCGACCACCGCGTTGGCGGGATACACCAGGAACACCGGCCCTGTCTGGGCATTCAGGGCGTCGATCTGGCGTACCCGATCGTCCTCTTTCACCGGGC
The DNA here is from genome assembly GCA_049669185.1 of Sedimenticolaceae bacterium. Taxonomy (GTDB): domain Bacteria; phylum Pseudomonadota; class Gammaproteobacteria; order Chromatiales; family Chromatiaceae; genus Thiosocius. Next base: position 24,390 of record JBATKF010000416.1, on the reverse strand, counting down.
GGGTGAATTCGTGCTTTCTGATGCGGTTCCGGTCATAGGCCTCGACGGAGGCGCCTGCCACCAGCCCGGTCTGGCGATGTTCGCCCATGGTCAAACGATAGGCGTAGTAGCAGGGCGCCTCGTCGCGCACCAGGATGCCCTCGGTGATCATGCGGTCCAGGTTTTTCCGGCCTTGCGCATACACGGCCGGCGCATAGGCATCGACGTCGTCGGGCAGATCTATCTCCGGCCGCGAAATATGCAGAAAGCTCCATGGCCGCGCGTGCGCCAGCGCCTTGGCCTCGCTGCGGTCGACGACGTCATATGGGGGTGCGGCCACCTCACCCGCACGCCCGGCGGCCGGCCGCAGGCCGCGGAATGGTTTGATCAGGGACATGAATCCTCCTCAGGGCCCATCAATGGTTGAGCGCGGAACCGACCCGGAGGACACGCACCCGAAAAACAGGGATTACTGCCGCTCCTCGATCCACGCGGCCTGTATGGCCTCGAGTATTTTCTCGCCGCAGTGTTCGCGGGCATCGTCGAAATTGGGCAGCGCCAGCACCCAGTTCATCAAATCGACAAAATTGACTGCGAGCGGATCCACGGCTGGGTGCGCCTCGTCCAGTTCGATGGCGATTTCGAGCACATCGGTCCACTTCAGGCGCATCGTCTTCTCCGCACGGCCATCAGTGATGCTCTTTGGCGTGATTGATGGTGTATTTCGGGATCTCGACGACGAGGTCCAGTTCACCGACGACCGCCTGGCAGCTCAGACGGGATTCCGGCTCGAGTCCCCAAGCCTTGTCGAGCAGATCCTCTTCCTCCTCGCTCGATTCATTCAACGAATCGAAGCCCTCGCGGACAATCACATGGCAGGTCGTGCAGGCGCAGGATTTCTCACAGGCGTGCTCGATCTCGATGTCATGCGCAAGTGCGGCATCACAGATCGTCTGGCCCGTCGCAGCTTCAATCAACGCGCCCCCCGGGCAGATCTCTTCATTCGGCAGGAAGATGATCTGGGGCATGGACGCTAGTCGGCCTCTCGTCCGTGTCGCTGCGCAATCTCATCGACACGCTGACCGGCCAATGCCTTGCGGACGCCGCTGTTCATGCGTCGTTCGACATAGAACTCGCAATCGCTCTCGAGTCGCTTGACCGCCGCTTCCACCTCAGCGGCATCCTGAGACACATCGACGGTGGCGTTCAGCGCCTGCAACGCCTGATCGATGACGGCGCGCTCCTGTGCCGACAGCAGTTCGTCGGCATCGCAGGCCAGGGCCGCGTTCAACGCCTGAGTCACGCGTTGGGCTTCGACCTGCTCTTCGACCAGGCGGCGCGCGTCGATATCGTCCCTGGCATGCTCGATCGAGGCCTTGAGCATCCCTGTGATTTCATCGTCAGTGAGCCCATAAGAGGGTTTCACCTCGACCCTGGCCAACGCGCCGGAGCTCAGCTCGCTGGCCTCGACTCGCAGCAGGCCGTCGGCATCGACCGAATACGTCACCCGGATGCGGGCAGCGCCGGCAACCATTGGCGGTATGTCTCGCAACGTGAAGCGCGCCAGTGAACGGCAATCCGCGACCAGTTCGCGCTCACCCTGAACCACATGGATACTCATCGCCGTTTGTCCATCCTTGAAGGTCGTGAACTCCTGAGCGCGGGCAGCCGGGAGCGCCGTATTGCGCGGCAGTATCTTTTCGGTCAGGCCGCCCATGGTCTCTATCCCGAGCGACAAGGGATTGACGTCGAGCAGCAGCATCTCATCATCGGGTCTATTGCCGGCCAGCACATCCGCCTGAATCGCCGCACCGATGGCCACGACCCGATCCGGATCGATGTCGACCAACGGCGCCTGCCCAAAATATTCGCTCACCTTTTCGCGCACCCTCAGAGTTCGCGTCGAGCCGCCTACCATGACGATATCCTCGATCTCGTCGATGGTGACCCCGGCGTCGCGCAGCACGCGCCGACAGGTATTGATGGTCTTGCGGATCAGCGGATCCAGCAGGTCGGCGAGTTGCTTGCGCGTCAGGATACCGCGCCATAGCCCAGCATCCGGACGGTCGATCTCGAGCGCCACCGTCTCTTGCTGCGCCAGGCGCTCCTTGGCCGCACGCGCCTGGTCCAGCAAATGGCGCAGCGTGCCGCGATCCGCGTCGCTGCCGAGGTCTGCCTCGGTCAGCAGCCAGCCGGCGACAGCGGCGTCGAAATCGTCGCCACCCAGGGCCGAATCCCCGCCCGTCGCCATGACTTCGAAGACGCCTTTGTGCAGCCGCAGAACCGAGATATCAAAGGTGCCGCCGCCGAGGTCGTAGATCGCATGCACGCCGTCTGCGGCGTGATCCAGCCCATAGGCCACCGCCGCAGCCGTCGGCTCGTTGAGCAGACGAAAGACATGCAGCCCGGCAAGTCGTGCCGCATCCCTGGTCGCCTGGCGCTGGGCGTCATCGAAGTATGCGGGCACCGTGATCACCACGCCGCTGAGCTCACCGCCCAGGATTTCCTGCGCCCGCTGCGCGAGCACCTTGAGTATCTCCGCCGACACCTCGATCGGTGTGACGTCCCCGGCAATGGTGCGAATGCGCGGCACCGGGCTGTCGGCCATTACGAACTCGTAAGGCAGCTCGCGCCCGAGCGACTTCACGTCCGCGATGCCCCGACCGATCAGGCGTTTGGCCGAGGAGATCGTGTTCAGCGGATCTGCGGCTGCCGCGCGGCGTGCCGCCTCGCCCACCTCTACGCCGGTGGCGCAGTAACGCACCACCGAGGGAAGTATATGCCTGCCTTGTTCATCTGGCAGGGTCTCCGCCAACCCGCTGCGCACCGTGGCCACTAACGAATTGGTCGTGCCCAGATCGATACCGGCCGCCAGCCGATGCAGATGCGGCGCCGCGGATTGACCGGGTTCTGCAATCTGCAACAGGGCCATCAGCAGGCCTCTTCCAGGTCGGCCTCGAGTGCTTCGGCCTCCGCATGCAACTTGTTCAGAAACTGCATCTTTTGCACGCTTTGCGCGGCCGCCTCAAGTTGTTCGGCACCCGACTCCTCCAGCTGAACGGCCAGACGTGCGACCTGCGTCTCTATCATGTTGCCAATTTCTTGCATCAGGGCGTCCAGACGGGCACGTGCATCGGTCGCACCGCGCACCTCGGCGAGTGCCTCACGCAATGCCATCTGCTGCATCAGAAAGGCGGGATCGTTGAGGGTATGGCGCTGGACGTCGAGCTCGACGCCCTGCAGCCGAAGAAGATACTGCGCGCGCTTGAGTGGATCCTTGAGGGTATCGTAGGCCTCGTTCACCAACATTGCGCTCTGCAGGGATAGGCGTTGGCTTGCCCGGCCAGCCGCTGCAAATCGGTCCGGGTGCACAACTTTATGCAGTTCGCGGTAACGTCGCGCCAGTTCGGGGACGTCCACCAGAAAACCGGCCGACATCCCGAACAATTCGAAATAGTTCTTGGAAAAATCCAACATGGGACAACCAGTCAAGCATGCCTGCAGGCAGTCGGCGCCAGTGCCTCAGCGACCCGAGAGAGGTACACCTAGACGTGAAAGCTTTCGCCGCAACCGCATTCATCCTTGACATTGGGGTTGTTGAACCTGAAACCTTCGTTGAGGCCTTCCTTGCCGTAGTCGAGCTGGGTTCCGTCGAGATACACCAGGCTCTTTTCGTCGACGATAACCTTGACGCCGCGATCTTCGAAGACCTGATCGTCTTCGTCCAGCACATCGACGAACTCCAATACATAAGCCAGGCCCGAACACCCGGAGGTTTTTACTCCGAGCCGCACACCCAGACCGCTCCCGCGATTTTGCAAGAAGCTATGCACCCGGTCTGCCGCAGCCGCTGTCAGTGTTATCGCCATAACTGCTGCGCGCCGCGTCAGGTCAAGCGTCCTGCTTGGACTGGTAGTCGGCGATCGCCGCCTTGATGGCGTCTTCCGCCAGCACCGAGCAGTGAATCTTCACCGGCGGCAGCGCCAGCTCTTCTGCAATCTCCGAGTTCCTGATTTCGCGGGCCTCGTCCAGCGTTTTGCCCTTCACCCATTCGGTGAGCAGTGAGCTTGAGGCGATTGCAGAGCCACAACCGTAGGTCTTAAACTTCGCGTCCTCGATGACGCCCTGATCGTTGACCTGGATCTGGAGACGCATGACGTCGCCGCAGGCAGGCGCACCTACCATTCCCGTGCCGACGTTGGCTGCGCCTTTATCTAAAACACCGACGTTACGTGGGTGCTCATAATGGTCAATGACCTTGTCGCTGTAAGCCATGGTCCTTCCCCCTCTCTGTCTGCGGCCACCCGGCCGAGCCCGACCGGGTGGCGCGGCGGCCCGCCGCTTTGATCAGTTGCGCGGACGGCGCGGTCGATCATCACGCGGCCTCGCTTCGTTCACGCGGATCGCTCGACCGCCCAACGACTGCTCATTAAGGCCAGCAATCGCAGCTTCAGCCTGCGAATCATCTGGCATTTCTACAAAACCAAATCCTTTGGAACGCCCAGTGTCGCGATCCATGATCACGTTTGCGCGCGAGACCTCACCGAACGCGGAAAACGCCTCGCGCAGCTCGTCCTCAGTGACAGTGTATGCCAGATTTCCTACATATATATTCATCGCGGAATGCTCTCAAGCGTGTGGCCCGTAGACAAAACGTCCCCCGACTGCCAAGCCACTAACCGACGGTGGACCAGCGGGAAAACCCGCACAAACTCTCTCGAGGCAGACGATTATTGCGTCTGCAGGGCGGAGGCTACACCCAACCCGCCGATTTAACAAAGCCCCCGGCACCCACGTGTCATACACCTTTCACATTACGCCGGTTGATTTATGCACTCAGTGCGCAGCCCACTCGACGCTGCTCAGATCCACACCCTCTTTGTACATATCCCATAACGGGCTGAGTTCGCGCAGGCGTTCGACCTGTCCGCGCACCTGAGACAAGACATGGTCTATCTCTTCCTCGGTCGTAAAGCGACCCAAGGTGAAGCGCAGCGAACTGTGCGCCAGTTCGTCCGGCCGACCGAGGGCCCGCAGCACATAGCTTGGCTCGAGGCTCGCCGAGGTGCATGCGGAGCCCGATGACACGGCCATGTCCTTGAGCGCCATCATCAGACTTTCGCCTTCGACAAAATTAAAGCTTACGTTCAGGTTGCCGGCGATGCGGTGTTCGAGATCACCGTTGACATACACCTCTTCCATGCCCTTGAGGCCGTCAAACAGTCTGCTGCGCAACGCCAGGATGCGCGCGCTCTCGGTCGCCATCTCCTCGCGGGCGATTCGGAAGGCCTCACCCATGCCGACGATCTGATGGGTGGGCAGGGTGCCTGAGCGCAAACCACGCTCATGGCCGCCGCCATGCATCTGCGCCTCGAGCCGGACGCGTGGCTTTCGCTGCACATAGAGCGCGCCGATGCCCTTGGGGCCGTAGGTCTTGTGAGCACTGAAGCTCATCAGATCGACGGCGAGCCGCGACAGATCAATCGGGACCTTGCCGGTGCTCTGCGCGGCATCGCTATGAAAGATGACTTTGCGCGCGCGACAGATCGCGCCCAGTGCGGCAATGTCCTGAATTACGCCGATCTCGTTGTTGACGTGCATCACCGAGGCCAGGACCGTATCCGGCCGAATGGCCGCCTCGAACGCCCCCAGATCAACCAGGCCGTTGGGCTGCACGTCCAAGTAGGTAACCTCGAAACCCTCGCGCTCGAGCTGACGGCAGCTGTCGAGCACCGCCTTGTGCTCGGTCTTGAGCGTAACGATATGCTGGCCCTGCTTTCTGTAAAAGTGCGCCGCTCCTTTGATTGCCAGATTGTCGGATTCGGTTGCGCCAGAGGTCCAGATGATCTCCTTGGGGTCCGCCCCGACCAGCGCCGCCACATTGGCACGTGCCTCGTCAACCAAGGTCTCCGCGGCCCAGCCGAACGCATGCGAACGCGACGCCGGGTTGCCGAAGGCACCATCCGGCGTCAGGCAGGCGCACATCCTTTCCGCAACCCGCGGATCCACTGGCGTCGTCGCTGAGTAGTCGAGATAGATGGGTAGCTGCATGGACGGCTCCGGGCTCGTTGTGGGACGCGCCGACCGTTACGAATCAGGCGCCTACAGATTCGGCTTTCAACTGACCCAGGGAGACCGATGCCTTGGCGTCGAGGTTCTCCTGGCGTTCCGCGACCTTTTGCACACCCCGCCGATTCATCAGATCCAGCAGGCTGATCTGGTTGAGGTATTCGTAGATGCGATTGCTCAGGTCCTGCCACAGATCGTGCGTCAGGCACTGCTGATTGTCCTGGCAGTTGTGGGCACCGCCGCAGCGCGTGGTGTCGACGTTTTCGTCGACGGCGGAAATCACCTGGGCCACAAAGATCTTGCCGGCGTCGCGGCCGAGCGTGTAGCCGCCCCCCGGCCCGCGCACGCTGGAAACGAGGCTGCGTTTGCGCAGCCGGGAAAACAGTTGTTCGAGGTAGGAAAGCGAAATGCCCTGTCGCTGCGCGATATCGGCCAGGGTGATCGGACCCTCACCGTGGTGGAGAGCCAGATCGAGCATGGCGGTGACCGCATAACGGCCCTTGGTCGTCAATCTCACCGAGATGTACTCCGCGCTGGAAACTCCGACGGACTATACATTGCCGACTAAATTAGTCAAGAATTCGGGGCCTGCGCTGCGCCAGGGAATCATCCCGCCTTGTCGGTCTCTTCCAGCTGCATTTTGTGCGGTTCCTCGGCGGTCGAGATGATCTCGCAGGACGTCAGCTCAGGCAGTTCATCATCGCCCGGTTCATACCCCATCTCGCGCAGGACCTCGCACATCCGCTCCATTTTGGTATCGATGACATGCACATGATCGAGCATGCAGTTGATCGCATGGGCCACCGGGTCTGGCGCATCGGCCGTGGCACCGTAGGCATCGAAACCCATCTTCGAGGCCATTCTCTCGCGATGCTCGACATCCAGTGGTGGCTGCTTGCGCTCAATCAGACGTCCAGGTACCCCGACGACGGTGCTATTCGCGGGCACATTGCGCAGGACCACCGCATTCGAACCGATACGTGAACCCTCGCCGATTTCGATCGGCCCCAAGACCTTGGCGCCGGCGCCCACTACGACATCGTCTGCCAGCGTCGGGTGGCGCTTGCCCTTTTGCCAACTGGTGCCGCCCAAGGTCACCCCGTGATACAGGGTACAGTCGTCGCCGATGACGGCGGTCTCGCCGATCACGACGCCCATGCCGTGGTCGATGAAAAAACGCCTCCCGATCACCGCGCCGGGGTGGATCTCGATGCCGGTCAGCCAACGCGAGATGTGGGACAGCAAGCGCGCTAGCCACTTTGCGCCGGCCTGCCACAACCAGTGCGACGCACGGTGGAACATGACCGCATGCAGTCCCGGATACGCAGTCAGGATCTCCAGCGTGCTGCGCGCTGCCGGGTCGCGATCAAAGACAACGCGGACATCTTCCCGAATTTGTTCGAACATTTGCAGATTTGCCGATGTTGACCCGATCGAACACTCTAACTGAAGAACACATCGTCGAACCAGTGCCCCAAGGCCCGTCGGGCGGCGCGTGGACCGACTCAGTCGCGTGCGTTTCTTCGCATGGACTTGCGGCCCTGGGCTGCGCTGAGGATGCCGCGCAAGATATTGACTTCATCGCGATCGGGGGTCGCACGATGAAACAGGCGGCGCAGACGCCGCATCAGCTTCTCGGAGCGGCGAGCGTCAATAAAACCAATCTCATCCAGCGCCTGCTCGAGGTGCGCAAAAAGCCCCTCCATCTCCGCATTGCTCGCGGGTCCCTCGCCGGTATCCGAATCGTTGGCCGGCTCGTCCGATTCCCGGCAGAGCATCAGCTCATAGCTGATTACCTGCACCGCCATCGCCACGTTCAGCGAGCTGAATGCGGGATTGCTTGGGATGTGCACCAGATGGGTACAGATGTCGAGTTCCTGATTACTCAGGCCCGAGCTCTCACGCCCGAACACCAACGCCACCGGGGCATGCAACGATTCCGCGCGGGCCAGGGCCGCCGCCTCGCGCGGCGACAGCTGCGGCCACTTTATCGAACGCAGGCGTGCGCTGGCGCCGATCACGATTCGACATTCGGCGACCGCATCGGCCAGGGTGGTGACGACCTTGGCCGACTGCAATACATCGTCAGCGCCTGCCGCGCGCGCACTGGCCCCCGCGCTGGGAAAGTCATGCGGTTGCACCAAGAAAAGTTCGGACAGACACATGTTCTTCATCGCCCGGGCCGCGGCGCCGATATTTCCCGGGTGTGAGGTGTGAACCATCACGATGCGCAGGCTCTGCTCCATGCGGCGAGCTTAACAAAACCGCTCTGCGCGGCGTTTATCTTTCCGGTGGCCGGTATTTCCCGTATCCTCGCGCGCCATGAATCCCACCACCAACATCGCCATACGCGCGGCACGCCAGGCCGGTAACGTGATCATGCGCTCCTTCAGCCGCCTCGACAGCCTTACCGTGTCGGAAAAGCAAACCAACGATTACGTCAGCGAGGTAGATCGCAACGCCGAACAGGCGATCATCGAGACGATACGCAGGGCCTACCCCGCACACGCCATCCTGGCGGAGGAAAGCGGTGAGCACGGCAAAGACGACTTTCAATGGGTCGTTGATCCGCTCGACGGCACGACCAATTACCTGCACGGTTTCCCACAGTTCGCGATATCGATCGCACTGATGCACCGCGGCCGCCTGGAGAGCGGCGTCGTCTACGATCCCCTGCGCGACGAGATGTTCACCGCGGACCGCGGCGGCGGCGCGCTGCTCAACGACCGGCGGCTGCGCGTAACGGACCAGAAGGGTCTTAAGGGCGCCCTGCTCGGCACCGGGATTCCGTTTCGCGACCAGCGCTATATCGACGCCTATTTCGAGATGCTCAAAGCATTGACACGGGAGACCGCCGGCATCCGCCGACCGGGTTCGGCCGCGCTGGATTTCGCCTATGTGGCCGCAGGCCGGCTCGACGGCTTCTGGGAGCTGGGCCTGTCGATTTGGGATTTCGCCGCCGGCGCGCTGCTGATCCAGGAGGCCGGCGGCGTCGTCAGCGATATAGGTGGCGGCAGCCGGCACTTCGAGACCGGCAACGTCATTGCCGGCAATATCCGCCTGCACCGCGAACTCGTCGCGACCATCCGTCCACATCTCCCCGAGACGCTGCGCGGGTAAACGTCAGCCTATTGCTGTCGCCGGACACCACTATTCTTGTTAAGAATCAATCCGTAATATAGCTTCGGGCGATGGAGGGTTGATCCGGCGTGGGAATCAGACGTTATACGATGTCGCTACTGGTACCGCCGATCGGGGCGTTTCGGTACGGTTGCGGCAGCAACTGCGCGACGCCGGTAACGGTGTTCTGGCTGTTCGGTGTTGTCAGCGTAGTGTACGGCTTCCTCGGTGGACCGATGGGGGAACCGGGCGTCAGCTGGTATACCGTCGGCCTCGGCCTCGCCATGTGGGGTATTGCCGCGGTATGGTCGATGTTGACGATTCAGGGTATGGAAGCGGACCGCTGTGACGGTGTTTTGAGTCCACCTGACCCTCGTGTAGAGTCCAAGGAGTCCGAGGCCGACCCCTTCGACGAGGTTAAAAAGACCCACTGACCGATTCGATGTGGCCCCAATAGCCAAGCGTATGCAAGGCCGTCACCGGCCTAGCCCTGCATGTTGCACCAGTATCCGGGATGATCGCGCCGGCCAGTTGCGTAAGGTTTAGGCACATAATGCGCCATCGATTCACTGCCCATTGAAATCAACGACTTACCCTTGGGTCGAATAGCCTTCCCGCAGACTTGTAAAGCCTGTTGACAGCACAGTAGGGATACACGGCTGAAATACTGACCCATTTCGCGCCGGAGTCCGGCGGGAGGAAAGAAGACATCCGGCCGTCAGGCGAGGCTGACCTTTGACTCCTGACCGAGCATAGCCGCGGTTACCAGAACGATACCCCTCTCTGTCACCCGGAAACGCCTGGCATCTGCATCCGGGTCCTCGCCGATGATCGTGCCGGACGGTATCTGACAGCCACGGTCGATCACCGCACGATTGATGCGACAGTTGCGCCCGACTTCCACTTCTGGGAGCAGCACCGAGGCATTGACCTCGCTGTACGAGTGCACCCTGACGTTGGAAAACAGCAGCGAATCGACGACCGCCGAACCCGAGATCACACAGCCGGCGGACACCACGGAATCCAGGGCCTTGCCTGTCCGGCCGCTGTCCCGAAACACGAACTTCGCTGATGGCAACTGTAGGTGATAGGTGCGGATGGGCCAGTCCCTGTCATACAGATTGAGTTCGGGATCCACCGCCACCAGCTCCATGTTCGCCTCCCAGAATGCATCCAGCGTGCCCACATCCCGCCAGTAGGGCTGGCGACCGGTTTTAACGTCCAGGAACGGGTATGCAAAGACCCGGTGGCCGCTGATGATTGAGGGGATGATATCGTGCCCGAAATCGTGGCTTGAGGCCGTGTCCGCCGCATCCTCCTCGAGCTTGCGAAACAGAAAATCGGTGTTGAACACATAGTTTCCCATCGAGGCCAGGGCGATGTCTGTCGCGCCCGGCATCGGCCGCGGCTCGGCCGGCTTCTCATCGAAGCTCAGAACCCGAAAATCCTCCGCGACGCTCATTACACCGAAGTCCCGGGCGTCCCTCAGGGACACGCCCACGCAGGCGACGGTCATCTCCGCCCCTTTCTCCTCGTGATAGGCCAGAAGCGGACCGTAATCCATCTTGTAGATATGGTCGCCGGACAGCACCAGTACATACTTCGGGAGCAGCGTTCGGACGATATCCAGATTCTGGAAGATCGCATCGGCGGTCCCCTTGTACCAGTCGCCCGTGGTGCGCTGAGAGGCGGGCAGTATCTCGATGAACTCCCCCAGATCGCGCTGGAAAAAACTCCATCCTTCGACCAGATGTCGAATCAGCGAGTGCGCCTTGTACTGGGTCAACACGCCGATGCGGCGAATACCCGAGTTGATGCAGTTGGAAAGCGGGAAATCGATGATGCGATACTTTCCGCCGAAAAAGACCGCCGGTTTGGCCCGCGTTTCGGTCAGCTCGTGGAGGCGAGAGCCGCGCCCTCCAGCGAGCACCAAGGCCAAGCTGTTGCGGGTAAGATGACTGAGATAGCGGGGATCGTCTGAATTCATGTTTGGAACGCCTCCGTGATGGCGGGATCGGGCCTCGTGCGCCGAACCGCCGGTGTCACCGCCGCACCTTCCGGCGCGATGCTGGCCTTTTCTGCGTGGCCCGTTTGACAATATGCCCCCTCAGCCACGCCGGAAGACTCCCAGGGGGTCGATCATGGAACGGATTTAGGCAACGATCATCCTTTTTCTCGCCGGTGTCTCACAGGGCCTGGCGGCCAATCCGTGCATCGATGAATATCCCGAGATCGCGACGGAGAGCCTCACCAGTCCAACAGGCAGAATAGTACGCGTCGAACCGGTGCAATGGTTCGAGGACGGGGTCTACCGCATCACCGTAGACAGCGGCGGTGTCATCATGACGAAACCCGATGGCCTGCCGATGCCTCCGGTGGGTGCAGGCCTGGAGCTGCGGATCTACTCTGAAGAAAAAGGCAACCAACCCTTAGCCGGCTGCTACTGCCAGAAAGGCACAACTATCTGCGTGGAAGAGTACCGCTATCCTCGAACAACCCGGGCTGATCGAAGCTTCGACCCGTGACGTCCCTCGAACCTTTTCCCAGAGATCTTCTGTCTTACAACCCGGCAGCCAACGCACAAGGCTATCCGACGAAACGCCCCTTCTTGAGGCGCTGTGCCTCCATTAATTCGAGCTCCCTGGAGCCGGAGACGACGATCTCGTGATCGGGCACGAAATTCAGTTTGGGGTCGAGACGCTCGTAGGGCACCGCATTCAAGATCACCTTCATTGCGTTCAATCGCGCCTGGTGCTTATTGTTGGAGCGAATGATGGTCCAGGGCGAATGGGTCGTGTTGGTGTTCTTCAACATCTCGTACTTCTGCGTGGTGAACTCATCCCAGCGGTCCTGCGCCTGGACGTCGATCTCCGACAATTTCCATTGGCGCAGGTTATCGTTCTTGCGACGCTCGAAACGCCGCGCCTGCTCCTCTTTGGTCACGGAAAAATACAGTTTCACCAAAATCGTGCCCTGCCGCACGATGTCTTTTTCGAACCCCGGGCACCCGATCATGAAGTTCTCATACTCCTCGTCGGTGCAGAATCCAAACACCCGCTCGACGACCGCGCGGTTGTACCAGCTGCGGTCGAACAGTACGATCTCGCCGCCACGCGGAAATTCCCGCACGTATTTCTGAAAGAACCACTGGGTCTTCTGTTCCTCGGTCGGTCTGCCCAGCGCCACGACGCGATAGTGTTTTTCGTTCATATAGCGCGTCACGCGTCGAATGGTGCCGCCCTTGCCGGCCGCATCGCGCCCTTCGAATAGGATGATCATCCGGCGGCGGGTCTTCTCGAGATACTGCTGCAGTCGGATCAGCTCCGCCTGATAGGGCTTTAGATCCTCCTCGCGCCGGCAGCGACGCATCGCCTTGTTGCGCTTCTTCTGCAGCGTGATGATCTCCAGTCGCTGATTCTCGAGCTTCTGCAGCACTTCCTCAACGCGCATCTCCTTGCCTTTGTAAGAAATCGTCCCCGGAATCTTTGCCTCGTCGTTCACTGTTGCCGACCCCCAAAAAGCGCACTGTTTACATCATACAATAGACTTTCTCCGAACCGTCGACCCATGCACCTCAGTCGAGAGAGCGCAGGCTCAGGCGTCGATAAACCCCTCTTTGAGCAGATAGAGATAGATCTCCTGCGCCGCCTCCATCGGCGTGACGTCGGCGGTATCGATCGTCAGCTCGGCCCGCTCCGGCACCTCATAGGGATCACTGATGCCGGTAAACTCAGGGATCAACCCCTTTCTCGCCTTGGCGTACAGCCCCTTGCGATCACGCGCCTCGCACACCGCCAGCGGCGTTGCGACATGGATCTCGATGAAGGTGCCGCGTTCCTCGATCTGCTCTCGCACCGCGCGCCGGGTCTCGGTGTAGGGTGCAATAGGCGCGCAGATCGCAATACCGCCGTTTTTCGTGATCTCGCTCGCCACGTAGCCGATACGCCGGATATTCAGGTCGCGGTGCTGTTTCGAGAAACCGAGTTCGCTCGAGAGGTTCTGGCGCACGATATCGCCATCCAGCAGCGTGGCCGGACGACGCCCCCCCTCGACGAGTTTGCCGTATACGATCTTGGCGAGCGTCGACTTGCCCGATCCGGACAGACCGGTGAAGAACAGCGTGAAGCCCTGTCGGTTGCGCGGCGGATAGGCGGTGCGCAACTCGGCGACTACCTCCGGGTAGCTGAACCACTCCGGGGGTTCTTCGCCGAGCGAGAGATCGCGCTTCAACTGCGCATCCGTATACTCGACACCCTGCTGGCCCCGCTGCTCGATCTCCGATACGCCCATGAAACGTTGTCGGGCGGGCACGTATTGATGCGCCTCCACGTGCACGATCTGGATCCGCAGGCGTGACTCATGCTGTTCGACCAGCGCGCGTGACGCTTCGGCACCATAGAGTGGCGCATCCTCGTTTTCCATCGTCGGCGGCCCGGCATGCTTCGGGCCCACGATCATGTGCGAACAGCCGTAGTTCTGATGCACAATTGCATGCCACAGCGCCTCGCGCGGTCCCGCCATGCGCATCGCCAGCGGCAGCAGGGACAACATGGCGAGGTTGTGCGGGAAGTAGCGGCGTATGGCCTGGTAGCAATGTACGCGCGCGTAGTATTGCAAATCGCCGGGCTTGGTTACGCCTACCGTGGGATGGAGCAGGATATGGGCCTGCAGTTCCTTGGCGACCTTGAGAGTGATCTCACGCTGCAGCCGATGCATGGGCTTGCTGGTCTGGAAGGCCACGACCTGGCGCCAGCCCAGCTTGTGAAACAGCCCGCGCATCTCCTCCGGGCTATCCCAAAGATTCTCGAAGTCATGATGCATGGGGGCCTGCACCCCCTCGATGCGACCCCCAAGGTACACCGGATTGACACTGTTCATCAGGTAACGGACGCCGGGGTGCGCGGTGTCCTGGGTGCCGTAAACCTGTTCCGCCTCATGCTCCCGGTCAGGCCGCCAGATCTCCTCCACGGTGAACACCGCCGGCATAAAACCCTCGTTGTCGCGCAGCGCTATCTGCATGCCGGGCGCCAGCTTGTCCGCAAACGGCTCGGTGACATCCAGCACGATGGGGACTGGCCAGAGATTCCCGGCCGGGAGACTCAAGGTTTCAAGCACGGACAGATAAGCCGCCTCCCCCATGAAGCCCGTCAGCGGTGTAAAGGCGCCGTTTAGCAGCAGCTCGAGATCGCACATCTGTCGCTGAGACAGCGTCAGCGAAGGAAAGCCTCCAGAAGTCTGCTTGAGTTCTTCGGCGCGGTCGGGGTCGACCAGTAGACTGACCAGCTTCTCACTGCCATGCGGATCAACACTGAACGTCATATGCGGGGCACCCTGCGTAGGAAAACCGAACCATAGATTAGCCACGGGCCTCACGGCAAGCTGGCACTCGACGGCCTGACTTCAACACCTTGCTGGCAGAGCCAACGGCTACAGACTTTCCGAGTGTTTGGCGTCAAAATATCGAAGCAACGCTGGCCATACGAGATCTGCGCCCATGATCGAGATGTACCAGAGATTCGCAACGCGGCCCGCGGCGTCATTATTCGCGATGCTAGCCTGCAAATCTTACCGATTTCCTGCTGCGGCCCGCGATACCCTCGCCCTGACGGGGCGCACCCGTTGCGGGCGGTTAGACGTAGTGTCGACTGCGCCTTCACCGACTTCCTACATCATGCCGCTGCATGATTCGACCGATTTGCACGACGCCTATCTCACCATACTGGATGGCGTCCCGATATGTTGAGGCCAGCGGCGCAGTGGATTTCGATGCCCTGGCAGGGCGTCTGCACGGTCTCATGAGGTAGCACAACATGACGCGCGAACTCCTGCTCCTCCACCACGGCAAGTCAGCGAAGAATCGGGATGTTGATGACCACCATCGACCCCTGGATGAACGCGGCAAACGTGCCGCCCAGCGAATCGGCGTCTGGCTGGCGCAGCAGGCCCTGCTGCCCGATCTGGTTATCAGCTCACCCGCCCGCCATGCACTGGGCACTGCGCAGAAGTGCTGCGAGGTCATGGGTCTGGATGCACGACAGATCCAGCGCAAAAAGCCGCTCTATCTGGCGAGCCTGTCTGTACTCAAGGCGCAGCTCGCCGCCTGCCCGCCGGAGGCCCAGCGCGTCATGCTTGTCGGGCACAACCCCGGCCTCGAGCGCTTACTGAGGTATCTCTGCGCCAAGACGAGAGACTTACCCGAGAAAGGCCAGCTGCTGCCCACCGGCGCGCTGGCCTACCTGGCGATGCCCGACGACTGGCGAGACATCCCCCAGGGCGGGGCATCGCTGCTGCGCGTGCAGCGTGCCGCCAAACTGCCCAAGCGCTTCCCTTTCCCGGGTCTGCATGGCAGCGAGCGGCGGAATCGCCCGGCGTATTACTACACCCAATCAGCAGTCATACCCTATCGCATTCGGGACGGAAATCTGGAGATCCTGATGGTTCGCTCCAGCAGGGATAAGCACTGGGTGGTTCCCAAGGGCATCATCGACCCAGGCCACAGCGCGCAGGAATCCGCGCTCAAGGAGGCCTGGGAGGAGGCCGGAATCGAGGGCGAAGTGGACGATCAACCACTGGGCAGCTATCGCTACCCCAAGTGGGGGGCTTTCTGTAGCGTCACGGTCTATCCCATGGCCGTGAGTCGAGAGATTCCCGTGGAAGAATGGGAGGAGCCCGAGCGTGGTCGGCACTGGGTATCGGCCGAAATGGCCTCCAAACTACTGAAACAGAAAGGGCTCCGACCCTTGGTGCAAACACTTGCACTGCGCCTGGGCACGGTCAGCTGATGCGCCGGCAGGCTAGCCGAGATCCCGCGAACCGCGGTATCGCACAACCGCTGGCAATGGCCGGATCGAGCGATCAATATTCACAGGGTCTTCCAGCCGGGGGGGCTGATTCAACCACCGGCATCGCAATCCCGTGCGACAGAGTAAGAACAGCATCAACGAGGACATACGCCCATGGTACCGATCGAATATCGCGTTGTTGGAGAAGAAGACTACGCGCTCACTGTCAGCATCGACAGCCGCGGCGAGTACGTGGTCGAGAGCGGCACCTATACCAGCGAGCCGCCGCGCAAGGGGCAGCTGGGCGAGGCGCAGGAGCAGGGCCTGATCGAGGCGATCAAGGCACTGGGCCTGCCTCGCGCGCACCCGCTGCCCGAAGGCGTGACCGCCTTCGAGGCTGAATTGACAGTAGGGGGGCCTGGTGAAGAGGCCCACTACGTGTTTTGGGAAGGCGCGCTCGAAGAGGACGAGGAGCTGCGCACCCTGATTCGTCTGTTGGAACTCTTGTGATATGCCGCGCCTTCGTCACAGCCAGGCATGCCATCGGCATCGCTTGGCGGCCAGGCAAGACGGAAGCTAAGAGATGACCCAGCGCTTTTATATGGTGGATGTCTTCGCGGAGCAGCCCTTCTCTGGCAATCCACTCGCCGTTTTCGTCGGTACCGATACCTTGTCCGGCGAGACCATGCAGCGCCTCGCAGCAGAGATCAACTTTTCGGAAACTACCTTTGTGTCGCCGGAACCCGAGGATGACGGTAGCCACCGCGTACGCATCTTCACGCCCGCACGCGAGATTGATTTTGCAGGGCATCCGATCCTCGGTACGGCGTGGGTCCTGCGCCACTACGTTGCCTCATCGCCCGATGCACAGATGGTGCTGAATATCGCCCTAGGGCAGGTCCCGGTCACGTTCGAGACTGCCGCGGACGGAAGTGAGACTGCCTGGTTTGTCGCGCCGCCGATGTCATTCGGCGCGACGTCTCCGCGAGAACCCATTGCCGCAGCGCTCGGCCTGGAACCCGGGGATATCGATACACGGTGGCCGATACAGGTCGTGTCCGCAGGCACCTCGGCCACGCTGGTACCGCTGTGCAGTCTCGACGCGCTGCGGCGCAGCGTGCTCGACCTGAAGGCCTTTAGCCCGCTGGCGGCCGCCGGTTTTCCACCCCTTGTTTATCTCTTTTGCCAACAGGCGCGACAGCCGCAAAATGATTTGTCAGCGAGATTCTTTTTCGACGCCCATGGCGTGCGCGAAGACCCGGCAACCGGAAATGGCGCCGCATTTCTCGGCGCTTATCTGCTAGCGCATCAAGTGCTTCCCGGCCCCGGTTTTGAGGTGCGGATCGAGCAGGGTCACGAGATCCGTCGGCCCTCGCTGGTCAGGCTGCGCGGAGCGATCGCGGGAGGCACAACGGAAGTAGCGGTCGGCGGCTCTGTGGTGGCGACCATGCGGGGCGAACTGCTGTGACGACGTCTGCGCAGTCTCATGGCGTTTTTCCCGCGCGGTCGGTGCCCGGCCTGGCTGACCTGGACGTAGCCGGTCTACCGGCATCGAGCGGGCAGAGCGCGTCGCACAACGCGCCCCCGCAGTGCCGCTGAGATTGCCTGTCGGGCGCGGGATTAGCGCGAAATAGCGTCCGGTGAGCGCGCGCACCGCGGCCGGCTGACCCCTGCCTCGCCCCCGCCGCTGAGACGGCAATTTTCCGCCCCACGTGCTTCGGCCCCGGGAATCTGGCCGAACGCGCGATTTTCCGCAGCTTGGTCATGGCGTTGCCACGCCTCACAGTGGCATACTACGGCCCGGATTATTGATTCGGCCCGGCCGCCGACGATATTTGCGTCATCGATAACGCAGTTCGCCGTGAGCGCTGGCCGGCCGATTCAACTCAAACCGCGAGTCGATCATCGACGACTCGTTATGCTTCCCCATCAACGAGGTGCAATATGAGTAATAAACCCATCGATCATAATCGCCGGCAGGCGATTAAACTCATTGCGGGCGGCGTCGCGGCCATTCCGTTAGCCGGACTTATGACGTCCGGAACCGCTATGGCCTCCGACCTGCCGCATGTGACCGAAGACGATCCGATAGCCGTCGGCCTGAAATACAAGCACGACGCCGCCCAGGCCCCACGGGTCGACAAGCCCGGCGCACCGGCGGACACGCAAAATTGCGGCAACTGCCAGCTCTTCGCCGAGGGTGACGGGGAATGGCGTGCCTGCCAGATATTCCCGGGCAAGGCCGTCAACACCAACGGCTGGTGTACGGCCTGGGTGATGAAAGCCGGCTGATCCATACCACCGACAGCGCAGGCCAGGGACGGTCTGCGTCGTCAATCGCCCCGCCATTCGACGCTATACAGATCGTGGCGGCGGTCCCGCAGATTCTGCACTGTACCGCTGTTGCGTGCCATCTGAAGGGTTTCCGGACGCAAATCGGCGAACGCCACCATCTCCACATTCGGCGTGGTATCTGCGGCCACGCCGTCGCGCGCAAACGGGAAGTCGCATGGCGTCAGGATGCAGCTCTGCGCATACTGGATGTCCATGTTGGACACCCCCGGCAGGTTGCCCACATTGCCAGCCAGAACGACGTAGATCTGATTCTCTACCGCACGCGCCTGACAGCAGTAGCGAACCCGCATGTAGGACTGGCGCTCGTCGGTGCAGAACGGCACAAACAGAATCTGTGCACCCTGGTCCACCAAGTGGCGCGTCAGCTCAGGGAACTCCGAGTCATAGCAGATCAAGACGCCGATCGGACCGCAGTCGGTGTCGATCGCATGCAGCGAACGGCCGCCTTCGATGTTCCACCAGTACACCTCGTTCGGCGTTGGGTGGATCTTGGGTTGCTCGTGCACAGCGCCGTCGCGCAGGAAGATATAGGCGATATTCTCGACCCGACCGTTGGGCATATGCGTTGGGTGCGAACCGCCGATGATGTTGATGTTGTAGCGGATAGCCATATCGCGCAGCGCCTCCTTGAACTGCGGCGTGTGCGCGCTCAGGGCCTCGATCGACTGGGCAGGGGTCAGCTGCTGGTCCTCGATCGACAGCACCTGCAGTACGAACATCTCTGGAAACACCACGAAATCGCCCTTGTAGTCTGCCACCACGTCCACGAAATACTCGATCAGTGACAGGAACTCCTCGAACGATTTCACGCGGCGCTGTTTGTACTGTACCGCCCCGACGCGAATGGAGTCCGGTGGGCGGCTTCCATAGCGCTTCTTGCGACCGGCCAGCAGTTCGTGATCCACCTTGGGATTGTGCCAGACCAGGTGCACCGCATAGCCGAGCGAGTCGCGGTCGGAGGCCATGTAATGGGGAATGACGCCGATCACCTCGAAGCCATTGCGTAACTGGAACGACAGCACCGGGTCTTTCAGCTTCTTCTCGACCACCTGTTTAACGTAGTCTTCGACGCTGTCGCCCTTCTTGAGCCGCCGCCGCAGCGTCGGCAGCCGGCCGGCAAACACAATGCCTTTCAGCCCCAAGGTCTCACACAGGCGCTTGCGTTCGTTGTACAGTCGCTGACCAATCCGATAGCCGCGGTATTCCGGGTCGACACAGACCTCCATACCGTACAGCCAGCCGCCCTGCGGATTGTGGCGAGAAGCGTAGCCGTTGCCGGTGATCTCGACCCAGGTGTGTGATTTCAGCCCAACCGCTTCGGTGACCTGAAAAGTGGCGCAATATCCGACTACCTGCTCATCGACCACTGCGACGAACTGGCCATCCGGAAAATTGTTGATCTGGCCCCGCAGTGACCCCTTCGAATAACCGTGCATGCCGCTGGCGCTGTAGACGCGTTTGGTAAGGTCCGCTATCGCGGAAATATCGTCCAACCTAGCGTTGCGGACATGCAGACGGCTACGGGGGTTCTCGAGTGCGGCTGGGGGACGATGCTCGGTCATAGTCACTCCGGGATTGCGTGTCGCGATGCGCGCCAGGTCCGCAGAGTTTACATAAATCTGTCTCAGTTTTAGCCACCATCTCGCACTAGTCGATCACGGGCCACACCGCCGAACTGGATAAAACGACGGTGACTCTGCTTTCTCTCGGGTCGCATGCCGGGGGGGAGTGGCGCACGTCAGTCCATACCGCGCGGGTACCCCCCTGAAGACTTGTTTCTGAGAGGCACGAAGTGCAGTCTATAGCGGTAAGGCAGACCGATATCCGCGTTCTCTCGCGCGACCGGATGCTAGGTTTAATTTTCTCTCTGCTTTCAATGGACAAGCTTTCCCATGTGGCTCCGTACAAGCTGCGATTTCTTATTCGACATCACGCTGCCGGTACCCTTCGTGTTGATGCTGAGGCCACGCAGCGGTGCGCAGCAGTGGGTCGCCCGCGAGGAATACAGACTGGCGCCAAGCGTACCTGTGTTCGAGTTCACCGATGACTACGGCAACCTTTGCCAACGGCTGATCGCCCCCGCCGGGACCTTTCAGGTGCGCACCAGCGCCGAGGTGATGATTGCCGACAGCATCGACCAGGCTTTTGGGGCACCGTTCGTCGAAGTTCAGAATCTGCCGGACGCGGTACTCAGTTACCTGTTGCCTAGTCGCTACTGCGAATCGGACCGCTTTCATCAGATGGCGACTGAAATCACGCTGGGCCAGAGTCCGGGCTACAACCAGGTGGCGGCTATCGTCGGCTGGCTGCGCAACAACATCCACTATCGCCCGGGCAGCAGTGACGTTCCGCTCTCGGCGGTAGAAGTCAATGCCCGTCAAGTGGGGGTATGCCGAGACCTGGCGCACCTCGGCATCGCGCTATGCCGCAGCCTAAGCATTCCGGCCCGGATGGTTGTGGGCTACCTCTATGGATTGCAGCCCATGGACCTGCACGCCTGGTTCGAGGCCTATGTCGGTGGCCGCTGGTATACCTTCGACCCGACACAGCAGACACCCACAGGCGGCTACGTGGCCGTCGGCTACGGCCGCGATGCCGCGGACGTGGCCGTCTACAACCAGTTCGGTCCCGCGGTCTATCCGACGACACAGACTGTGCGCGTCGACCGCATGCAGACGAGCTGACACTGGTCGCGACCGGAGCTTCTGGACATGCACTTTGCCATTCGACATCACACCCGCTATCGCTATTCACAGCCGGTGCAGCTCGGACCTCAGCAACTGCGCTTCCACCCGCGCGACGACGGGGCACAAAGGGTGCTCGAGCACCACCTCACCATCCATCCGCAGCCGCAGGGTTTCAATGAACACATCGACCTCGAGAACAATCGGGTAACCGAGGTATGGTTCACACAAAAAACGGATTGTCTCGATATCGACGTCAGTATGCGGGTCGAGACCTTGCGACAGAATGCCTTTGATTTCATCCTGGCCCAGGAGGCGATGACGCTACCGATGGCCGCAACATCTGACAGGATCCCTGCGCGGGCCTATCTCGAGCGCGCCACGGTCGACGATACCGTCGACACATTTGCGGCCGAACTCAGCGCGGCGGCACAACACGACACGCTGCGTTTCCTCGATGGACTCAATCACCGGCTGTTCGCCGAGTTCAGCCATATCTATCGTGATACCGGGGCGCCGCAGAGCCCCGCGTTTACGCTGCAAAGCCGCAACGGTGCCTGTCGGGATCTGACGGTCTTGTTCGTCGACTGCTGTCGGGCAGAGGGCATTCCCGCGCGCTTCGCCAGCGGCTACCAGCGCGGCGACCTCCAGCTTGAACGACGCCACCTGCACGCGTGGCCGGAGGTGTATCTCCCAGGCGCCGGCTGGCGCGGCTTCGACCCCACCCACGGACAGGCCATAGCGAACACGCATGTGACCGTTGCCGCGGCAGCGGACGCGCACGACACCATGCCGGTGAGCGGCGCGTTCCAGGGGGCCGGTGCGACCAGCACACTGGACTATGGCGTAGAGATCGACGTGACGGAGGACTGAGAGCGATCCGTGATCGACCGGATGCCACACGCAACGCTTTAAATTCTTATCTGTCGCTGGGCGACGCCGCTGGCCGCTTGAATGACGGCAGCTAGGTGTCAGGATTTTTTCCACAATTGCGGAAACTGCCGCGGCATCCGTCAGGACTAAGCTCCTAAGTCATTGTAATTAAAAATTTATGCAAGATTCGGCGCGCAAATTGCTGGAAATCGGCTGGGGGCGGCCACAAGTCCGCCAAGCGCAACCGATAGGAGGAGCAGTGATGGCTATGCCGCTCGATATCGTCAACCATGGCCCGGGTCAACGCTCCGGTCCCCCGCGACGGACGGGAATGAAGAATCCACCACAGCTTTCCGGTTGTTTCGCGAGGCCCGAGGAAACGCGATCTTCTTTGACGTGCCTCCCGACATTCCCGCGCTATTACGGCCGGGTCGGTTGAACCCGGTCGGCGACTCGATGCCGCCGCAGACGGCTCGACTCCCCAAATCGTGCCGGCGCAGAGGCCCGGCAATGGCAGGTCATCCGCCCCCGCACAGCGGCATATGGCCTATGTGCCCAAGATCCATCGCAGCAGTCGAAGATGATGTCTGCAATGCTTGAAAAACTCGAGGCGCAGGCCAGTCAGCTTCTCGACGGCTTCATCGGCCTGAGAGAGGCCTATGCCCTACTCGATCCGATGCTGTTCGACCGCGAGACTATCTCTGGCCGAGGTTCATTCGGGCAACGCAGCGGCTTCCTGATCCTGCGCCGTTCCCTGATGCTGGCCTGCGTGCAGGAGATCAGCCGGCTTTGCCTGGATGGCGATGAACACGCCCCGAGCATCCCTCGGTTGGTCGCGCAGCTCCGTCACCAGCCGCTGCGCGATGAGCTCAGGCGCCGTTACTGCGCCTGGGGTGAGGAGCCGGCGCGCACCGAGTCGGATCCTGACATCATCCGCTTGCTCGCCGACATAGCACAAAGAGAACAGACAGCGCGCGGCGACGAGTTCGACCGGCACTTCGCGCGGCTGCTGACTAGCTGGGACGCACTTTCGAGCGGGTCCGCGCTTGCCCAATTCCTCACCGTCCGCGACCAAATGTCTGCGCAGACCACAGACCACTCCGGAAAACACAGATACCAACTCGTCGACATCACGCGCCTCGGTATCGACCTGACAGGCCTACAGCCAACCATCCAGGCAATGCAGGAGCCCGTAGCGCTGATCGGGTTAATGGTTCACGCAGCCGGTTTCTCTTGGGATTCGTTGAGTCACCAACTGGCCAATGCGGCGCAGAGCTTCTGGACCAGCGCTGATACCCAGGACATGCGCTAGCCTGGTGAGATAAACGGGCTGACTCACTTCAGGGTCAGCCAGATACCCACGACAATCAACCCCAGGCCAACGAAGCGAGCCAGGTCCATCGGCTGCAGATCCGCGCCGAAGAGACCGAAATGATCTATCAGCGCACCGGCGATGAACTGGGCACCGACGACGATGGAAAGAGCCGCGACCAGACCCAGACGCGGCGCGCTGTAGCCGATCGTGCCGACGATCACTAGCCCCAATGCGCCGCCTGTCCACGCATACCAAGGCAGTTGAGTCAGCGCGGCAAGGTTGTGGTCACGCTGCAGCGGCAGCATCAAAGCAATCAGCAGGCCGCCGGTCACATAGGTGAGAAAGACACTCTCAAAAGTGCCTATCCGCTTGTCGATCAGACCAACGAACTGCGCCTGGAGGCTGACTGCAATTCCGCCAATGGCGGCAATCAGGACCACTCCCTGCTGAACAGACATCGCGTCCTCCTTGCTTTTGGCTGGCCTTCTGATTCGATCATGCCTACTAGAGCCCGAGTTCTGTCAGACCGGGATGATCCTCTGGCCGGGGGCCTTGCTCCCACCGAAACATGCGCTCGGATTCCAGTATCGGAGTGTCGTTGATACTGGCCTCGCGGCGACGCATCAGGCCGTGCTCGTCGAACTCCCATAGCTCGTTGCCATGTGAGCGGTACCAGTTTCCGGAATCATCATGCCATTCGTACTTGAACCTTACCGCCATACGATTTTCGCGGAAGCCCCAGAGTTCCTTGATCAGGCGGTAGTCGAGTTCGCGCGCCCATTTGCGCTTGAGGAACACCACGATCTCTTCGCGTCCCTGAATGAACTCGGCACGGTTACGCCAGCGGCTGTCTGCGGTGTAGGCGAGCGAGACTTTCCCGGGATCGCGCGAATTCCAGGCGTTCTCCGCCAGGCGGACCTTCTGGGTCGCTGTCTCCATCGTGAACGGTGGCAGTGGTGGACGGTCAGTCATCGTCGGATCTCCGCAGGTCGTTGTGTTCCGCCCGGAGTGTAGTGCCTTTCCGGTACTTGTCGAAGTGCCGATCTCGACGAACAACGGTGAGATTCGCAGGCTAGCCTGGATATCTCACCGTTTTTCGTAACGAGGACGCCGAGACGCCGCTATGGCGGGGTGCACGCAGTGGAAGGCGGTGAAGGCGTAGTCGACACTACGTCGAACCGCCTGCAACGAGTACGCCCCGTCATGGCGAGGG
>JBATKF010000415.1:0-8379 GCA_049669185.1 Sedimenticolaceae bacterium | reverse complement strand
TCGGACGCTGCAGTTCGGGTACGCTGAACGGTGCATCGGGCTCGAATCTCGTCAGTGGCAGGATCAAAGGCATGCGGGCCGGACCCGCCCTTAGCGGCACGAACCGCAGGACCGCATCCAGGACGCGATCACCGTTGATATCCGCGAAATCCACGGCGATCAGGCGCAGGCTGGGTGCGTCCGGGTCGGTGGTGCAGCGCACGCCCTGTTCATCGACGAAGAGATGGCCGCGGAAGACGCCGTTGGTGAGTTCGCATTCGCACTCGTCTCCACCGGCGCCGTCCTGCAGGGGTTGGGCCAACGGGAAATGGCGCAACAGTCCGGAGGCATCGGTCGCCATCGGGTCGCAGGCCGTCTCGCCGCTGTTCGACGAGGCTCCTGCACAGCGCCTGTCTATTGGCAGGTCGCTAAGGCGTGCGTTCATGAAGTCATAGTCGGAGACGTAGTCCTGCAACGCCTGTCGCGGATGTCGATGCAAAAAGCCATCGTAATGGCAATCACCCTCGACTTTGTGCCACAGCCGGCGATCGACGATCCGTCCCCGGTAGGCCTTGCGCTCTTCGAGTGCACGCATGACGGAGTCACAGTCGTCCGGTATCACGAACGACTGTCTGGTCTCCCGCCCGACCGCCAAGTCAACGGTATAGTGCGTGACCTTCCTGCCGCTCGCGGGCTCGGCAAAAAAGGCCTTGTGCCCTGCGTCCGCAGCCACCTGCACCGGCGCGATCGCCAGCGCGGCGAGTCCGCTAAGCAGCGCGATAATGCGCGATGCGGCGACGCCGGATGATGCCCGGTGGCGAGTCACTACGACATCACCACACAGAGATCCGGGGAAGCGACCGTTCATTTGTTTTCCTCCCTCTCTGCCAGCTCGCCTCCCTGGCTTTTCACGCGCACGATAAAATCGACCCAGCGACAGCTTACGTCGCGCGCAAGATTGAGAAAAAGCCTAGAGGCGATGAATGGATGAAATAGGTTGACGTTCGCAATCCCCTCGCGTGTCAGGGCCATCAAGGTGGTGTCACGCAGCGCCACGGCATTGGTCTGGCGTGGCTCGTCCGCGAGCAGCGCGACATCACCGAAGACCTGGCCGGCGGCGAACCTGTCGACGACTGGGTCTTTGCCCTGTCCGCGCCGCCGCGGCACGGTGATCTCGACCACGCCTTTCATCACCAGATACAGTGCGTTGCTCTCGTCATTCTGGCGATAAACATACTGGCCGGCCTTGAACTCCAGCAGGGTGCTGGAAAGCACGAATCTTCGGATCTGCCACGGACGCATGCCTCGAAAAAGCGGGCTGCTGGGTATGAGCTGCCGGCGCGCATGCGGCGACAGAAGGTCCCACAGGGTGACCAGACGCAGCGCGGAGATCGCCAGCGGTGTGATCACGAAATCCGCCAGCAAGGCCGTGGTTATCACCAGCGCGCTCAACAGCCCGAACTGCGCCACGGGGGAAAAGTCGGATTGGGCGAACACCAGGAAACCCACAGTCAGCGCGATAGACGTGGACATGACAGGCAGCGCCTCTTCATAGATGGTGTTCTGCATGGCCAGGGTCTGGCTCTTGGAGGTTCGCAGCTCCTGGTTGTAGCGCAGCATGAAGTGCAGGGTGTCGTCGACGGCGATGCCGATGGCAATCGCCGCCGCCATGGTCGTGCCGATGTTCAGCGGGATGCCCGCGTAGCCCATCACGCCAAAGAGAATGATCACGGGGAAGATATTCGGCAGCGCGGCGAGGAGGCCGACACGGAGATCGGTAAACAGAAAGGCGACGATCAGAATGAAAAAGCTCAGGATCAGCAGCACCGACTGAAGCTGGCCGTTGATCATGCTGGCGGTCGCAGACAAGGTCAGCATGGAATCGCCCGTTATCGTGGCCCTGAGTCCAGGGTCGAGATTTTCATCCAGATAGCTACGCACCCTTTGTGACATATCCTTGAGTGTCTCTGTCGCGGCGATGTCGTGGCGCACCAGGATGCGCGTCTTGCTGTAGTCCTCGGTCACGTAGGCACTCACGCGATCATGATCGAGAAAGAGCATCAGTTCGGCGATTTCGTCATTGCTCGCCGGCACGCCGGCATCGTCGGTCTCCTGAAAGGCGTTATTGAGCAACATCAGATAGTCCGCGAAGGATGTGACCGACAGCGAGCTGTCCATCGACTGAATGAAACGCTGCACCTTTACGACTTCGTCCAGATAGCGGGCATGCAGAAAGGTGTCTTCGATGCCGGACTCGATGACGATGGAAGCGGATTCCAGACCGGCGAACTGCGCGTTCAGGCGGCGGATGTTCTGCGCCACCAGCGAATCTTCCCCGAGGCTGTCGGTGGGGTTGTGGTCGATGCTGATGCGCGGGATGCCGGTGGCGGCTATAACGGCGATCAGTGTCAGTATCGCGAATGCGTATCGGCGGTGGGTCGAGAGAAAGCCCCAGTAGGCCACGGCCCATTTGAACGCCTTTTGCTCGAAGGGCCTCGATCTGCCGTCCAGCTGCCATTGGCCGGTCAGCGCGAGCGCAGCCGGGATGAAGACGATGGTCACGATGAAGTTGAACAACAGACCGGTGGAGGCGACCAGGCCGAACTGGCTGAGCACCTCGATGCCGCTCAGTCCGACCGACAGAAAGCCCGCGTAGGTCGTGATAAAGGTCAGCAGGACGGTGCGACCCATCTTGCGTGCCATGTGGCGCAGCGCCGCCACGGCGCTGTCGCCGCAGCGCTGCGAGCGTCTGAACTCTGCCAGGAGGTGAATATCCTCCGTAGAGCCGACCACGATGATCAGAATGGGTATGGTCGAGGTGACGACGTTGATAGGGATTCCCAACCAGCCCATCAGGCCGAAGGTCCAGAGAATACTGACCCCCGCGGTGATCACTGGCGTCAGGATGTCGATCAGCTGGCGCAACAGCAGGAACAGCGCGATCAACAGCGCACCCACCGCCAGGGGCATCAAGGCCTTCTGCTCCGCCATGATCCGTGCGGCGATCTCGCTGCGCACCTGGGCGAATCCGATCGGATAGGCGCGCTGGTAGGCCTGTTGCAGCGGTTGGATGACGCGCGCGACGGCGCTGCTGATCTGATCGTCCCGGTCGGCCCCGGCGCTGTCCTTGAGCACAATGGCGACCGCCATTGCCTGGCCGCCTGGCGAGACCAGAAGGTTGCGAATCAGTGGGTTTTTTAACGCCTGATCCATCAGTTGTGCGGCGGCGCCGGGCGTCTCCGGCAGTGCCGCAAGGTAGGGTGCCTTATCCAGAAAGCCGTCGACGCTCTTGACGTGGGGGGCACTGAACAGGCTCTCGACGCGGTCGACGAAGGGCAGCGTCTCGAGTGCCTGCACGACGTCTCGCAGGACGCTCAGTTTGTCGGCGTCCAGCGGCTGCGGGTCTTCCAAGACCAGGAGGACGATTTGGTCTTCGCCAAAGGTCTCCCTGACCTGCTCGTAATAGGCCCTTTGCGGGTCGTCTACGACCAGCATCTCGTCGGCGGACACGCGAACCTGCAGCTTGCCGAGCTGGGTCGCCGCGAGCAGCGAAGTAAGCAGCAAAAGCGACAGCCAGACCCAGGGCTGTCGGGAAAACATCATTAGCAGGTGCTGCATTCAGCCAGAATCCTTGTGCCGATCGGACCGGGTGCTGGTGCTCATGGCATCGACCCCGGGGCCCTTGATTTCTCCGATCACCCCCCCATATGAGGCGTAACCACAAAATTTACCGGAGTTTACTCCTATGCGGATGGATCGACTGACTAGCAAATTCCAGATGGCGTTGGCAGACGCCCAGAGCCTTGCCGTTGGGCGCGATCATCAGTTTATCGAGCCCGCCCACCTGCTCACCGCGCTGCTCGACCAGGAGGGGGGGTCGGTGCGACATCTGCTCACCCAGGCCGACGTCAACGTGAATCAGTTGCGTTCGGCCCTGGGCGAAGCGCTCGACCGCCTGCCCTCGGTGCAGGGCGCGGCCGGCGACCTGCATATCTCCAACGAGCTGAATCGCCTGCTGAATCAGACCGATAAACTGGCGCAGCAGCGCAAGGATCAGTACATCTCGTCCGAGCTCTTCGTCCTCGCGGCCGCCGAAGATCAGGGTGCCGTCGGCGATCTGATGCGCAAGGCGGGCGCCAGTAAGGGTGCCCTCGAGAAGGCCATTGAACAGATGCGCGGCGGCCAGTCAGTCGACGACCCGAATGCCGAGGAGCAGCGCCAGGCGCTGCAAAAATACACCATCGACCTGACCGAGCGCGCCGAGCAGGGCAAGCTCGACCCGGTGATCGGTCGGGATGATGAGATCCGCCGCTCCATTCAGGTACTGCAGCGGCGCACCAAGAACAATCCTGTACTCATCGGCGAGCCGGGCGTGGGCAAGACCGCGATCGTCGAGGGGCTCGCTCAGCGGATCATCAACGGTGAAGTGCCCGAGGGCCTGAAGAACAAGCGCCTACTGTCGCTCGACATGGGGGCGCTGATCGCCGGGGCCAAGTTCCGCGGCGAGTTCGAGGAGCGGCTGAAGGCGGTGCTCAACGATCTCGCCAAACAGGAGGGTCAGATCATCCTGTTCATCGACGAGATCCACACCATGGTGGGCGCCGGTAAGGCCGAGGGCGCGATGGATGCCGGAAACATGCTCAAGCCGGCGTTGGCGCGCGGCGAGCTGCACTGCATCGGGGCCACGACCCTCGATGAATACCGCAAGTACATCGAGAAGGACGCCGCGCTCGAGCGGCGTTTCCAGAAGGTCCTGGTACAGGAACCCACGGTCGAGGACACGATCGCGATCCTGCGCGGGCTGAAGGAACGCTACGAGGTGCACCACGGGGTCGAGATCACGGACCCCGCGATCGTCGCCGCGGCAACGTTGTCGCACCGTTATATCGCCGACCGCCAGCTGCCGGACAAGGCCATCGATCTGATCGACGAGGCCGGTTCGCAGATCCGTATGGAGATCGACTCCATGCCGGAAGAGATGGACCGCATGGATCGTCGCCTGGTCCAGCTCAAGATCGAGCGCGAGGCGCTGAAGAAGGAGTCCGATGAGGCCTCCAAGAAGCGCCTGGCCGCACTGGAGGCAGAGATCGCCGAGCTGGAGCGCGAATTCGCCGACCTAGAGGACGTCTGGAAATCTGAAAAGGCCGCGGTGCAGGGCACCACGCATATCAAGGAGGCGCTGGAGCAGGCACGCCTGGAGTTCGAGACCGCGCGCCGCGCCGGTGACCTACAGCGCATGTCGGAGCTGCAGTATGGCCGTATCCCCGAGCTGGAAAATCAGCTGGCATCGGCCAGTCAGGCCGAGATGCAGGAGACCCGACTGCTGCGCAACAAGGTCACCGACGAGGAGGTCGCCGGCATCGTGTCCAAGTGGACCGGCATCCCGGTGTCCAAGATGCTCGAGGGCGAAAAGGAAAAGCTGCTGCGCATGGAACAGGAGATCGCCCGGCGCGTGGTCGGCCAGACAGAGGCGGTCGCTGCGGTATCCAACGCGATTCGCCGTTCGCGGGCCGGGCTGGCCGACCCGAACCGGCCGAACGGCTCCTTCCTGTTCCTCGGTCCGACCGGGGTGGGTAAGACCGAGCTTTGCAAGGCCCTGGCCCAGTTCCTGTTCGACACCGAAGAGGCGATGGTACGCATCGATATGTCGGAGTTCATGGAAAAGCATTCCGTCGCCCGCCTGATCGGCGCGCCACCCGGCTATGTCGGCTACGAGGAGGGCGGCTATCTCACCGAGGCGGTGCGTCGCCGGCCGTACAGCGTGATCCTGATGGACGAGGTCGAGAAGGCCCATCCGGACGTCTTCAATGTGCTGTTACAGGTGCTCGATGATGGTCGTCTCACTGACGGGCAGGGCCGCACGGTCGATTTCCGTAACACCGTGATCGTAATGACCTCGAATCTCGGCTCGGACTTGATCCAGACCCTGTCCGGCGAGGAACGCTATGAGCAGATGAAGGCCGCGGTGATGGAGGTAGTCGGTCAGCACTTCCGGCCCGAGTTCATCAACCGTGTCGATGAGGCCGTGGTCTTCCACCCGCTGGGCCGCGAACAGATCCGTGCGATCACCGAGATCCAGATCGGTTATCTGCTCAAGCGACTGGCCGAGCGGGACATGGGCCTCGAGGTAAGCCGCGGCGCACTGGATCGGCTCGGCGAGGCCGGCTTCGATCCGGTGTACGGGGCGCGGCCGCTCAAGCGGGCCATTCAGCAGCAGCTGGAGAATCCGTTGGCACAGGAGATCCTGGCCGGCGTGTTCGGCCCGGGCGACGTCGTCCATGTCAACGTCAGCGGCGATGAGCTGACCTTCTCGCGCGGCAGCAACGTCGATGTCGATGACGAGGGTGCCGTGATCGAGGGGGAACTGGTCGACTGACGCTCAGCCTCGGCCTTCGCTTAGATCTCCAGGCTAATTGGCGTGGCGCCAGCGAAAGACGCCGCCACGGCGCGGATCGCCGGCGCCGCTGAATTGCCTGCCGTCCCAGCAGACCGTGTGTGTGCCGCCGAAGAACAGATTCTGCGATGTCCATGTCCTGTGATCGGGATAATCGGCTACCAGTGCGGCAATCGCCTCGGCAGCAAAACCCGGTTCGATATCCAGACGATCGCGCTCGAAATGGATGCGCGGCGCATTGACGGCCTGTTCGGGCGACATATCGAAATCGATCAGGTTGCTCAGAGTCTGCAGGATCGCGGTGCGCAGCCGGTTGGACCCGCCGGAACCGATCGCGATCACGTGACGGTGATCCTCTGCCAGGGTGGGCGCCATCATGGAGCTGACCCTGACATCACATGGCCAACGATTGAACCCCGCGGGGTTCAGATCCTCTTCACCCAGCATGTTGTTCAGCATAATGCCGGTATCTGGCAGGAGCTGGCCGCTGCCTTCGCCGTTGGATAGCGTCAGCGAGGCGCTATTGCCCTCGCCGTCGATAGTGCTGATGTGGGTCGTGCCGCGATTGTTGACCGGGTGGCCCGCCACCAGGGCGCGGTATTCCTCGAGCAGTCGGCTGTGTCGGGTGAAGCGCGACAATATGCCGTCCTCTCGGGCGAGATTGGTGCGTGCCATCACGTGCGCCAGCGTCTTGAGATGCGCAGTGCTGCCAAAGCGGGAGGCGGCCATATCCTGGTTATCTAGCAGGCTCAGGGCGAAATTGATCAGCGTCCCGCCAGACGAGGGGCCGGGGTTGGTGGCCACCTGGTAGCCGCGGTAGCGATGCTGCAGCGGCGAACGTTCAATGATCTGGTAGTTTTCCAGATCGGCCAGCTGCAGATGTCCGCCGTGGTCGGTACAAAGTGTCACCAGACGCTGTGCGACCTCGCCCTGATAAAAAGGCGCATCCCCCTCCGCCGCGAGCCATGCCAGGGTTTCGGCGAGCGCGGGCTGGTGGAACATTGTGCCCTCGCCCCGCAGGGCCTCACCGCCATACAAGGCCTCGGCCGCCGGTGTGGCGCGGTAGATCGGGGAGACGATGCTGAAGATATAGGCCTGCAGCGCATTGACCCGAACGCCCTCGCTGGCGTACTCCATCGCCGGGGCGAGGATCTCCGCCAGCGGCAGGCTGCCCAAGCGGTCGTGTGTCCCTACCAGGCCACGAATGGTCCCCGGCGTGGCGATGGAACCGGCCCCGATGTGAAACTCCTGCTGCGCCGTCCCGAAATCGGCGATGACGGGATAGAAATCAGCCTCGTCCTGGGCGCGTCGCTGGCGGGGTGTCTGCACGAAAAAATCGTACAGCACCGGCCGGCTATCTACGCGGCGGGCGAGCAGGAAACCACCGCCGCCCAGCGAGGTGAGCACCGGTTCGACGACGCAGGCGGCTGCCTGCGCAGCCAAACAGGCATCGAAGGCATTACCGCCGAGTTCGTACATGCGCATGGCGGCCTCGGCCGTCTTTACGTGACCGGCGGCTACCGCGCCCTTCATGTTCTGTCGTCTCTGCCCATGCGCTGGGTATTATGCCCGCTCAGTGGCCAAGACAGGCGGTGCCGTGGCCCTAGCCCGCTTATCTCACCAACTTCCTACTGCCGACACCGCTATGCTGGCTGTGACGAGGCGTACTCGCTACAGCCGGTTTGACGTAGTGTCGGCTACGCCGGCACCGTCTTTCACTGCGTGCACCCCGTCACAACAGCATCCCGGCGCCCTCGCAACGAAACCCGGTGAGATAAGCGGGCTAGCGTCGGCGCCCATCGAGGCGCTGGGTATATCCCTTCTGACCGCAAAAAAAAGCGCGCCTAGGGCGCGCTCTTCGACGCGATGGTGCAGTCGCTTATTTCTGGTCGGTCTTCTTCTCGGCCTTTTTCGCGGCTGGCTTGCTGGTGGTCGACGTGCTGTAACCACCCGAGTACGGCGCATAACCATAATCGCCGCCCGAATACGGATAGCCGCCATAGCCC
>JBATKF010000414.1:0-2932 GCA_049669185.1 Sedimenticolaceae bacterium | reverse complement strand
GGAAGCTCAGCCGTGACGCTCCACTCCCCCCGGAACCAGGCCGGTAATTCGCAGCCAAGATTCGCCGCACCACATCTTTATCGATGTCGATGCCGAATGCCCTGTTGATCTTTTGTGCGATTCGAGGACATCAGAATCGTGGGTTGCGCTGTTCCATTGCAACGATGGCCTAGATGAGTGCCTGTGAAGGACCTTTGGGTGCCGCTCGACTTCATCGCCCGGCTGGCGGCCCTGGTGCCGAAACCCCGGGTCAACCTCACTCGTTTCCACGGTGTGTTCGCGCCCAACAGCAGACACCGCGCGCGGGTGACACCGGCCAAGCGGGGCAGGGGACGCGAACGTCTCTCGCAAGGCGATTCACACGAGCCTACGCCAGCCGAACGCGGTGCCGCGATGACTTGGGCACAGCGCCTGAAACGGGTCTTCGGTATCGACGTCGAGACCTGCCCGGTCTGCGGCGGGGCGGCGCGGATCATCGCATGCATTGAAGATCCTTTCGTGATTGAGAAGATCCTCACTCACCTGGATTCGAAAGCGGTCGAGCCCGAGGCCCCGAGGCGGCCGCCGTGCCGGGCGCCGCCACAAGCCAGCTTGTTCGACTGATCAATCCGATAGGAAACAAGCGCCTGGCTGCGTCACTGAACGGGCGCGGTAAGGATTCGTTCGGTCCGTGGGTGTGAAGGTGTCTGAAAATCGCGTCAGGATGCAGCTTGGGAGACAGGGTTCAGGTCTAGATCGCCATGAAGAGGCGTTTTCGCGATTAGAGGACGCGCTGAGAATACATGGGAAATCCGCAAAAAGGCCTTTACACGACTTATACTCAGCGCCCGCTAATGGGCGCTGTCTGGTCCTGCCATTGATTGCGTATTCCGACCCAAGTTGACCGCCCATTCCGATTGATCATGACCGATCATTCCGACGGAAAATGACCGACCGTTCCGATTGAAGTTGACCGATTCCGCGGTGATTTTCGGAATCACCGGTCAGGTTGTCGGAATACGCGGTCACGATCGTCGGAATCTCACCCAACTCACTGGAATTCTTTCACTTTAACCGGCATAACCGCGCCTTTTTCCGACAGGAGGATGCGGTGCCGGCAGCGAGGATTCCAATGAAGCAAATCATCGAGGTCTTGCGCCTCAAGTACGCGGCCCGACTCAGCCACGAGAAGATCGCCCGGGCCTGCGGCCTGTCCAAGGGCACGGTCAACAACTACGTCTCGGCAACGCACGCCCTGGGTCTCACCTGGCCGCTGCCCGACGGGGTCGACGAGGCCCGGCTTGAGGCGCTGCTGTTTCCGACCCGCCAACCGTCCAGTCGCCTGGTCGAGCCCGACTACTTCCAGATGCCCCAGGCGCTCAAACGCAAGGGCGTGACCCTGCAGTTGCTGTGGGCCGAGTATGTCGCGCTGCACGGCGAGCGCGGCTATCGCTACAGCCAGTACTGCAACCGCTATCGTCAATGGCGCGACCGGCAGAAACGCAGCATGCGCCAGGTGCAGGGTAAAACCCAGGCAACTGCCAACACCAAGCGACCGTCTTCCATTTGCCGGCATTCCGGCAGGTTGGCAGCTCGAAGTTGTTTTTATGCAATAGTCAATGGGTCTGGGCAGGTGCGTCGCGCGTCTCCAGCACCCAGGGCGTCGATACTCTGCATTTCATCATCGCTGAGCTCAAAGTCGAAGATGTCACGGTTCTCGGCCATGCGCTTCTCTTGCGAAGTTTTCGGTAGCGCAGTGCGACCACTCTGCACATGCCAGCGCAGTACTATCTGCCCCGGGGTCTTGCCATGCTGTGTGGCGATGGTTCCCAGTAGGGGGTCGTTTAGCATGCCGAAGGCGCCGCTCGCAAAGGGCGCGTAAGCGGTCACGACGATGCCCTGTTCGTTGCAGAAGGACTCCAGCTCAGGATCACGGCAGTATGGATGGATCTCGACCTGGTTAACGGTGGGACGAAGTTCCGGCTCCGGGACGTCTTCCATGAGCTGACGTAGGTGAGAGATTGTGAAGTTAGAAACTCCGATGGCGCGTGCGGCGCCCTTATCGGCGATCTCGCAGAAGGTGCGCCAGATGGTGGCGCGAGCCTTGCGAGGGAAGTTGGGATCTGTACTGCTCGGTTGCCCAAAGCCCCCGGGCCAGTGCATCAGTAGAAGATCCACATAGCCAAGTCCCAGGTCGTCGAGGGTGTCGACCATGTCGTCGCGGACCTTCTGGGCGATGTCGTCGACCTTGTCGAAGTCCCAGGTGCGGCGGTGCGAAATGTTGATATGCGGTGGCGCTGCCGGGTGCGCGAGCTTGGTGGTGATGAACAGCTCGTCGCGAGTCAGCTCGCCGCTGCTGAAGCGTTGGCCGAGTAGCGTCCCAAATATCCGCTCGGTACCGTAGACCCGCGCGCCATCAAAGGCGCGGTAGCCGTTATCGAGTGCCAACGAAACGGCCCGCCAGGCCTGTTCGGGTAGAAAACCCTGGAACTCACTGGCGCCCACCCAATCACCGAAGGCACAACCAAAGGCCAGGGTGGGCATGGTGATGCCATTGTGCAGGGTGACCATTCGCGCGTTATCCGCTGTTGCGTTCATTACGTTCAAGCCTTCTGCTTATTAGAGAAAGGGACGCTACAAGAGGTTCGCTTAAAGAATAGACTCGCGGCGAAATCGCTGGCAGACCTCATTCCCACTTTCCTTACGCCATAAAAAACGCAGAGAAACCACGCCGGGCAACACTTCTGGCCGAACCTTTTCCTGGGACGGTGGCGCAAGGGGTTGTCCTGGCGTTTGTGAAGGAATTCACACGATTATGAAGTAGCGGGGATGGGAATGCCCATAGGGATTGGGGAGTCAGCTGCTCGTGGGAGAAGAAAGTGGATCGCTTCGATAACAAGCACCACAAGGAACACAGGCTGCTGCTCAAGCATCTCGACTACATATGCAATGC
>JBATKF010000413.1:0-8037 GCA_049669185.1 Sedimenticolaceae bacterium | reverse complement strand
ATCTACGGCAGTGACGGGGTGCCAGCCGCACCCCGTCACAGGCAGACCGGTCCCGATGCACCGCGTGGGGATGTTGTGATCAAGCTCGACCGGACAACCCGCTGAGCACTATTTTCGAACTCAATGGGCGTCACGTCGCCCAGCGTCGTATGCAGTCAGCGTGAGTTGGAATAGCCGAGTGCAAGTTCCCGCTCAGCCATTCCCGTTTCACGTTACTAAAGAAACGCCCGGTCAAGTTGTCCCCCGTGGCCGAGCGTGTTAATCAAGCACCGCCCAGTGCCCGACCGCTTTGCCGCAGCCGGCGGCAAGGGCCGGCGGACTCAATACCGCGGCCGCGATGCTGACCGGCGCAGCCCTGGCGCCGTTCGCGCCGGCCGAGAGCGGCCTGTATCTGGGCTATGTCTTCGCTCTGTGCGTGCTGGTAGGTGTCTACCAACTCGCTCTGGCCGTTGTGTTGCGCCGCGTGGATCTGATGGACTACGTCTCGTCGGCGGTGATCGCGTTAGTCGGGATGCTCCAGACGCTATCGATCGCGAAGACGATTCGAGACCGGACGAAGATTACCGACCGGACCGGGAAATGTTCTCGCAAGGCCTGCAGCACATCTTCATGGGCTTCTTTTCCGGTGCACCGGGCTCCAACAGTTTCAACGAGTCGGCGCTAAACCGCGAACTGGGCGGCGGCCGAGTCGCGCTGCTGGTGTCAGCGGCTGTTACGGTCCTGATGGTGCAGTTGGCGGGCGACGTGGTCGCGAGCATACCGATGAGAGCGCTCGGCGGTGCTATGGTCCTGGTCGGACTCGGCATGCTCAGCCTGAAGAAATACCGGCAGCATCTCCGCTCCGGCCTCTCCGGCCACCTGCTGTTCGCGCTGCCGGCAGCGTTGGCCGTGATCATGGATATTCAGAGCGCGCTGTTTATCGGCTTTGGGCTCTCGCTGATGGTGCACCGTTGCTCACGAAGCTGCTCCTCGCGTGACTCTGAGCGGTACGCGGAGTCGGCCCAGACAGCGCGATCGTTGTTTTCTTCATCGAGCACATCATCGAACACCTGGCTGTCGTGCACGCTGGCGTCGGTCACCGCATAGCGCCGGATCAACTTGTGCTCCTTGTCGAAATTGACCTATTGCTCGAAGTGATTGGCGTCACTTGAAAGCCGCAGTCTGGACGGTCGTTCCAAACCATCGCAAACGCCTCAGTTAGGCCATGACCGGTCACTCCCCGGTTGGGTGATTCGGCTGTAGGGGCCTGTTGCAAGCGCGGAATATACGATCGGGAGCCATGACATGCCTGGCCGTCCACGTGACGGAACCTGATCAGGCCTAACTGTACAAGCCTCAGCACCTAATCTACCTTAAAGTTGTCGTAAACAATTTTCATTGTCATTACCCCACGCCCAATGAGGTCAATGTAATGTCCAGTATTTCAGCCGAAGAAGCCCGCGAGAGAGGAAGCCGCAAGATCAACCTGCGGCTGATGAGTGCAGCCGCATTGGCCGCCCTGCTGTTGCCAGCCGTCTCAGTCGGCAGCGATGAACTCGCCGAAGCGGTCGTCTATGACCAGGAGATGATTGTCACCGCCAACCCGTTGGCCAGCGCCGCCGGTGCCAGGATCCTGAGAAAAGGCGGCACCGCCGCCGACGCCATGGTGACGGCGCAGGCAGTGCTCGGTCTCGTGGAACCGCAGTCAAGCGGTCTTGGAGGCGGCGCTTTCGTCGTCTACTACGATGCGGCCACCGGCCATACAACAACTTTCGACGGGCGTGAGAAGGCGCCTGCCGCTGCGACCGAGGATCGGTTCGTCAGCCTTGGCTTCACCCCTGCATGGCAGAGCGGCCTCTCGGTCGGTGTCCCGGGCACGCCGCGTATCATGGAGGTCGTCCACAACCGCTACGGCATCAAGCCCTGGAGTACCGTCCTGCAGCCGGCCATCCGCCTGGCAAAGGCAGGCTTCGACCTGACGGAGCGCACCTCCAGTCAGGTCGCAGGATTGCTCGCGAGAAATCCTTCCTGCGAAGATCGCCTGTTCTTTCGCGACCCGACCGCGTTCGCTTACTTCGCCAATCCCGACTGCACCGCGAAACCGGCCGGGACGCGAATAAAAAATAAAGACTATGCCGATACCCTCAAAGCGATGCGCAAGGGCGGGGCCGATGCGTTTTACATAGGCCCGATTGCCGAGGACATCGCCGATGCCGTGCAAGGCGACCTTGCGATCCCCGGTGACATGACGGTCCAGGACCTGGCTGATTACGAGGTCGTGGAGCGTGACCCTGTCTGCATCGACTACCGTGGGTACAATGTCTGCGGGATGGGGCCACCCTCTTCGGGGGCGCTCGCGGTGGGTCAGATACTGGGCATCCTCGAGAAGTTTTCCCTCGTGGACGATCCGCTCGACGAATACAACGTGCACCTGTTCGCGGAGGCCGGTCGTCTGGCCTTCGCAGACCGCGGTCTCTATGTTGGTGACAGCGACTTCGTCACTGTCCCGGTCGAGGGCATGCTCCACAAGGACTATCTCGCCGAACGTGCCGATCTGATCGGTGAAATGGACATGGGCACGGCCGAGCCCGGCACTCCGCCTGGTGATTTTGATCCCTCAGCCCCAGACAGCACCGCGAAGACCAGCGGCACCAGCCATATCTCGATCGTCGATCGCTACGGCAACGCTTTGTCCATGACCACCACGGTCGAAAGCTCGTTCGGTAATGGTGTGATGGTGAGGGGCTTTCTGCTCAACAACGAACTGACGGACTTCAGTTTCAATCCTGTGAGCAACGGTATGCCGGTAGCCAACCGCGTGCAGGCAAACAAGCGACCGCGTAGTTCCATGTCACCGACTATCGTCTTTGACGCGGACGGCAGTGTCGAGCTCGTTACCGGGTCACCGGGCGGCTCACGCATTATCGGCTATACGGCTCAGTCGATCGTCAATCACATCGACTTCGGCCTCGACCCGCAGGAATCGATCAATACGCCGCATTACCAGAACCGCAACGGCTCGACGGAAATCGAGCGTACCATACCCGGAATAACCATCGAATACGATGCCGACGCGCTCGAAGAATCACTTAAAGCTCGCAACCACCCGGTGATTGTTCGCGATGTCCTGGAAAGCGGTCTCTCGATCATTCATGTCGACGGCGATGATCTTATCGGCGGCGCCGACAAGCGTCGCGATGGTACCGTCTCGGGTCGCTGATGCAAGACCGCCACGGTCCGCACCGACGGCGACCGACAATGGCGCGTGTCGCCGAAGCCTGTTGTCGCGCGTCAAAGACGCTGCCGCGTCCGCCGCCGATGCTCAACCGGATAGCAACCCACTTCGAACAATGACACGCTGTTTTAGCCGCCGGCCTATCGCGGGCCTGGCGGTGAGATTTAAAGGCCAGCTAAAGCGCTCAGTTGGCGAAAGCCGGATCCGATGCAGGGTGTCCACTCGATGGTATGGATCTTGGCGATCTCTGCCGAAACGACCAGTCGGGCGACCTGATACAGGCGCTCATCGCTGACGTCCTTGTAGGCGATGACCCGCTCCGAATCTTCCGGGTCGCGCAGTTCCGAGTCTTCATTCGGGGTTTGTTGCTTAATCTCACGGAACCTGTTGACGAAATGTTGTCACGTGCTTTGTCATCCTTGTACCTCAGACAGGTCTCGGATGAAGCGCCAAGGTTGCCCAAGCCAAAACTACACGCTGCGAATCCCCCTGATGTGCCGCTGAGCTGCGTGTGGTGACAAAAATCACTCTAGAATCAAGCGACTGGAACAACAATCCGGTGGCGGATGACAATTACCGGTGCGAACAGTAAATGCTTGGCTTTACATGTCTTCACGCTATTGCACAAGGCGCTGGCGCACCTTTTTCGAACGCAATGGGCGTCGCCCGACCAGGAGCGCCCATCGCGCGCCAGAAGATTGTGCTTTCTGTACACTGTCCATAGCGCATTACAACCCTCCAGGAGGAATCAAGTGAAGAAATTCATTATTGCCGCCGTGCTGTTCAGTCTGCCGTTCACCGTCGGCGCCGAGATCGACCAGTACAAGGCTGAGGCCAAGCAGATTACCGGCGCGTTTTTTGAAGAGTTGAAGGGCGAGTTGGGCAAGGGCCTGAAGGCCGGCGGCCCCGTTGCGGCGATTGGCATATGCAACACCCGCGCACCCGCATTGGCCATGGAGCACTCGCAACGCTCTGGTTGGAACGTGGCCCGCACC
Source organism: Sedimenticolaceae bacterium (assembly GCA_049669185.1). GTDB lineage: Bacteria > Pseudomonadota > Gammaproteobacteria > Chromatiales > Chromatiaceae > Thiosocius. The sequence goes on along the minus strand of JBATKF010000413.1, from coordinate 3,828 downwards.
AGCCTCAAGCTGCGTAATCCCGATAATGCCCCGGATGCCTGGGAGACGAAGGTACTGCAGCAATTCGAGGAACAACGCGCCAGGGGTGAGGGTCCAGATGCCCTGGTCTACACGGAGGTCGTCGAAGAAGGCGATGGGAAATACTTCCGCTTCATGAAAGGTATCGTTATGCCGCCCCTGGAGAAGATGCCCTGTCTCATGTGCCATGGCGAGGAGATCGATCCCAGCACGGCCGCCGCGATCGACCAACTCTATCCCCAGGACCAGGCGCGTGGCTACAAGGCCGGCCAGGTTCGTGGCGCCTTTACCTTGAAGAAGAAGCTGTAAGACAGCCCAATAAACATAGAGAAAAAAGGGGGCTTCGGCCCCCTTCTCGTCTGTTGCCGGCTCCAAGCGGTGATTCTTAGGGCGGTCGACTCGAAGGTCGCGATGCTCAGGACAATGGCAGTGTTTCCTGATCCCCGCCGAGGCGGGGTCTATTTGGCTGCTCCAAGATAGAGTCCTATGCCGCTTTGGTCAGCTTGCGCCGTCTAGCGAACCCAACCCCGGCAAGGCCGACACCGAAAAGCGCGATGCTGGTGGGTTCGGGAACCTTGCGGAGGCTGACATTATTTAGGATCGAGTTGCCGTTTCCGGGCCCGCGACGGGCGGCTGATCGCGATTGGGAAACCGATCACTGTCCGAACTTGACCTCCCATCCGCTCTACGGCAAGCGCCTGAGGCTTTGGACTGCGAGGCTCGACGGGGATGCTGGCGGTGGAGACGATTGCAGAGATTCGACGGGACTACTTCGTCGACGGGAAGCGCATCACGATCGAGGAGTCCGAGTCCTTGGTCCGCGGCTTGCGGTGTCGTTCAGTGTCTGGTGGCGGGCAGATAGCCTGCCTTGAGTGAAAGATGCTGATCGACCACGATGGCGATGGTCGGCTCGAATCCAACCCAGGTACCTGCCGCATCGTACCAACCAGAGAACCTGTATTCACCGACCTGGTCCGGGACTGCGATGACGACCTTCTGTCCTGGCGAGTAGAAGCGATTGAACCGACCCCGACCGTTGGATCGCCCGGTCAGGTCAGAATGATCGACCTTGACCGTTGCGCCGTGGTCAGCGCTGAGCGAGAGCGTTCTGCTCTGGTAGGTCTTGTACAATTGCAGCCTGACCTCCAACGCAAGGTCGCGAATGTGGATGTTCTCTCCCTCGACCGAGGGTCGGATCTCCTTGCGAAGCAGTATGTCGCCCCGGGCACCGGGTAGAAAACGCATGCGTGCCTTGTTGATGGGCGCTGAGCCGCCGTCATCCAGCAAACGGGTCAGGAGCGATACGGAATCGTCACTGCGCTGGATCCTGCGACCCGAATCGGTGATCGAATCCCACGTGTAACCCCAACGGACCGGCGCCACGCCGCGGCGGCGCCGGTAATCGAACGCGTATTCTGTATTACCCCAGCGCAGAATCGCCTCACCGGCCGGGGCTGCGGTAATCTCCAGATTCGAAAGCGACCTGCGGTCTTCGACACTGGATTCGGCGACGAAATCCGAGTGCTCCGGCAGAATTTCTATGTTGACGACGCGGGCGTTCACATCGTTGTTTGAAACCAGGCCCCGGTCGGCGAGATTGATCGAGACCTCGCTGGTTTCGTTCAGCCGATCCAGTTCAGCCTGAGTGAGCCGCAAGACCTGCGTGATTTCCAGGGGCTCCGGCCGATCTTCGTTTAGACCGGTAATGATCGCACTGACCACAGAACGCAGTTCGTCCAGGTAGATGGCTCTGAGCGACTTGAACGCATCGCCGTCCACCCGCAGCTCCGGCGGGTCATCGGCATCTCCCCGACTGATCGGTGCAGCCTCGAATTCGTTCGCCAGTTTCTCGAACAGGCGATTTTTCCTGAAGTCTCCCGGGTAGGGTTCAAGGATGCGGTACTCATAGGCCTTCGCAAGATAGTATTGATACAGTATCAGGCGTTCGCGCGCCTTCTCTCTGATCTCGCGAATCGCATGGACCACCGGGCCGGGCGGGCCTGCGCCCCAATCGTCGCGGGCCCGGGTCAGCGCATCGACCGCGATCCAGCCGGCGTTGATCTCGTCCGTTGTCGTTTCCAGCGCCTGGATCGCTTCTGCGGCCTTTTCTGCGATCGGTCGCGTTCTGCGCGAGTTCCCGCTCGCGTGCGCGAAGTTTTTCCAAAAAGAATGCCGCATCCGCATCGATCCGGCGCTGTTCCGCTTCGAGCACCGGCAGCAATGAACTCGCATTCGTGTAGCGGCGGCGATGCGATTCGATCTGATCGTGTTGCAGGGTGATCAGTCGGTCCAGTGCCTCTGTCTTTTCCTCGAGTGCGCGCCAGTGGCGATTCAGCCAGTAGCTCGAATAAAGCATCCGTATCGCACTGTCGATCTCTTGCTGAAAAGCGCTGTAGTTCACTTCGACCGAGAGATTCGGCACCCAGCCCGGTGGATTGCCGAAGTAGTCGAGTCCTGCCGCAAGGCGGTGAGTCAGGGTGCCCAACTCACGGCGCAAGACGATCAGTTCACGGCGTTCATCAACGGAATTCGGAACAAGGTCAGCCGTCAGTGGACCGAATTCCCCGACGAGTGCCATCGCCTGATCGATACGCCCTGCGAGATAGACATCGCGCAGACGCTCGACGACCAGCCGCAGCAGGCTGGTCGTCAACCAGGTTATCTTTTCGTCATCTATCTTTTGCACCAGGCCGGGGGCACCCGCATTCCCCACGGGTACCGGGCCCGATCCCTCACCCGCCCGGGTCCGGCCTTCTTTTTTGGCGACAAACCATACGGTCGTCAGCGGCTGAGAGTTGCTGCTAAACGTTGTCACGGTCTTCTTTCGTATTTTCTTCCAGCGTGTCGGCCGTCCGGCCGCGCCACCGTCATAGGGTCCAGGTGCAAGCCCGGGTTCACCACCCTCCTGCTGCGCATGCGCTCGCCAGGCCGGGTTGCTCGTCCGGAGGGTGCCACCGGGTCCACCGTCACCCGGCCGTCCCGCAGACGCGCCATTCTCGCCGTCGGTGGGTTGATGCTTATAGCTCGTGTAATCGTCGTTGGGTCGCAGATCCGGTTCGCGGAACGTCGGTACGCTGCTGGAATTCTGGACACGGTGATTCTGCACATAGACCACGTTCGTGTAGGTTTCCTTTTTGCTGATTTCTTCTGTCCAGGATCTCACGCTTTTACCATCGTCCCCCCTCCGGCCGGGCTCAGGGTCTTGGCCCCTGCCGCCGTTCATCACGAATCGGATGCCGCCACCCGCAACCAACTGATCGAGTACGAGATGCACGTCCCCTGCAGGAAGGCCGACGCTGCCATCCGACGGGACATTGCGCGAATTCCCGTCGCCCGCCGGTTTCGGCCACGCGAGCGGCGTGGTGTCGATTTGTGCCCGACTGTCGGGGGTCGCGTCTTCGAATATCAAGCGGCGCGCGGAAATCCGCACCTCGGTCTGCGGCAGCCTGAGTGCGCCACGTATAATGACGCTGTCCGCCTCGATAGCGATTCGACCGATATCGACGGCTCCCGAGAAACGATTCAGTTCCGCATGTTTGTCAGCGGGATCGAAACGCACTTCGAAACCGGAGGCCGCGACATCTCGGGTCGTTCGCTCCACGCCGTTGAACCACCGTTTCTCTGCAGAGGGTGACACCCTGATATCGTTGTAGATCGGCAGCTTCGGGACCGGACGATCGTTGTCGATAAAGCGGGTCTCGGCGGGGATTGCGGCAATGGGGACGATGTTGACCGTTCCGAGTGCGTCCGAGTCCCCGTTCTTCTGTGCGTGGACAGTCACCGTGAATTCATCGTGGTCTTGCGTCGCGG
>JBATKF010000412.1:0-2576 GCA_049669185.1 Sedimenticolaceae bacterium | reverse complement strand
GGTCTGGCGCGCCTGCGTGGCCGCGGCCAGGTGCACGACGCCGTCTACCGGCTACTGCTGCTCGGGCCGTTGCTGCGTTATCGCCGCCCGGCGAGCGCCCGTACGGCAGTCGCGGTGCTCGAGGCGGCCCGGGTGTCGGTGCGTCATCAGCTCGGCGAAGACGGCGTGATGTTGCTGCCCACGCTTGGGCTGCTGGCGCCGCGCCATGGGGCGATGAACCGTCTGTCGCTGCGCCCGGGCGCCAACCCACTGTTGACACCTTTGATGCTCTGCAATTACCTCGACCTGCCGGCCATCAGTGTCCCCGCATGGCGGCATCGCGACCACCGCAGCGGTCTCGTGCCTGGGGTCATGCTGGTGGCATCGCCCGGCGCCGAAGGCCTGTTGTTCGATGCGGCCGAGCGGCTCGAACGGGCCGTCGGTCGTCCCGCTGCGGGATCAGACAGTTGAGAGCCTTGATGTTTTTGTGCGGCTCGGCGGGTTCCACGATACCTATCGACGAGGTCTTCAAGCTCTCCGGGTCTTATGCCTGGCTGGGTAGCAAGGGCCTCGACTTCGCCATCGGTGACATCCTGCACCTGATCGGTCCTGACAAATAGTCTTCGAATCCGCTACTCACCTGCCGAGGCGGGTAGGGTGCGATAGCGCAGCGTATCGTCCCGGGCAGGATTATGTTCGGTCCGATACGGCTGGCGAGATTTCCAGGCTAGTCGGAGCGCGCCCGGTCGGTTCCGGTATGCGATCGCTGTACTTCGAGAAGCCGCTCCAGGCGCTCGAGTTTCTCATGGAGATCCCGCAGTGTCGGTTCGTGCGCCTCTTCCGCCTGAATCTTCAGCAGCTTCTCATTTTCCGCGTTCATCACATTCACGACGATCCCGATCACCATGTTCAGGAAGGCAAAGGCGGTGAAGAAGATAAAGCTGAGATAGTAGGTCCAGCTCAATGGATAGACCGCCATGGTCTCGTACATCACATCGGTCCAGTCCTCGAAGGTCATGACCCGGAACAGCGTCAGCATGGCAATGGCTATGTCGCCCCAGAGCGTCGGGTTGATGGCCTCGAAAAGCGTCGCGCCGATCGCGGCGTAGATGTAAAAGATGATGAACATCAGCAGTATCACGTAGCCCAGCTGCGGTAAGGCCTTCAGCAGGGAATTGAGCAGCATGCGCAGTTCCGGGATGATGGAGACCATTCGCAGTACACGAAACACACGCACCAGACGCGCCACCAGTGCCATGTCGCTGTTGTCGATGGGGATCAGGCTTATCAGCACCACCAGGGTATCGAACAGATTCCAGGGATTTCGTAAAAACGCCCGCCGATTGGGTTCGGCAATGAATCGGATGCTGATCTCGGCAAGGAAGATCACTGTGATCAGAATGTCCAGCCAGCCGAGTACGAGCCGGCTGGTCGTGGGCAGCTCGTAGGTCTTGACCCCCACGAGCAACGCCGACGCGATGATCACTGCGACCACGAAGAGTTCGAACGCCTTGTGACTGCGCAACCGCTCGAAGGATGCCTGGAGTGCTGAGCTGTTCACCGTCGGTATTACTCAATGCCTGGGTTGGAAAAAGATTATCCCGCACTTTCGGCCGGCGGCAGGTGCCGCAGAGGACCAGATGGTATCCGGTGCGTTACGGCTCTCGCCCGACATAAGCTGTGCGAGCAAATCGAATGTCGGGTACCACCAGCGGCTGGCGTCCAGATAGCGCCTTCAGCGCAAAGTATGTTTGAATAAAGAATAATTGAAACAATGCAATATGTAAGTAACTTAATAGTATTTCTGACATCGTTCCTCACACCCATTGCGCACGGAGATTCGACAGACGGGCGCTGGCTGCTGATAGACACGGGCAAACTGACGCTGCAGGTGATGCAGGCCGGGCAGGCGGAGCTGACGCTGCAAAACATCGCCATCGGCCGCTTTGGCACCAGCGCAGACAAGCGTCGCGCCGACAACACCACGCCGCTGGGGCGGTATCGGATAACCAAGATCGAGGCGGACTCTGCGTTCCACCGCTTCATCGGCCTGGACTATCCCGGTATCGAACAGGCCGAAGCGGCCTACCGAGAGGGCGCCATCGGTAAGCCCGAGTACCAGGCGATCCTGCGCGCGCACCGCGAGGGTCTGGCGCCGCCGCAGAATACCGCGCTGGGCGGTCATATCGGCATCCATGGCCTCGGGCAAGGCGACCCCCGCTGGCACGAGACGCTGAACTGGACGCGGGGTTGCATCGCGCTCACCAATGATCAGATCGATACCCTGATGTCGTGGGTTCGTGCTGGCATGATTGTGGAAATCCGTTGACCGGCGCACGCGTCTGCCTTATATCCTTAATTTAGGGCGGGGTATTGGCCGCGCCTTATCGGCAAATGGACAGCAAGAGGTACTCATGATGAACAAAATCTCAATCAGACCTGTGATCGTCCTCGCCGCAAGCGCACTGCTGTTCGGTTGCGCCACTTCGTCGGAACTCGATGAGGTACGCTCGCTCGCGCAGCAGGCGTCCAGTGATGCCGCCGCCGCCAAGCAGGCTGCTGCTGCCGCCGAGCAGGCCGCTGGCGCGGCACAGGCG
>JBATKF010000411.1:0-2811 GCA_049669185.1 Sedimenticolaceae bacterium | reverse complement strand
CGGCTACGCCGCTCACCCCTTCGGGACGCAGGCAAGCCGGCGTCTGCGCCAACGCTCCGCGTTGGCTGTCGAACCACCATTCTTGATTTCCTTGGGTTCGAATCCAATCGCATCCAAATCGTGTCTAACCGCACCCTGCTACCGGCCCACTATGCCCAGCCACAACGACCCAGCACATATCGCCAATTGCGATGCTGTAAAGAGTCCGCCATGGCAGCTTGACCCAAACAAGACAGGTTCCGGGATTCTCGGCGTCGATCAGTTCAGCAATAGTGTTTTAGGCTTGGATGGGTAGCTGCGTGGTTTCGGCCGGTGCCTCAAGACGAAGCCCGTGGGCTTGCAGTTCTAAAGCACCATGGTGTATTGTTTGCGCATGGCACGCACAAACGTAGATATTGACGATGAGGCTTGCGCAACCGTGATGCGCCGGTACCGGTTGACCACGAAACGCGACGCGATCAATTTCGCGTTACGAACGCTTGCCGCGGAGCCGCTCGGACTCGATGAAGCTCGAATGCTGCGGGGCACCGGCTGGGTTGGTGACCTTGACGAGATTCGCACTCATAGAAGTCCGTGATTCTCGTCGACACTTCCGCTTGGATCGAGTTTCTACGCGATACGAGTTCTCCTGTCTGTCAGCGAGTGGACGACCTGCTGGCAACCGAGATCGCCACCTGCGATGTCGTTCGAATGGAAGTGCTCGCTGGCGCTGGCGCTCGCGATGAACAACATCTTCAGCAACTGCGCCGCCTCCTCGCTCGAGCATCAACCCTGCCTACGGAGCCGGTGGACTATGATGCAGCCGCGGCGCTCTACCGAACTTGTCGCCAACGGGGTCGCACAGTGCGCAAGCTCATCGATTGTCTGATCGCTGCCGTGGCTATTCGCGGTAACGTACCGGTCCTCCACAGGGATGCAGACTTTGACATCCTCGCGCAACACACGCCCTTACAAGTCGACGCGGGATAGAAGTCTTCGCAGAACGATTCGCTCGTCTCCGGTCGGGATTCGTCAGCGAACAAAACGCGGAACTACCGGGCTACGACAAACCATCGAGGGCGCTATCGGCCAAAACGATCTTTCTTTTCTTCCGTAGCGGCACTACGGAGGGATCGAAGTTCTGCTGTATGTCCGTGTACTGTGATTGCAGAAATTCCACCGCCGCCCTCCTCTCCTGTTCGATAAGTACCGCAAGCTCAGTAAGGTCTCCGGCAATGCGCTGGCAGTCGCTGAAAAAGTGTCGGAATCGAACAGCGTCGAGTGTACTCTTGTCAGAGAAAACGAACTCGATATGAGGTTCGAGGCCTTGTTTCTTGCGCCGGATGTAGACGTGGTGCATAGCATCGTCGTCGAATCGATTGAGCAGGCGAGCATGGCAATCGCGGAGGTATTGATAGTATCGATGCCGCAGCTCTTCCAACTGCGGTTCCATGCCGCCGGCATCCACTCGATAATCCCACACCATGCCGCCCTGATCCCGCTTTCCGTGGTTCTTCCCCTCTACATACTTGTGTGGGATGAGTGTCTCGATCTGCTCCGCCCCCGTCTCGTCGAGGGTATCCGAAAGGTGTCTGGCCAAAGAGACAAGCGTGGCATAGTGGAACTCGCCATTGTCAGTCAGCCGTGCCCAGCAGGGGTGAAGATCGCCTTGGTAAGGACGGACGTCGTATGCCGGATCTTCAGCCCTTCGGGCCTGCTCCTGGAACTCGTGGTCGTGCTGGGCATAATCGCCCAATGTCTCAAAGTCGAGCAATGTGACGCCATCGGCCAGCCACTCATTCAGAAAGAACTTATCTTCGCCGATGCCCTGAAAAGGCAAGAGCGTGCTGTTCAGTAACAGATACTGTTCATCGTTAAACCCGTTTAGGGCCTCGTTCATCCCTTCCTCGGTATCCACCTCGATACCAAATAAGGCGCGCAGCACGGCCTGGCGAATGAGAAAATCCTGCTCCTTCGGAATACTCAATCGATACCGCTCCTGTTCTGGAGCCGGCCAAAGGTAATACCTCGGAATGGCGCGAATGATCGCTCGGCGCAAGATGGCCTCTCGGTCACTTGTTGGCATGGTGGGAAGCTTCATGAATCACATACACAGGATCGACGTGGGAAGATACCGCTGAATGCGTCGTCTTTGTTGGTCGAGCGTTTCATAGATTGCCAGCCAATATCCTACCGAATAGAGAGGACGCCTTGCAGCTCGCTTGCCGAACAGAGCTATGGCACCAGCCGCCTGTTTCTACCGTTGCCGTTGAGATCTTTTCTAGTAGGGGCAGGCCACTCAGCTGCGCTCTCAACAAGCAGCTTGTCAGTGACGCCTCTGAGTTGATTACAAGCGCTGGCGGCCCCGGTCGTGATTTTCCGCATTTCGGCATGCCGGATGTCGTCACCGGCGACCTATATTCACTCGTCAATCCGCGGCTGAAATCAAGCAGATCACATTCGAAATTTGCTACCTCCATCAGCGTGAATCCGAGACGAGTCTCTCCAGCGACATGCAAGTATCTGCCGTGCTGTACCAAGTAAAAATCGTGTCTAGAATCATGGCCAAATTGGCGCAGTCTGAGACGTCAACCTGCAGGGAACGTGCTGGCAACTGCTTGAAAAGTCCTGCGAAATCGGACCGTACCGAGGGTTTTTGAAACTGCTCAAAAATTGGACTTAACTAATTGTATTTATTGTATAAATTGGCGGAGAGGGAGGGATTCGAACTTCCGGTGTTTCTCCGTAATTCAATAGGTTACAAAGGTCCCGTGTCCAGATCGTGTCTTCTCGAGGCTGGGGCAAGTAGTCCGTTGCAACGCACTTTGGTCC
>JBATKF010000410.1:0-7295 GCA_049669185.1 Sedimenticolaceae bacterium | reverse complement strand
GCACCAGGTCGTGCGCCAACTGTCGGCCTTCTGCCGTCAGCGCCCAAGCCGGCTCACCGGCGGGCAGCATCTTGTCGGCCTTGCGCAGCCGAAGCGGCAACGCCGCGGCGACGATCTCACCGATCGGGTGATGATAGTAGGCGGCGGCCCAGGTCAGAAAATCCAGGTCCTGTTGACGCAACAAAGGCTCGCGATCGAGCACGGCCTCCAGCGACTTCAGGCTGTCACCCGGGCGGTCGGTGCTGTCGACAATCGCGACGACGACGCCGATCGGACGCGTATGTCCGAACGAGACGCGCACGCGACTGCCGACCGCGACCTCGACGGTCGCGGGGATCTGGTAGTCAAACAGGGAATGCAGCGGGGCAGCCACCGCCACCCGCGCGATGCGCACACTCATCGGCAGACTCTAACAGAGGCCTCGCATCCGACCGGCGCCGCGACCTCGACCCGGGCGGGCAGAAGATTCACACAAGTTGTGGATAAGTCTGTGGAACAAGCCTGCGGATCGTCGCCAATGCCGCGTCGGAACGGGACCACAGTCCAATTGGCTGAAAATTGATCAACCAAAATTTAACGAGCAGAAACAACAATTTAATGAATTTCATAGGATTCTTATGCAGATCAGCACTGAGGATCGAGGTCGCGCTATCGCTTGCACCTAATTTGTGCATAAGTCAAGCCCCCGAGGCGCTTTCCAACCCAGGCCCAGCCGCCGTTCGTTACCACGCAGCAGCGGCGGACTGCTTCCCGGGTTGCCTAAAGGGGAGTCGGGCTGGCGACTGACTCAGGCAATCGCCTCGGATCTTCGACACCAACGCCCCAGCGGCGGCCTCTGTTGCATTCGTCTGGCTCCAACCTCCTTCTGCCAAGAGGACCTCCGGTGCGGCCACATCGAGCGCTAAGGCCTTGCTCCAACAACGGGTTCTGTCATAAACCCGCGACTTGAAATCGCGCCGCTTTGTATGCAATAACCAGGCGAGTTTCGTATTGGAGTGCAATTGTGCCCCGCCTGTCACAACAGATCTTGCGCACCGACGCCTCAGGCATGCCGCTTGAGTGGATCGATTTCCGACAGGCCGCGCGACTGCATTTCCTCGGAATGATCGCCTACGTCTGTGGCGAACCGCTGTTCACACTGCACGGGGGGATTAACGCCATCAGCCGACGGCGCAGCGAAGTGGAGATCAATTCGATCATCGCCACCCATGGCAATCATCGGGTCCGCGACAGCTATACGCCGCCACTGAGCAACCGCACCCTTTTTCAGCGCGATGACCATCTCTGTCTTTACTGCGGGGATCGTTTTCCCCTGCGTGCGCTATCGCGGGACCATGTAACGCCAATCAGCCAGGGGGGACAGAATCTGTGGACCAATGTGGTCACCGCCTGCACGCGCTGCAACAATCACAAGGCGGGCAGAACCCCCGAACAGGCGGGGCTGGAACTGCTCGCGATTCCGTTTTCGCCGACCCACGCGGAGTACATCTATCTGCAAGGCCGTAATGTCCTTGCCGATCAAATGGAGTTCCTGCGCGCCCATTTTCCGCGCACCAGTCCGCTTCGCGAACGCCTCGACAAGGGCGGCATGTTTCCGACTTGAGCATCTGGCGAGACATCGCAACGCAGATCGCGACGACTACCGGGCAGCCATTCGAACCCGAGCCGCCGCGCGGCCTTGGCGGCGGCTGTATCAATAGCGCATTTCGCCTGAGTGACGGCCACCAGGCATGGTTCGTCAAGACCAATCGCGCGGCAATGCTCGACATGTTCGAGGCAGAGGCGGAGGGCCTCAGTGCGCTGGGCGCCAGCGATACCCTTCGCGTACCCAAGGTGCTTTGCACCGGGCGTCGCGAAGATGTCAGCTACATAGTGATGCAGCACCTCAGACTCGGGCATGGCACACCGCTGGGCTGGAGGATGGCCGGCGAGCGTCTGGCCGGGATGCATCGCAACAGCGCGCGTGCATTCGGTTGGCAGCGCGACAACACCATCGGCGCAACACCGCAGCACAACGACTGGCAAGTCGACTGGATTGCCTTCTGGCGCGATCAGCGCCTGGGATTCCAGCTCGCGGAGGCGGCGCGCAACGGCTATGGCGGTCGACTGCAGACGCTCGGCGAGCAATTGCGCGAGCGCTTCGCCGTGCTGATCGACCATGCACCAGGGCCCGCATTACTTCACGGCGACCTGTGGGGCGGCAACCTGAGTTTCACCGAAAACGGTGAGCCGACCATCTATGATCCCGCAACCTATTTCGGCGATCGCGAGGCCGAGCTGGCGATGACAGAACTATTCGGCGGCTTCCACGCCGATTTTTATGCCGCCTACCGAGCGTGCTGGCCGCTCGACAGCGGTTATCGGGTGCGCAAGACCCTCTACAACCTGTATCACGTTCTCAATCACCTGAATCTCTTCGGCGGCGGTTATGGCCCCCAGGCAGAACAGATGATGCAGGCGTTATTGGCCGAGTGTTGAACCGGGCGAAGACCTCAATGCAGGAATCTGCCGTGGGCAAGAAACTCGCGAATCTGGCGTCTTACCTCACGACTGAACATCAACAGCGTGTGGCTGCTATCTACCACGATGAAGTCACGCATCTCCGCCAGTCGCGCGCTGGCGACAGACACCGCACCGTCGTTCTCGCCGGAAAACAGCGGCGAGAACCAGGGCTGCAGCGAACGCCTGGCCGCAATCACACCGATCTCTGCCTTGATGGGCCCCAGCTGGTTCACGATGCTGTCCGGCCCCGTGCCCAATTGCTGCCCGACCTGCCCCATCAACCAGCGATACGGCAGCCAGTGCCTGACATGATCGACAACCTCGCTGCCGTGGTTCGGTGGCGCCAGCATCACGATCCGACTGCCGCCGGGTAGCGCCGCCGCCTGCAGATAAAAACGGATCAGGATACCGCCGAGCGAATGCGTCACGACATGCACGGCGCCACGCTCGCCGCATGACTGGACCGCCGGACGAACGTAGCGCTCCACGAGTCTGGCGATGTCATGGGAACGCGTCGGGTAGCCCACGTTGCGGATCTGGTAGCCGGCGCGGCGGAGGTCGCCAGCCAGGGGGCTCATCGAAGCCGACGAGCGCGCCATCCCGTGCAACAGCACGACCCAGGGGCGCGCGCGATCGGGTGGTGGTGCGGTCATCAGGGGCCTTTGCCACAGGCCTGGCGGTAGGCGGGTCGCAGTCTCTCCATCTCGGCGGCGCGCTGGTCGTCATTCAGGTAGTGGCGCTCGCCGTCATCTCCCTTGATGTAAACCGGGCCGGCATAAGCCAGCCGGCGCCAGTGGCGCTGCAGGCGCTGGCACTCCTGCGCCAGCTGCCGCGCACGCTCGTCCTCACGTTCCCGCTCGGCCTCGTCCTGCTCGCGCTCGTAGGTGTAGGCATCCAGAAGGCGCTTTTGCCGCGCGCGCCGCTCTGCGGCGGCCGCATCAGTGCTACCGGGCGGCGCCTCGGTCGACGGCATATCGAGGCGTTTTGCACCCTGCTCCGGGGGCCGCTCGCCGTAATGCACCTGCCCGTTGTCGTCCGTCCAGCGATAGATATCGGCAGCTACTGCCGCCTGTGCCGCCATCAGGCCAAAGAAGAACAGCAGCCATCGCATCCTCGGGCTCCTCACACAAGGTCTGGAGTTATCATACCGCCTTCTTCCAGCGTTGAACCGCCCCTCTCAGACGGAGTGAAAAGGGGTGCCCGTGATGGGCACCAGGTGGGAGAGGCGTTGCGAGGCGCACCAAAAAAAATGGGCGCCCGAAGGCGCCCAAATGAGGCTCGTTGAACTAGTTCTCAGATGACGCCGGAGCCGCGTGTACCAGTGAACTCCGGATAGGCCTCGAGGCCGCATTCGCCAATGTCGGTGCCTTCGTATTCCTCTTCTTCGCTGACGCGAATACCCATGACCGCCTTGATGATCAGCCATACCACGAAGCTCACGGAGAACACCCAGACGAAGATCGTCGCGGCGCCGACCAGCTGGCCGGTGAAGGTGGTGCCACCATTGGTCAAGGGCACCGCCAGCAGACCCCATAGGCCCACGACCCCGTGGACCGAGATGGCACCGACTGGATCGTCCAGCTTCATCTTGTCCAGCGCGATGATCGCGAACACCACCAGCGCACCGCCAGCCGCGCCGATCAGGGTCGCAGTCAATGCCGAGGGCGTTGACGGCTCCGCGGTGATCGCCACCAGGCCAGCCAGGGCGCCGTTGAGCGCCATGGTGAGATCGGCCTTGCCGAACAGCAGTCGAGCGACGATCAATGCGGTAACCAAGCCGCCGGCGGCGGCGGTATTGGTATTCAGGAAGACCATCGCGACCGAGTTTGCATTGGCGATATCGCCGAGCTTGAGCACCGATCCGCCGTTGAAGCCGAACCATCCCATCCAGAGGATGAAGGTACCCAGTGTGGCCAGCGGCAGATTGGCGCCCGGGATGGCATTGACCCTGCCGTCCTTGCTGTACTTCCCGATGCGCGGACCGAGTAGCAATACGCCGGCAAGCGCGGCAGACGCACCGGCCAAGTGCACGATCCCGGATCCGGCGAAGTCGGAGAAGCCAAAATCGTCGCCCAGGCTGTACATGCCGAAAACCGACCCACCACCCCAGGTCCAGTAGCCCTCCATCGGATAGATGAAGCCGGTCATTACGACCGCGAACACCAGAAAAGCCCACAACTTCATGCGCTCGGCGACCGCGCCGGAGACAATCGACATCGCGGTAGCAACGAACACCACCTGGAAGAAGAAATCAGAGGCGCCGGCGTAAACCGAATCGCCGCCGAAGCCGTTTTCCGCCGAGGCCTTCAGGGCATCCTCGACCAGCGTGTCGCCGCCTGCAATACCGCTCAGGAAGTAGTCGCCACCGTACATGATGGCGTAGCCGCAGATCATGTACATGATGCAGGAAACGGCATACAGGGCGACGTTCTTGGTCAGGATCTCGGTGGTGTTCTTGGCGCGCACCAGGCCTGATTCCAGCATGGAAAAACCCGCTGCCATCCACATGACGAGGGCACCCATCACGAGGAAGTAGAAGGTATCGATCGCATACTGGAGTTCGAAAATGTTGTTTTCCATTGGAAACCTCCAGCAGGTTTAAAGTGCTTCAGAACCGGACTCGCCCGTACGGATACGGACGGCCTGGTTCAGTTCGTAGATGAAGATCTTGCCGTCGCCGATCTTGCCGGTCTTGGCAGCCGCGCTGATCGCTTCGATCACCGGATCGAGCTGGGCGTCGTCGATCGCGATCTCCACCTTGATCTTGGGCAAAAAGTCCACGACGTATTCGGCGCCGCGGTACAGCTCGGTGTGGCCCTTCTGACGACCGAAGCCCTTTACCTCAGTCACGGTGATACCCGTGACGCCGATGTCGGACAGGGCCTCGCGCACGTCATCGAGCTTGAACGGCTTGATGATTGCTGCAACCAATTTCATGTTTACTTCTCCTTGGCTCTAGATGGATCCGGCACCCGCGCGGGGTGCCGACAGGTATTTCGGGCAGCGATTATTCGAAGGTCTTCGCCCAGGAGACGACGAACAGCGGGTCTTTGTCGTTATCGATGCTATTACTCTGTTCGAACACCGTGGACACCGTGAAGGTGAACGAGCCGAAGTCGCCTACTTCTTTGCTGATGTCGATCTGGCCGTGCGAGTAGTGCCCGCCTCCGTCGAAATCGTAATAGCCGACGGTCGCGCCGATCCCCCATGTGGGGGCGATCTCGGTGCCGGCACCGAGCGTGTAATAAAGGTCGTTCGTGTCGCCGCTCTGTTCCTTCCAGAACGTCCAGTTGACACCCGCACTAAATGGGCCGAACCCGAGGTTCAGGTAGGCCTCGGAAAAGTTGATGTCCGCGTCGGAGTCCCTGCTCGGGTAGTAGTAATAGATGGCGCCGATGTCATAGCTGATGCTGTCCAGCTCGTTGGCAAAACCGCCGTAGAAGTCGACCTCGGCACTCGCGCCACCATAGTCGACGTTGGATACCCAGGTGCCGGCGTACAGACCGCTGTCGTGCGCGTAGTCGAGACCGCCCGAGACGGCCGCGTCGTTGTCGGTCTGGGTGACGCCGCGCCAGATGTAGTTGTTGGTGGCGCCGATATTGGCGGATATCTCGGCGATCGCGGACCCTGCAATCATGAGCGCACCGACGGCGACGGCAGTTTTTGTCAAATTCATTTCTAGGACTCCCATTAAGGCTAAACTTTGCTGAGGTTCATCGGCGCTTGGCACCCGATTGACCTGGTCAAAGCAGAAGGCATGCCAACGGGCATTTCCGTCCCCAGCGCATACAGTTAAGTGACAGAAACGTGAAAGTAAGCGGTCGCTAATGCACCACGAGCGCCCGGTGAATACACCCCGCACCAACTTGATGCCCCATATTGGTGCAGATTGCGGTGGTGGACAAAGCACCAGCGCTTTCCTAGTCTTCGGGCTTGTACGCGATCTCGGATCCCGGAGGCGATTTTGGCGCTCGACCCCAAGCTGATTGACGATCTCTCGCGGCGCGTGGCGGACAACTTGCCGCGCGGATTTCAGACCCTTCAGGACGATCTGCAGCGCAACCTGCGCGCCGGCCTCGAGGCCGCGCTGAGTCGGCTGAACCTGGTCACCCGCGAAGAATTCGAGATCCAACAGGCAGTGCTGCAGCGCACGCGTGAAAAGCTCAAGGCGCTGGAGGCGCGCGTGGCCGCGCTGGAGACCTCGGCCGAGGACTGATTATTCCATTTTGCCCGCCGGTCGGGGCGGGCCCGAAGGACCAGGGAAGGTCATGACACTCGCAACCACTGTTTGCCGCGCCGCCGTCGGCGTCACATCTCCCGCGGTGATGGTCGAAACCCATCTCGCCAATGGCCTGCCGAGCTTCAACATCGTGGGCCTGCCGGAAAAGGCGGTGCAGGAGAGCCGCGACCGCGTGCGCAGCGCGTTGCTCAACAGCGGATTCGACTTTCCGGCGCGTCGCATCACCGTCAATCTTGCCCCTGCCGACCTGCCGAAACAGGGCAGCCGCTTCGACCTTGCGATCGCGGTAGGCATCCTGATCGCCAGCGACCAACTGCCGCCGCAGGCCGCCGAGGGCCTTGAGTTCATCGGCGAACTCAGCCTGGCAGGCGCGCTGCGCCCGGTAAGCGGCATCCTGCCGATGGCCCTGGCGACACGCCGACAAGGCGCAGACCTGGTCCTACCCGTCGACAACTTCGCCGAGGCGCGTCTGGTCAAGGGGCTGACACTGTGCCCGGTCGCGCACCTGTTGGGCGTAAGCGCCTTCCTCGACGGCCGGCAGGATGGACTGGCC
>JBATKF010000409.1:0-20697 GCA_049669185.1 Sedimenticolaceae bacterium | reverse complement strand
GCCGGCTCGTCAGCCCGCGCCAGTCGTGGACGCGACTCCAGCCAGCGCTGGACGGCCTGACGCGCGAGGCGCCCGACCGGTAGCCGGCGGGTCTTGCTGCCCTTGCCGGTGACCTGCAGCAGACCGTCACTGCTGCGCATATCGGCGACATCCAAGGCCACCAGCTCCGCCAGGCGCAGGCCCGAGGAATAGAAAAGCTCCATGATCGCGCGATCGCGCCGGTCGAGTGTCGTGTCCCCGGGCAGCGCCATCAGGTGTTCGAGCTGATCCGCATCCAGCGTGTGCGGCAGACGGCGCGCTACCTTGGGTGCGCGTATCCCGTCGGCCGGGTTATTCAGCACCCGACCCTCTCTCAGTAGATAGCGGTACCAGGCGCGAACGGCCGAGAGGTGACGCTGCAGACTCTTTGGTGTCAGCCCACCGCGATGGCGGTCGGCGGCATAGGCGCGTATTTTCTGGCTGTCGACAGTCAGGGGGTCCAGGTCGCCGTGGTCACGCAGCCAGGCCAAGAGATCTTCGATGTCGTGTCGATAGCCCGTCAGCGTACGAGGCGAAAGCCGGCGTTCGTAGTGCAGGTAGTCGAGAAACGCGCGCAGCAAGGGCACGTGTTGATCGCCGGCTAGATCCCAGGGCTGGATGCCGACTGCAGTTTCGCGCTGACCACCTCGGCCAGTCGCTGCAGGAAGTCGACGCTCTTGCCTTCGTGAAAGCGCTGCGGGTCACGACTGCCGATCGCAAGCACACCGGCCAGCGGCGGCGCAGCCAGAGGAATCAGTGCTGCGGACCCAGTCTCACCTGCTTGTGGTCCAAACAGGTACTCCAGTTTGGCCTTGTCCAGCTGCCCGCAATTCGGGCGCGCGCGCTTGAGAAAATCACGAAATAGCGCCGGGCCGGCCTCGTGCGCGTGCGCCTCGAGTTGCTCCGAGGCAAACAGTTTCATCTCCACTGCGTCGGCCTTGAACTGTTCTCGCAATTCGTCCTGCAGTGTGTTGAGCACCTCGTCAAACGAATGGGTCTCGATCAGCGCCAGGGTGAGCCGATGGAGACGTTTCGCCAAAGCGTCGTTCTCCCGCGCCACGCTTACCAGGTTCTCGAGCTGGCGGCGATAATTGCTTGCCTGATCGCGCAGTGTCCGCACCTGTCTTTCGATCAGCGACACCGCATCACCCGTAGGATGGGGAATATCGATGGCCGCCAGTGCGTCGGGGTGACGCTGAAAATAATCGGGATGTGCGACGAGATAACTGGCGATCTGTTGTTCACGATCCTCGACCGTCTGGTCTATGTCGTCGTGCTTCAGACTCATGCGAAGCCGTCCTCCTGTAGTTGCGAGCACTGTGTCACTCGGCACTGAATCTTTGCGACGCGACCAGGCCTTGCAGGTCGACGCGTCCGTCGAACACTCGCTGCGCCGGTCCGGTCAACCAGACTGGCGCTTGATCCCCGAGCCAGCTTACCACAAGCGTTCCCCCTCGCAGATGCACCTCGACCCGTTCATCGAGCAGCCCACGCAGATGGCCGTGGACGACTGCTGCGCAGGCGCCGGTGCCGCAGGCCAGGGTCTCACCGGCGCCGCGTTCGTAGACCCGGAGATCGATGACATTGCGCTCACGAATCGTCATGAAGCCAACATTCGCGTGTCGGGGAAATCGGCTGTGCCTCTGGATCAGCGGTCCGAGCCTATCCACGGCAGTGTTGGCCGCATCCTCGACGATCAGGACCGCATGTGGATTACCCATCGATAGGGCGCCGATCTCGAGGATTTCGCCATCGACCTCCAGCGGATAGACAACCGCCTGTGTTGCGGCCTCGAAAGGGATCTCATCAGGACGCAGATGCGGCGGACCCATGTTCACCCGCACCTGGCCGTCATCCTCGATTAACAGGCGTATGTTGCCGGCCGCGGTACCGACCGGGATCTCGCGACTGCGCGTCAATCCCTTGTCAAACACGTAGCGCGCGAAACAGCGAGCGCCATTCCCGCACTGCTCGACTTCACCACCATCGGCATTGAAGATCCGATAGTAAAACTCGGTATCCGCATGACGCGGTGTTTCAACCAGTAGAATCTGATCGCAGCCGATACCGAAGCGCCGATTAGCGATGGCGCGCACCTGCGTCTCGTCGAGCACGACCTTTTGGCTGATTGCGTCGAACACGACAAAGTCGTTACCCAGTCCGTGCATCTTGGTGAATTCGATCATCATGCCGCGCAGCATAGCAGGCCATGCTAATCCGGCGAAGCAGGATCAAGAGGGCATTTTGCCGGCGATAGCCAGGTGGCGGTCGCTTACTTGCGTCACCGCCAGCCAATTGAGCCCGGCCCGCTGCAATTGGTCCTCGACCTCGGTCGGGGTATAGGACGCGAACAGGGAGTTGCGGAAGTCACGGCGCAGCACAGGCGGCGCATCGTCTGCGTAGCGCTCGACCAGTGCATCGACCGCATTTGTGGAGTCTGGGCGTGCCAGGTCCATGACCAGGATATCGGCGCTCGGTCGGGCGCAGCTTGCTACCGTCTGCCACAGGACATCGGGGTCAGCGAGGTGATGCAACAGACTGTTGGAGGCGACCAGGTCATACCCCTGCGCCTTTAATCCTGGGCAGGGCAGATGCTCGCACATCAACCTGATGCGCGGCTCCTCGTCGGGATGCGCAGCGAGTTTTTGGCGTGCGAGGTCCAGCATCGCCGGTGCCCCATCCACGGCATCGATGGTCAGCTGCGGATGCCGGCGGACGAGCATCAACGGGATATCCCCGGGCCCGCAGCCGAGATCCAGCAGGCGACCCTTTAGGCTCCCAGCCTGTGTCAGGCGCTCGAGCAGCTCGACGAACAACTGATTGGCCTCGGAAAAATCGGCGTCCGCATAGGCCTTCGCCTGCGCCGAATCGTTCATGAGTTCTTCGGGTTCCGGGATGCGCTGCATAGGGATCTTAGTCTGGAAGTACAGACTCGCCGGCGAACAGTTCGCTCAGGGTCTCGCGGCGGCGCACCAGATGCAGCCGGTCACCGTCGACCATTACCTCGGCGGCGCGCGGACGGCTGTTGTAGTTCGACGACATGGTGAATCCATAGGCGCCGGACGAGCGGATGGCCAGCAGGCTGTCTTGCGCGAGCGTCAGGCGGCGCTGTTTACCCAGAAAATCGCCGGTTTCGCAGATCGGACCGACGATGTCATAGGTGCCGTCGGCCCCGTTGGGACGCTCGTCCACAGTGACGATCGCCTGCCAGGCCTGGTACAGCGCCGGCCGGATGAGGTCGTTCATGGCCGCATCGATGACCGCAAAATCTTTGGCCTCGCCGTGTTTGAGGTACTCCACCCGAGTCAGAAGAATCCCGGCGTTGGCGGCGATTGCCCGCCCCGGCTCGATGAGGATCTCATAGGGCACGTCGCGCAGGCGGTCTAGCATGGCGTTCGCGTAGGCGGCCGGTTCGGGTGGATTCTCGTCGTCATATCGGACGCCCAGGCCACCACCGAGATCGAGGTGGTCTATCTTGATGCCGTCGTCGGCCAGCCGCGTGACCAGCGCCAGCACGCGCTCCAGTGCGTCCATGAAGGGCGCCAGCCGGGTAAGCTGCGAGCCGATGTGGCAGTCGACGCCGGATACCGCGAGATGGGGCGCATCTTGCGCCTGCCGATATAACGCCGCTGCGTCATCCACGGCGATGCCAAATTTGTTCTCCTTGAGACCGGTGGAAATGTAGGGGTGGGTCTCTGCATCGACGTCGGGATTCACGCGCAGTGCGACGGGCGCGACCTTGCCCAGGTCGCCCGCCACGCCATTCAGGCGGTCGAGTTCGGCGGCCGATTCGACATTAAAGCAGCGAATCCCGACCTCCAGTGCGCGACGCATCTCTGCGGCGCGTTTGCCGACGCCGGAAAACACGACCCTGTCCGGATCTCCACCGGCCGCCAGCACGCGTTCCAGCTCTCCCAGGGAGACAATATCGAAACCGGAGCCGAGGCGAGCGAGGGTGTTGAGTACCCCAAGATTGGAGTTTGCCTTGACCGCAAAACAGACCAGGTGTGGATGCTGGTCGAAGGCCTGATCAAAGGCGCGCCAGTGGCGCTCGAGGGTGGCCCGCGAGTAGACATAGCATGGCGTGCCGTAACGTTCTGCGATGACCCGCAACGGGACGTCTTCGGCATACAGCTCGCCGTCTTGGTAATGAAAGTGGTCCATGCGGGCTAGTTTTAAGGTGTCATCTGCGGTGATTCGGTCCCGGCATCACCACGCGGCAGATATAGAGGGCCCTTGTTGCCACAGCCGAGGATCGACAGCAGCGCGAGCACACCGCAAAGTGCAATGAGGCATCGAGTCATGCGGATCTCCGCGCAAGTTAAAGCGTCGGAGTATAAACCTGTGCCGCTCGGCGGCCCAGCGTGACCCTTAGAAGCCTGAAGACGACGCGCGCCAGAGGCTCGTTTAGCGCATGGCCTCGGCGAGGCGCTGCTCGACCTGTCGTTTCAGACGCAACAGATCGATCAAGGAACAGGGCCCGCCGCTGTCGCCTTCGCTGCTGAGCACACCGGTCAGGTACACAGGATAGTCATCGGCGCTATGGCGCAGTCGGCGCAGATGCGCGACCACCTCCGAATAAAGGTCATCGCCGAGTAGCAAGGAGTCAAACTCGTGATTTCCGAGCTGCAGGCGAAAGCCCTCCTGGAGGCGGGCACCGGGACTCACCGCCAACGTGAGCTCGGTGTGATCGGTGATGCGCGTGCGCGGGACCTTGATCATCGTAACTTGCCAATCATACGCCCCCTGGGGGGCGATTCGCGCGAACTCGGGTGGGCGTGCTTTCGCGTCGTCCAGCGTGTTGAGAACGCGCCGGCTGGCGAAGGAGTCCAGGAATCGTTGCTGTTGGATCAGTAGGTGGAATTCATCGGCGCCGGCTACCCACTGCACGAACACCGCGCCCTCTTCATCGAATACATACAGTTCGACGCCGCGTTCGCGTACCTGGTAAAAGATCTGGATCACATCCGGCTCGTTGCGCACCATCAATGTGGGCAGCGGTGAGCCTTGCATGCTCATACGATCGATCCGGGTCGGCACAAAGTTCGCCGTCGACTCGGCCAGATGACTCTCGAGATCCTCGAGTTCACCGATCGGTGCCCAGGCATAGTGGTCCCCTGGGCGATGAATTTGAAAAAAGTGATCCGCGATGCGCAGCAGATAGCGGGCGTTAGAACCAAGCCGATGAAAGGTGTCACTGACCGATTGCGCCAGCCTCAGCACCCGATTCGCGATGGCACTGCCGCGTGTCGACGAAAAGCTGTACGCATACATCGGACCGGGAGATCGCTGGTGTGGCGAAAACAGATCCAGATAGCGGCACAGACAGTTCAGCAGCCCCTCACTGCCCTCGGGATGACGTTCGATGCGGACCTCTCCCCAGCTGGTCGTATACAGATGCTCGATATTGGCGACCAGACACTCATGTGCGGCCCCGAAACTGAGCGCATCGACCCGTGCGCTGATCAGCTGATAGCCGGCGTCGGCGAGCGCGGCGAGCGGATTCTGGTCGACGTTGACGAACCAGAGCGACTGCCTTCCGTAGGCCATTTCAGCGTAGGCCTCGAGACTGCCATCTGTCGCGATGCCGCGGCGCACGCGTTTGCGCAGGGTCCTGAGGATCTTGTCCGGCTCTGGCTCACCATAGCCGGGCTGTTTGGGCACATAGTGCATTTGCGTGCTGCGGTCGCATATGCCGTTGAGGTGCAACCAGGTCAGGATCTCGACCAGGCTGATACTGGTCTTCAGCGGCGCCTGCGGCATGGACTCGGGCGGCTGAACGAAGAGCTGCCAGCGCACCGGTCTGTCATTGACGCGCCGAATCCACAGGGTGCGCTCGGAGAGGTCGCGCGAAATCCCTGGATTGACCCGGTCGATCTTGCCCGGCCGTTTGTCCAGAGCGGCATAGAGTTTGCGGCCCAGCAGGGCGAGCTCGCGGGTGTCCAAGGGTGACGTCGCGCCCTGTTCGCGGGCGAAGTCTGTCAGTAGACGATAGCTGCGTGACAGCTCTGAGACCAGCGCGTTGCGCTCCTCGGCGACGCGTTCGAGCTTCCACACCGGGCGGGTGTCCAGCCGGGCAATCTCGGTCTCACGCCATCCCCATTTTGTGCACTGTCGGCGCATCTGCTGGGTGCGCCAGTCGCCGCGGCCGCTCAGGCGCTGCACAGATTGACCGGTCTTGAAATAGAAGGCGCGCCTCGCGAGCTGGAGGCGCTCGGGCTCGTTGCGCGCACTAAAGTATTCGGTAATGCGTTCCAGGATCAGCAGGTAGGGGTCGACGGCGTCTGCATCGAGTTCTCCTCCCTGATAGACCGCGCGCTTGGTTCGCAGGCACAACCAGTCGACCCGCGGATACTCGGCCGCGTAGGCCTCGAGCAGCATCAGTTTCAGCAGCGATTTGTAGGGTGCATCGATGCCCTTGAACAACTGCCAGTGGGCCACACCGAAGAACTCCTCGGCCGGCAGGCCCTGCAGGCCGCCGAAATCGAGCCATTGATCAGGGTGGACAAAACGCTTGGTAATTAACTGCCCCGTGTAGCGACTGTAATCGTCCTCGCGCTCGGGCGGCACCGCCCACCACAGCAGTGGGTTGCCCGCCAGCAGTATCCCTGTGCGATAGAATTCCTCGAGCAACAGGGTGTGCTGCGTGTGGCCACTGCTCTCCTTCGACAGCTGCTCTACGGCGCCGTCTCGAAAGGACTCCGCATGCATCAGGAAGAAATGCGCATGCAGACCGACCTCGGCGGCACGCTCTTCGAGCAGGTGCGCCTTCATTCGCAGAGCGTCGCGCCCTGCGGTATGGATGTTGCCGCGGTGGCATAACCAGAAATCGAGATCGCTCCCGGCGGTCTGCCCCAGGCTGCCCATGCTGCCCATCAGGTAGAGACCGAGAATCGGATAATCGCGTTGTTGTCGCCTGTCGTCCTTGAAGCCACGGGCATAGCGCCGCGCGAGCAGCACCTGTTCACGCTCCGGGCGATAGCCGATCACCCCGGCGGGCGTGTCCGTGGAGACGAATCCGGGCAGCATCGGATGGTTGACATGCCACAGCAATGGCAGCAAATCAAAGAAGCTGCGTTGCTCATGGGTCAGGGTGGCACGGATGCGCAGCAAACGCTGATCACCAAGGGCAAGGAACCGGCCGATGATCCGTTTTAGCTGCTTGCGGCCCAAACCACCGTCAGCGTCGATCGCCGGTTCGCTCATGGCCTTGGAAACAACTTTCAGGCGCCGCTATTTTCCCGCAGGTCGTCCAGGGTCCTGCGTAGCAGCGTGCGCATATCGTCGCCCTTGTGCCAGCAGCCGAGGCCGAATAACAAGCGTGGTCGCAGATCCCTGTACGGTCCTGGCAGCTCCAGGGCATCCTGCTCAGCACGAATTTTTTCCAGCAGCCCGCGCGCGTCTAGCTCGGCCGTCTCCGGCAATACCAGCAGGAACAGCTTATCCTCCCAGCGTGCGATCTGATCGACCCAGCGCAGGCGGTCGCGCAGAAATCGCGAGACGGCGAGTATTATCGGGTCGCTGGATAGCGGCTGCACGCTGCCCAGCTCGTTGGTATCGACGTGCACCAGCACCGTACTCAGGGGATTCTGGTAGCGGCGGCTGCGTGACACGTGCAGATCCAGGGCCTGGCTGATGGCACGCTTGTTCGACATCCCGGTGAGTTCATCGGTCAGCTGCAGGTCTTCAACCTGCTGACGCAGACGGGCATTCTCCTCGGCCAGCTGCTCCGGTGCGGTGACGTCCTGAACGATCAGCAGGCGCTCGCCTGAAGGGGCGCGCTGCACCGCACGTGTCACCCAACGCGCATGTTCGCTGTCCTGGAAGAGCTTGGGCTCTGTCGACAGCATCTGCTGGGCGGCTTCGCTCAGCTGCACGCGGCGCTTGCCGAGCAGCGTCTCCGGCGATGCGGACAGAATTTCTGCCATGGCGCGGTTTAGCCAGACGATACGGTCGTCCTGGTCAAGCAGCAAAATGCCGAATTCGGTATCTTGCAGCAGGTGCTGGTCAATAGCTTGGATATCGCTCACTTCAATTGGCTCCCCGAAGTGTGGCCGCGCAGTCGTTTGCTTCCAGGTAGCTTTTAGTTCGGCTGACCGGGCGCGATCTTTAGCCGAGAGTTCGCTGGAATGGGTCAAATCAGGCCAGCCTGTCGGACTTGGCCCCTGATCAGGGATCTGCAGCCAGACAGTTTTAAGTCCCGCAGGCTGCTACGATTGGGAATCATGAAAGACGATCCAGCGGCCGCACAGGCGTTACGATCTGGGCCCGGCCTGGGCCCGGCCGAACCCTTATGGCGCCTAGTGCCCACGCGCGCGGACGACGGCCGCAGTTTTGCCGATTTCATGATGCTCATTCCCGGGCTCGGCACGCGGCCGCCGCAGGGGCGCCAACGCGTGACGGCATTGATCCGTGAAGTCTGTGAATCCTACGGCGACCAGGTTGCGTTCGCTGATGTCAACTATGCCATCAATGTTTTGTGGGTCAGTGTCTCGGCTGAGCCGGGGCTGGTCGGACGCGTCGCACAGGCGATCCGCCAGCAGGTTCCCGAGGCGCTTCTGGTTGGAGGCCAGCTGGGAGCGATGTGCGCGATCACACCCTCCCGGCCACGCAACCGCGCCTGGCGGCATCACCTGAGTGGACTTTCACGCCGTGCCACGCGCCTGCTGCGAGGTCCGCAGCGCGGGTAGCAAAACGGTGGCGGCGGTAAGACGGTCTCCGGCGCCGGTCAATCACCATACTCTTCGGCCCGGCGCGCATCGCCGCGCACGCGTGCGGTGGGATAGCGCGCCTGGTTGATTGCCATCTTGCGGTAGGCCGCATCGACGACATCGATGTCCAGACGCTGCGCCAGGCGGATGAGATAGATCAGGATGTCGGCCATTTCGAGGGCCACCTGGTCTTTCTTGGCAGCGTCCAGGTGTTCGCTCTGTTGTTCGCTCAGCCACTGAAAGTGCTCGAGCAGCTCACCGGCCTCGCCAGCCAGGGCCATGCTCAAATTCTTCGGTGAGTGGAATTGCTCCCAGTCGCGCTCCTTGGCGAACGCGAGCAGCTTTGCGTTTAGATCGTCCAGATGGTCTCTCGACATGGCGCTGAGTTCGGCTGGTTGTGCTGGCTTGACATCACAACACTTTTGCCGCTGCAGGCCAAGCGCCCGTGGGCCTGGCCGTCAGGCTGAGATCGCCTGCGGGTCGATCAAGTGCAGGCGCAGCTGCTCGGCCGACATGGGCTCGCTGTACAGGTGACCCTGGCCGAGTTCGCAGTGATAGACGAGCAGAAAACCCGCCTGTTCGCGCCGCTCGATGCCCTCGGCGATGACCTCCAGACCGAGCGCATGCGCCATGGCGATGATTGCCCGGATCAGAGAGGCATTGGCATCGCTATCGGGCAACTGTTTGGTGAAGCTGCGATCGATCTTCAATGCGTCGAACGGGAAGCGCTGCAGATAGTTTAATGCCGAATAGCCAGTGCCGAAGTCGTCCAGCGACAGCCGCACGCCGATGCGATCGAGTTGATCGATCAATTTGGCGATCTCTGCGCGGTCGTCGATCAGGATCGCCTCGGTGATCTCGAGTTCAAGCTGATTCGGCATCAGGCCTGATCTGCGCAGCGCCAGCAACACACAGTCGAGCAGATGGCTCGGATGACTGAACTGGCGCGACGAAAGATTGATGGCAACGCGGAAGTCGTGGTCCGGCTGCAGTTCACTCACTACCCGGCAGGCCTCGATGAGCACCCACTCGCCAATGTCGTGGATCAGGCCACACTCTTCGGCGATCGGGATGAACTTGTCTGCAGGCACCTCGCCGAGTTCTGCGTTCTTCCAGCGGAGCAGCGCCTCGACGGCCACGGTCCTGCCGGAGCTTAGGTCGACAATCGGCTGGAAGGCGAGCCGGAATTCCTGTTTTCTCAGGGCTGAGCGAAGGTTTCGCTCGATCCGCATGCCCTCGAGTGCGGCGGCATCCATAGAGGGGTCGTAATGGCAACAACGATTGCGGCCCATTTCTTTCGCTGCATACATCGCGATGTCCGCATTCTTGACCAGCATCTGCGGTTCCTTGCCGCCCTTTGGATAAGTCGCTACGCCGATGCTCGCACCGACGAAGAACTCGTGGTCATGGACGTAGAAGGGTTCCGACATGGCCTGCAGCAGCTGCTCGGCACACTGCTCCCAATCGGGGCTGCCGGGTGTCTCGGGGCAGATCACAAGGAATTCATCGCCCCCTAGCCGGGAGACGGTGTCACTATCGCGCATCCGAGCTTGCAGGCGCTGCGCGGCGTCGCGCAGCAGTTCGTCGCCGGCTGCGTGACCTAGAGAATCGTTCACGTGTTTGAATCGGTCCAGGTCGACGAACAGCGTAATGACGCTGCCTCCCTCGCGCTTGGCCCATTTGATCGCCTGGGACAGCCGGTCCATCGCCAGACTGCGGTTCGGCAGCCCGGTAAGCTGGTCATAATTCGCCTGATGGGCCAACTTCTGTTCCGATTCCACGCGTTTGTCGATCTCACGCTGTAGACGCTCGTTCTGTTGATGCAATAGGCCATGCTGCTGGGCAAGGGCGTCGAATCGCGTTTGCAGCGCCTGATAGCGGTTATTGAGAGCGAGCAGGAAGGTCACACCGCCCAGCATCGGTAGCGATACCAACGCCAGGGCCACGAGAAACAGCGGTGAGGCGATGAAGCTGCGTGGATCGTCGCCGGCGTCGATGCGGACGATGCGAAGCCCGGTATCTCCAATATCGGCCAGTTGCAACCGGTGGCCGCGATCGCTAGCGACCGCGCGCCAGTTGTTCCAGTCATGCGAATCACTGCCGGCGACAAGCTCATCACCCGGGCCAAGCAATGCCGTGTGGCCAAACTGCGAGGCCCAGGCCGGGAGGCCCGAGAGCTTGTGCAGCAGACCTCTTGTATCGATGTCGCCCGACAGATAACCGCCCGGCTGGCCGTTTACGATCACAGGCACGGTGATGGTCAGCACGGTGCCGCGCGTTCCCCCTGCCACGACAAGCGGGTCGAGCCGCGGAACTCTGTGCACCGAGTAGGTCTGGTCGGCGGTGGAATGTGAACCTTCGCCGACCTTATGCAGCAGGTCTCCGTTGTCTAAGACGCAGGCAATACGATCGAACACCGGCCGCTCATCGATCACTTGGTTCGCTACCGCCTGCTCTAGCGCCAGCAAGAGCGCCGCAAGATCGGCATCTGGTTCCTGGCGTCCCAGTGAGTCGGGGTCGTCAACGACAAAAACCGCCTGGGCCGATTCGCTGTCGGCCAACTCGAGTAGAGCCTCGCGCCCGGCATTGAGAAAATCCGCTACTGCCGAGGCCTGCTCTTCGATGCTGCGCTGTGCCTGCGCGGCGACGGCCTCGCGCAAATGCACCTGGCCGACATTGCCCAGGCCAATCAGCGCGGCGAGATAGATACTCAAGAGCAGGCCGGCGACCAGAATCGTGGTGCTGCCCGCACGGAATCCGGGGAAGTTCATGCCGTCACACTATGCCGCCGTGGGTCGGGTGATCCCCTCGGCCTTGAAATCGGCACCGCCGCTTTGCAGGAGGCCATGCCGTGCGGTGATATCGTCTGTTTGGCGCAGGGCGCCCGCTGTGTCGGACAGAAGTTCCCTGGTATACAACGATCGCAAGAACGGCTCGAAAGTCGTGTGCACGCGCGGCCCCTTGTCGGTGTGCGAGTCCAGCCGGGCGTCCGGCCGGATTCGATCATGCTCAGGGTAGCGGCAGGATAGGACGGAATCTTGACAGGTTAATCAGGCGAGTCGGGCACGCGCACGTATCACCGCGGCCCGCACTTGGGCCGGTGCAGTCCCGCCGATGTGATTGCGTGCCGCGACCGAGCCTTCCAGCGTCAGACATTCGAAGACGTCATCCTCGATCGCACCGGCGAATCCGACCAGGTCATCCAACGAAAGATCGGAAAGATCGCAGTCCTGCTCCACGCAATATGCCACGGCCTTACCAACGACCTCGTGCGCATCGCGGAAAGGCAGACCCTTCCTTACCAGGTAGTCGGCCAGATCGGTCGCTGTAGCAAAGCCTTTCAGTGCGGCCCGGCGCATGGCCTCCCGGTTACATTGCAGGCTCGGAAGCATTTCGGCGAATACCTTGAGCGACCCCCTGAGATTGTCGACGGTATCGAACAGCGGTTCCTTGTCTTCCTGATTGTCTTTGTTGTAGGCGAGCGGTTGTGACTTCATCAAGGTCAGCAGGGCGATCAGGTGCCCGAAGATACGGCCGGACTTGCCGCGGATGAGTTCGGGCACATCCGGATTCTTCTTTTGCGGCATGATCGAGGAGCCAGTACAGAAGCTGTCCGCAAGGGTGATGAACTGAAATTGCGCAGATGACCAGAGAATCAGCTCTTCGCTCATGCGCGACAGATGCATCATGAGGATGCTCGCTGCGGCTGCAAACTCGATAGCGAAGTCACGGTCGGACACGGCATCGAGCGAATTCTCCGCCGGTCGATCGAAAGCCAGGAGCTCGGCCGTGTAGTGACGGTCGATGGGGTAGGTAGTACCGGCAAGCGCCGCCGCGCCGAGCGGCATCACATTGACGCGGCCGGCACAATCGCGCATACGTTCATGATCACGCTCGAGCATCTCGAACCAGGCCAGCATGTGATGGCCGAAGGTGATGGGCTGCGCAGTCTGAAGGTGGGTGAAACCCGGCAGTATCGTATCGGCCTCGCGTTCTGCAAGATCTAGCAGGGCAAGCTGCAGGCGGCGAATCGCTGTGCCGATCTCAACCAGCTCGGCGCGCAACCAAAGGCGCACGTCGGTCGCCACCTGGTCATTGCGCGAGCGTCCGGTATGAAGTTTTTTGCCGGCGATGCCGATATCTTCCGTAAGCGCCGCTTCGATGTTCATATGGACGTCTTCGAGCGCAATCGACCATTGGAAGTCGCCGGCTTCTATGCGCGCCAGGATCTTTTGTAGGCCCTGAATGATGCTGTCACGCTCCTGCTGAGTGACTATCCCCTGGCGAGCGAGCATCCTGGCGTGCGCGATCGAGCCCTGGATGTCATACGGCGCGAGGCGTTGGTCGAACTCAACCGAGGCGGTGAATGCCTCGACGAAGGCGTCGGTCGGTTCGGTGAAGCGACCGGCCCAGAGTTTTTTCTCGGACATCGAACAGGCACCCGGTAGACGTGAGTCATGATTATATTCGCTAAGCACCGGATTCAGCGAGGCGGGCGATTGCGCCTTTCTTATACTGGCCGCCATGACTGACCGCCAACCGCGCGCCTTTCTGCCGAACTTTTGTGCAATCCGCATGGTGTTTGCAGTGGTGGTGAGCGCCGAGCTGTTGGCGATTGTGCTTACGCTGGGGGCCTTTCCCGGCCCTGACCAGTTCTGGAACGAGCTCAGCCAACGGTCTTTGTATATTCAATGGGTGGCCTTGAGCGTCGCGGCCTCGTATTGCACATTGCGCATACCGCTTGGCCGACTGTCGCACGCCGCCGCCGGCAGCGTCGCCTGGGCGTTGATCCTGACGGTGACCGCAATTGTGTTCTTCGCGGCGCAGCTGCTTGGCCTGTCCGCCGTATCGCCGACGCCGCCGGTCCTGTGGCACCATCTGGCGATCGCCGGTATCGTCGGTGCGGTATTGCTGCGCTACCTGTACGAGCAGCATCGCGAGCGCCAGCGCGAGCTCGCCGAGTCGCAGGCCCGCCTGCAGGCGCTGCAGGCGCGTATTCGGCCACACTTTCTGTTCAATAGCATGAACACCATTGCAAGCCTCACCCGGGTCGATGCGGATCTGGCGGAGCAGGTCGTGCAAGATCTGTCGGATCTGTTTCGTGCGACCTTGTCGGATGCCGAACGCTTGTCGAATCTGCACAACGAGATCGAACTGGCCCGTGGTTATCTGCGGATCGAGAGGCAACGCCTGGGTGAGCGCCTGCGCGTAAGCTGGGACATCGACGGCCTGCCCGGGGAGGCGCGCCTACCAGGCCTGCTTCTGCAGCCGCTGCTGGAGAATGCTGTTTATCACGGTGTAGAACCGGCTACCGGCGGCGGCGACATCACGATCAGCGGGCGTTCGCGCAATGGCATAGTCAGTCTCGCCATTCGCAACACGCTGCCGGAGAGGGCGTCAGTTTCCGTGCGCCGTGGACACCAGATGGCGCAGCAGAATGTCCGCGAGCGGCTCGACGCCGCGTTTGCTGACCAGGCCGGCATGGTGGTGGGTCTGGTCGATGGGTGCTATCAAGTACGGGTGCATTTTCCGCTGGAGACGTCATGAGGGTATTGATCGCCGACGACGAGGCCCCGGCCCGTGCCCGCCTGGCCGCTCTGCTGACGGATGTTTCTGGATACGAATTGGTTGCGCAAGTGACCAATGGGGCAGAGGTCCTGAACTGTTGTGAGCAACAGCCTGTCGATCTGGTGCTGCTGGATATTCGCATGCCCGGCATGGATGGCCTCCAGACCGCGCTGTCCTTGAGCGGTCGCCCGCACCCGCCCGCGGTGATCTTTGTCACCGCTTATGACGAACATGCGTTGGCGGCCTTCGAGGCGAATGCCATCGACTACCTGCTGAAGCCGGTTCGTCCGGACCGCCTACTGAGGGCGCTCGACAAGGCGCGGGCGCTGAGTCGCGAGCAGGCCGCGATACTGACCGCGGAGACGGCCTATCTGAACGCCAGTTATCGCGGTGGGGTATTGAGAATTCCGGTCAGTGAGATCGTGTTTCTGCGCGCTGACAGCAAGTACGTCGAGGTCTGGCACGCGGACGGCATGTCACTGAGCGAAGAGTCCCTGCGCGCGATCGAAGAACGCTGCCCCGGTATGTTCATGCGCGTGCACCGTAATGCCCTGGTCAGCCCGAGCAGCGTGCGTGCGCTGCGCAAGGATAGCTCGGGACGACTGATGCTCGTGCTGCATGGCAGTGATGAAGCCGTGGAGGTCAGCCGTCGGCATGCCGCAGAGGTGCGCAGGCTGTTGCGCGGCCCCGACTCCGACTGAGCGCCAATGCTAAAGTAGGCGCTCTGAGTCGCAATCGGTACCGCAACATGAGCAACGATACCCAGGCCTTCGCCGGCTATCCCCTCACCCGCATGCGGCGCATGCGCCGCGACGCGTTCTCTCGCCGCCTCATGCGCGAGTCGCATCTCACCCCGGACGATTTCATCTATCCGGTGTTCGTCCTGGAGGGCACGGGGCAGCGCGAGGCGGTGGCCTCCATGCCGGGTGTCGAACGCCTGAGCATCGATCTGCTGGTCGCGGAGGCCAAGGCGGCCTTTGATCTCGGCATTCCGGCCCTGGCCCTGTTTCCCGTGACCCCAAGCAGTGCCAAGAGCGAGGACGCCGCCGAGGCCTTCAACCCCGAGGGGTTGGCGCAGCGTGCGGTGCGTGCGGTCAAGGAGGCGCTGCCCGAGCTGGGGGTGATCACCGATGTCGCGCTGGATCCGTTCACGACACATGGTCAGGACGGACTTATCGACGATGCGGGATACGTGATGAACGACGAGACCGTCGAGGTACTGGTCAAGCAGGCGCTGTCGCATGCCAAGGCGGGGGCCGACGTGGTCGCGCCATCCGACATGATGGATGGGCGTATCGGTGATATTCGCGACGCGCTCGAGTCAGAAGGGCACATTCATACCCGCATCCTGGCCTACTCGGCCAAGTACGCCAGTAGCTATTACGGTCCCTTTCGGGACGCCGTTGGTTCGGCGGCCAATCTCGGTGCGGGCAACAAGTACACCTATCAGCAGGATCCCGCCAACAGCGACGAGGCGCTCAGGGAGGTGGCGCTGGATCTGCAGGAGGGCGCCGACATGGTGATGGTGAAGCCGGGCATGCCGTATCTGGATATCGTCCGCCGAGTCAAAGACCAGTTCGGCGTGCCGACCTTCGCCTATCAGGTCAGTGGGGAGTATGCGATGCACATGGCGGCCGCGCAAAACGGCTGGCTCGATGAAAAGGCGGTCGTGATGGAATCGCTCCTGTGTATTAAGCGAGCCGGCGCCGACGGCATCCTGACCTACTTCGCCATACGCGCTGCGCAGTGGCTGAATGACGCATGATCGACAGCAGACGTCAGACGGAACGCTTGGATTGATTGGGGCGCAGCGTTATCACCTTCGATGCCGCCGGTTCCAGCGCGAGCGGGCCGGGCCTTGAGAGATAGTAGCCCTGACCATAGTCAATGCCCATCGAGGTGAGCAACTGGCAGGTATCCGCATCCTCGATTGCCTCGGCGATCGTGGTCATTCGCAGAACGCCGCTGATGCGCTGGATGGTATCCACCATCGCCTTGTCGATCGGGTCCTGCAGTATATCGCGCACAAACTCGCCGTCGATCTTCAAATAATCTACCGGCAGTTTCTTGAGATAGGCGAAAGAACTCAAACCGGTGCCAAAATCATCCAGTGCGAATAGAAAGCCACGTTGTCGCAGGCCGTCCATCAGCCCGAGCGCTTGATCCATGTTCGCGATCACACTGGTCTCTGTGATCTCGAAACAGATCCGATGCGGGTCGATCGAGTACTGCTGCTCAAGCTGGCGAATCTTGTGTTCGAGATCCGGATGATCGAGTGACTGACCGGACAGGTTGATGGTAAAGATTCGCGGGTCTTGTGGATGCCTGGCCCACAGCTCAGACAACTGACGGAATGCCGATCCGATCACCCATAGGTCGAGGTCGAACATCATGTTGAAGCGTTCGGCGGCCGGAATGAAGGTCATCGGCGGTACGATGCGGCCCTTTGCGTCCAACATCCTTACCAGGAGCTCACACATTGCCGGATGTGGGCTGTCTTGATGCAGCGGAGAGATCGTCTGCCCGTATAGAACGAGGCCATCATGATCGATGGCCTCGCGCAGTAGCTGCAGCCACTGCATATCGCTGCTGCGCCGCGCCAGCATTTCGTCGTCGGGCTGGTAGAAGTGAACCCGATTGCGTCCCTGGTCCTTGGCGACATAGCAGGCAGCGTCGGCCGCGCGCAACACTTCTTCGAGGCTGCCGCTGTGCTCGTCGATGGCCACCAGGCCGACGCTCAGACTGACGCGGAAGCTCTTGTCTTCCCAGCGAAGTCGCAGGTCCTTGACCTCGCGGCGCAGGCCCTCGGCCACCTCGAGCGCCTTGTCGATCGAGCAGTCACGGAGCAGTACGCCGAACTCATCGCCGCCCAGGCGGGCCAGTCGATCGAGCCGTCGGATGCTGTCACCCAGATGGCTTGCCACCTGTTTGAGCAGTTGGTCGCCGCCGATATGGCCGCAGCTGTCGTTAACGGTCTTGAACTGGTCGAGGTCGATGTACATCAACGCATGGCACGTGTTCGAAGACATCGCGTCTTCGACCACGGCCGCTACCTCGCGCTCGAACTGGCGCCGGTTGATCAAGCGGGTGAGGGGGTCGTGCGCGGCCTGAAAGGCCATCTCGCGCAGCAGATCGCGTTCTCGACTGACATCGCGAACGATCAGCGCAGCGCCGGTAAAATGTCCCTCGCTGTCGCGTATCGCGGCGGCGTTCTCGACCACCGCTGTGGTCCCGCCGTCACTGCGTATCATGATCGCTGCGGCCTCTGATTCGTCGTGGTCGCGCAATGCGCGCGCGATCGGGTCGGGCAGCGGGTTGCCGTTGGTCTCTGAGACCAAGGAAAAGATCTCGTTGAGGTGACGCCCACGGGCGTCGGCGGCCCGCCAACCGGTTAACTGCTCGGCTGCCGGATTTGCGAAATCGACGATGCCACTCGGATCGGTCGTGATCACCGCCTCGCCGATCGACTGCAGGGTGACTTGCGCCCGCTCTTTCTCTCGAAAAAGCTGCTCCTTGGCCTCGCTTGCCGCCTCGGCCGCACGCAGACGGGTAAATAGCACCAGGGCCCCGGCGACATACAGGCCAACGAAGGTAGTGACCAGGGTGATCCAGCGCATCGGCCGAAAGATCCGGCCATCCAACTCGCGCTCGCTGACCAGACTGAAACGAACCGGTCCCAGGAGGATCTCGACATCGTCGACGTGTTTCGGCAGCCACTTCGCGATCGGGCCGCTGAGTGAGGGGGCCGGCTTCTCGAACAGCATTGTCTCGGCCGCGCCGTGCCAGGTGCTCAAGCGCAGACCGAGCATCGGCGACTCCTTGAGTACCTCGGCCATGAAGGCAGATGAATCGATCAACAGTGCGTAGGCCCCGTCCACCTGGGCGAGGCGCTCCTGCGCCGCGTCCGGCACGAAATAACCCTTGTACACGGTCTTGATCAACAAAAAGCTCTGTTTCGCAAGCATCGGTGACGGGGCGCCTGCCGCATGTCCCGAGTGCGCGGCCCGATCCAGCGCCGCCTTGAGCTCTGGATCGGCATAAAAGTCCAGACCGAGATAGCGTGCCAGCGCGGGATCCAGGGGTTCGACGAAGTTCAACGCCATATACTGGGGCTTGCGGGGGCTTGGCGTCAGGTTGCCGTTGCCATCGCTAGCGGCGACCCCGAAGCTCGGAAAACCGCTTTCTTGAAACTGTTCTTCGTAGACGCCCCGTTCTGCATCGTCCACAAGCCGGAGCTGAACGATTGCACGCACGTAGGGCTGACTGCCGGCGATTTCCTGGGCAAAGGCCGACAGCTCCTGCTGCGACAGGCGGGTCATGGCATGGTGCATACCGCTCAACGAGCGCAAAGAGGCGTTGAGGTTGTCTAGACGGCGGGTCAGCAACCTCTCTGTCGCGCCGTTCTGCGCAGTAAATTCGGCATCGGCGTCGCGGATATCGTTGCGTATGGCGAGTGCGAGGGCAACCACGGTCACCAGCACCCCAACCAGGACTGCGATTACCTTGCGGCGTTCAATGAGGAGGGGATCGACCGGCATGATGGCCTTGTCAGTTGTAGACTTTTCCCTTGCTCGAAAGCTGGGCAGGCAGTTCAACACCGGCCGCTCTGATCAGCGAACGATTAAGGAACAGGTCCCACTTGCGATTGGCGATCACCGGAATACTGTTGGGGACGGCGCCGTCGAGGATCTGCAGCACCACCTGTCCCGCCCATTCACCCTGTTCTTCGGGTATCTTGGTCATTCCGAGCATGCTGACGGGCATCATCCAGTCATGGCTTGTCACGGTCAGGCGTTGAGTTATCGGCTGGATCGCCGCAATGGCGCGCTGCTCGTCCCAGTCGCTTATCCCGGCATTGCTGCCAATGATGATGAAGTCGAAGGTCTGGCCCTGGTGGTAGGCGTCAATCCAAGCCGCCATGCTGGAAGCCAGCTGTTGTTCGAATATCAGGTCGCGCTTCTCCGCCGCTTTGCGCAGTCGCGCGGCGTTCTTGCGCTCGGTGGCGGTGTCGGCGCCGACATACAGGACGCGACTCGCGCCCGGCACCAGTGCTCGCGCCTCGTCTACCATGGCCTGTACCGGCGCCACTTCGATCATGCCGGTCACGTTCGTGTAGGGAAAGCCATATTCCTTGGCGGTCCAGTTCACGCCGCAGAATACAAAGGGCAGCGGATGTTCTTTGTAGTGGGGCTGGATCAGGTATTTGGCGGCATTGTCGTCCGCGGTGATGACTACATCGGGCTGCCACGACTCGATCAGGGCCTTGGCCTGCAGCGCAGCCGCCTCCTTGTCCGCCGGGGATTTCTTGCGCTTGGTGTCCATGTCGAACTGCCGAAGTCGACATTTGCCATCGAGGGTCTGCCGAAGTCCACGCTCGACGCCATCCGACCATGCGTAGCCCTGGTGATAGGAGGAGACAAAAAGGCACTTGGGTAAATCTGCGCCCAGCGCCGGGCTCAGCAAGGCCAGGAGGACCGGAAATGACAAGGCCTTGAGGTTGGCCACACCCTGTGTGTGTCTCAGACGCATGATGTCTCTCTTTGGAAAAGGGACGCTCGGTGGCAGTTGTTTCGGCTGCGTCGCGCAAACCTTGAACTAGCATGGGTAAAATGACCGCCCCCTGACCATTGCCAGATGCCGTTAACGATGACCGACCTGTATGCCGTGATCGGAAACCCGATCGAGCACTCCAAGTCGCCCCTGATCCATGCCGCTTTTGCCCGGCAGACGCGGCAGGACATCCGCTATGAGCGCATCCTCGGTGACCTGGAAGGATTCGAGGGCGACGTAGCGAGGTTTTTCGCCGCCGGCGGCGCTGGACTGAACGTCACAGTACCGTTCAAACTGCGGGCGCATCGCCTGGCCGATTCGCTCAGTCGGCGGGCCCGCGATGCCGGCGCCGTCAATACGCTGCTGCACGGCGCCGGAGGCCTATTGGGTGATAATACCGATGGGGTCGGCCTGGTTCGCGACCTGGGTTGCAATCACTTGTTCAGGCTCAGTGGCGCCCGGATTCTGCTGCTGGGGGCCGGTGGCGCGGTGCGTGGCGTCGTCGCCCCGCTGCTCGACGCCCAGCCGCAGCGACTGGTGATTGCCAACCGCACCGCTTTCAAGGCATTGGAACTTGCCCAAGACATGGCCGGCTCCGGCGCGGTGCTCGGCTGTGGCCTGGACCAACTGTCCGGGCAGCGTTTCGATTTGATCATCAATGGCACGGCGGCCGGTCTGGAGGCTAAAGTTCCAGAGATCCCGGACGATTGCCTGGCGGAAGGCGGCTGGACCTATGACATGCTATACAGCAGTGAACCCACGCCGTTCGTGACCTGGGGCCGCGCGCACGGCGCGGCGCGTGCCCTCGACGGCCTGGGCATGCTGGTCGAACAGGCGGCCGAGTCCTTCC
>JBATKF010000408.1:0-1532 GCA_049669185.1 Sedimenticolaceae bacterium | reverse complement strand
GTAACGACGTTTGAGTCCTGCGAGCCGTCATTGGCGGTATAGGTAAAGGTCTCGGTCGCCTGCTCACCGACATCCAGGTAGTCGAAGGCGCCGGCAGGGTCGTACGAGAAGCTACCGTCGACGGTATTCAGGACCAGGCTGCCCAGCATCCCGGTGGTATCGAGGTTGGTCACCGTCAGGGGGTCGAGATCGCCATCGAAATCATTGGCCAGTACGCCGCTACCGGCGGCCACATTCAGCACGCTGTTTTGATCGGTGAAATAGCCCTGGTAGGTCGGTGTTGCCGGAATCCCCTCGCCACCGCCGAGGACACCGTCGTTGCCGAATGGCGACTGATCGATGACCGCGCTACCGGCCGCCTCATCGAGGCGCCAGTTGCCGACCAATGAGACCTCGCCGCCGGTCAGCGGGCCGTTCATGGTCGACGCGATCTCCGCCGGACTCCGGGTCGAGCTCCAGACGCGTACCTCGTCGATCAGCCCCTGGAAACGCTCTAACGTATCGTTGCCCCTGCCGCCGATGGTCAGGTCATTGAATGTCGGATAGACGTCGCCCAGCGCACCGGACTGGCTGAAGGTGTCGACCAGCACACCGTTGATATAGGTCCTGGCCTCCCCGGCCACACCGTCATAGGTCACGGCCACATGGGTCCACTCACCCGCCGTTACAAAATGACCCGTGTTGTGCCAGCTCCAGAAATCCGGGGCACCCTGATTCGCGAACGCGAACTTGATTTCACCAGTATCCGCGGTGATGCCGAGTTCGTATTCACCTTCCTTATTGAGGATAAGCTGAGATCCCGTGCCCCCTACTGCGGGATTGATCCAGGCCTCCATGGTGACATTGTTCGTCATCTGCAGGCTGGGATGGTCTGCGATCCGGACCATATCATCGCCGTCGAAGGACAAATGCACGCCGTCTGGCCGCGCGACCGGTGCATCACTCGCTGGGCTAACAGTGATGTTGATGCTGTCGTCATCGGTCAGCGCACCGCCCGTGCCGATGAACCCCTGGTCATCGGTGAGTATGCGCAGAATCGCAATGCCTGAAAAATCTGTCGTGGGTGTGAAGGCGAGACCGTCCAATGCCAGGTTGACATCTGCAAGGCTTCCCCGAAACTCCACTACGGCATCGTTCGTGCCGCTGCCGATATCCAGTGTCAGACCCGTTATCCCGGCAAGGGTGACCGTCCCGTTGGTCGCCTCCAGGCGCACCTTGATGTCATTCGACCCCAGGTCGACGTCACTGACACTGATCAAGTTGCCGTTGGCGGTCGAGAAAACGAGCGGCGTGTCCTCTGCAGTGGTCGGCGGCGCCATCTGACCATCGGGATTCTCGAAGACGCTCACTTCGTCATCGTTCAGCGAGGCACCGATGACGTCGAGATCACCGTCGCCATCGATGTCGGCCGCCACCACTGAACGCGGTCCATCACCATCCTGCGACACCAACCGTTCGGTGAATGTGGGGGACGCGGCGCCATCGTTCTCATACCAGGCGAACTTGTCGTCGACGAATGACGCCGACAGGAC
>JBATKF010000407.1:0-15526 GCA_049669185.1 Sedimenticolaceae bacterium | reverse complement strand
CTACTGGCCCCGGCCGCCGGCATCGTACGCGACCGGATCCTGGAACCGGGCGACATGGCAGCGCCGCAGACCCCGGTGCTGACCCTGGCCCTGACCGAGCCTCTGTGGGTGCGTGTCTACGTACCGGGGCCCAAGCTGGGGCGCATCGCGCCGGGGATGCGCGCCGAGGTGAGCACCGACAGCTTCCCGAACAAGGTCTACGAGGGCTGGGTCGGTTTCATTTCGCCGACCGCCGAGTTCACGCCGAAAAACGTGGAGACGCCGGACCTGCGCACCCGCCTGGTCTACCAGGCGCGGGTTTTCGTGTGCGATCCGCAGGGCGAGCTGCGTCTGGGTATGCCCGCCACGGTGACGCTGCCGCTGGAGCAGCCCGCGTCGGGCGATTCCAGCGCGATACCCTGCCGGAAAACCTGAGGTGATGCCGCAGGCGAAAGCGGGGCAGCCGGCGCTGGCGCTGGACGGGATCAGCAAGACATTCCAGGTCGGAGCGCGTGCGATCCCCGCGCTGCGCGATGTCAGCCTGCAGATCGGCCATGGCCAGGTCACAGGCCTGATAGGGCCCGATGGTGCGGGCAAGACCACGCTGATGCGCCTTGCCGCAGGCCTGATCACCGCCGATGCCGGCACACTCAGCGTGCTCGGCATCGACGTCGCCCGCGACCCGCTGGCGGTACAGGCCGCAATAGGCTATATGCCGCAACGCTTCGGTCTGTATGAAGACCTTAGGGTGCAGGAGAACCTGGAGCTGTACGCCGATCTACAGGGGGTACCCCACCGACTCCGTCGAGCGCGCTACACCGAGCTGCTGGGCATGGTCGGCCTCGCGCCCTTTACTGCGCGTCTCGCCGGCCGCCTGTCCGGTGGCATGAAACAGAAGCTGGGTCTGGCCTGCACGCTGCTGTCGCCACCGCGCCTGCTGTTGCTCGATGAGCCGACGGTCGGTGTCGACCCGGTATCGCGCCGCGAGCTGTGGTCCATTGTCTACCGTCTGGTGCGCGAGCAGGGCACCAGTGTGCTGCTGAGCACGGCCTACCTCGACGAGGCCGAGCGCTGCGACGCGGTGATCCTGCTGCATCAGGGCCGACTGCTCGGCCAGGGCGCCCCTGCCGAGTTCAAGGGTCCGCTGGCCGGGCACAGTTACACCCTCACCGCCGACCTGCCCAAGCGGCAGTTGCAGATGCTGGTGGCACAACTGCCTGACGTGATCGATGCGATCATCGAGGGCGAACGCGTGCGTATCGTGAGTCGCAGCGCGGCGCCGCCGGATATGAGCGCACTGGCCGCGACAGCGCCCGGACTCGCGCTGCAGGCTGTCGCGCCGACGTTCGAAGACGCGTTCGTTGCCCGACTGCGCAGCACGCACACCAGGACCGCTGATGCGACCGTCCCACCGGTCGGCAGTGCAGGGCGCCCCGCCGCCGGCCCTGCCGAGGCGGTGATCTCGGTGCAGCAGGTGAAACGGCGATTCGGTGCCTTCTATGCGGTCAAGGGCGTGAGCTTCGAGGTCCGACAGGGCGAGGTATTTGGGCTGCTCGGCGCCAATGGAGCGGGCAAATCGACCACCTTTCGCATGCTCTGCGGTCTGCTGCCCGCCTCGGAGGGCAGCCTGCGCGTGGCCGGGCATGACCTGCGCCGTGCGGCGGCACAGGCCCGTGCGCGCATCGGCTATATGGCCCAGCGCTTCTCGCTGTATGTGCATCTCAGCGTGCGTCAGAACCTGCAGTTCTTTGCCAATGCCTACAGCCTGCCGCGCGCGCGTCGCGCGTCGCGTATCCAGTGGGCGTTGCAGGGCTTCGATCTGGCGGATTATGCCGACCTGCCCAGCGGGGATCTTTCCCTCGGCTACAAGCAGCGCCTGGCGCTGGCCGCAGCGCTGATGCACGAACCGGACATCCTGTTCCTCGACGAACCGACCTCAGGGGTCGACCCGTTGGCGCGGCGCGAGTTCTGGCAGCGCATCAATCTGTTGGCGGAGTCCGGCGTGACGGTGCTGGTCACCACCCACTTCATGGACGAGGCCAACTACTGTGACCGCCTGCTGATCATGGCGGAAGGCGAGACGCTGGCCCAGGGCACCCCGGCTGAGATGAAGGCACGCTTTCGGACTGCCGATCTGCCGGATCCGACCATGGAGGATGCCTTCATTGGCCTCATCCAACAGCGCGTGGCCGGCGCCGGGGCGGCCGCATGAACAGCGCGCGGGGCGGGGCATGGATGCGCCTCAGGGGCATGGTGCGCAAGGAGAGTCTGCAGATTCTGCGCGACCCGTCGAGCATCGCCATCGCCTTCGTGATGCCGGTGGTGCTGTTGCTGCTGTTCGGTTACGGCGTCTCGCTGGATGCCCGCGACATCCCCCTCGGCATAGTATTGGAGCGACCGGATGCCAACAGCAGCAGCTTTGCCGCCGCGTTCGCCCAATCGGAGTATTTCAGTCCGCGCTATTACACCGACATTCAAAGTGCCGAGCGCGACCTTGCGGCGCGGCGAATAGACGGCATCGTCTGGCTGCGCGCCGATTTCAGCAAACGATTGCTGGCGCGCGGCGATGCACCTGTCGGGGTAATCCTGAACGGTGTGGACGCCAATCAGGCGCGCCTCACCTCAGGCTATGTGCAGGGTGCCTGGCAGAGCTGGCTGCAGGCCTACGCGCTCTCGCGCGGCCAGGAGCTGACGCTGCCGGTCGCTGTGGAACAGCGTGTCTGGTTCAACCCGGCGCTGCGCAGCCGCAACTTTCTGGTACCGGGACTGATAGCGGTGATCATGACCCTGATCGGCGCGCTGCTGACCGCGCTGGTCGTGGCGCGCGAGTGGGAACGCGGCACCATGGAGGCGCTGATGGTCACGCCTATCCGCATCCGCGAGCTGTTGCTGGGGAAGGTGATGCCCTACTTCGTGCTCGGCATGGGCGGCATGCTGCTCAGCGTCGCGATGGCCCTGTGGCAGTTCGATGTGCCATTGCGCGGTTCATTCTGGCTGCTGCTGGCGGCGTCTGCGATCTTCATGCTGGTGGCGCTGGCGATGGGCCTGCTGATCTCCACGGTGTCGCGAAATCAGTTCGTGGCCGGGCAGATTGCGATCCTGGTCACCTTTCTGCCTGCCTTCATCCTGTCCGGCTTCATCTTTGATATCGGGTCGATGCCGGCGCCTATCCAAGTGATCACGCATATCGTGCCCGCACGCTATTTCGTTGCCATCCTGCAATCGCTGTTCCTGGCCGGTAACGTTTGGCAGGTGGTCCTGCTCAATGCCGCGGCGCTGCTGTTGATGCTTCTGCTGCTGTTCGCCGTGCTGCGCCGCAAGGCACGCAAGAGCCTGGAGTAGGCCCTTGCTTCAGCACATCCTGGCGCTCGCCCGAAAAGAGCTGCTCGCGTTGGTGCGCGACCGGCGCAGCCGCTTCGTATTGATCGGACCGCCGATCGCGCAACTGCTGGTTTTCGGCTTTGCCGCCACCTACGACCTGCAGCATGCGCCGGTGGCGATCTACGACGAGGATCGGGGGCAGGTGGCGCGGGAACTGATCGCGCGCTTTCAGGGATCGCGCAATTTCGAGGTGGTCGCCACGCTGACACATGACGCCGAGGTGGCGCCGCTGATCGACAACCGTGAGGCGCTGCTGATACTGCACATCGGTCCAGGCTTCAGCAGGGATGTGCTGCGCGGCGACAGCGGTGCGCTGCAGCTGATCCTCGATGGGCGCAACTCCAACACGGCGATGCTGGCGATGAACTATGTGCGCACTATCGTCACCGATTTCAATCTGGCCTGGGCGAGGCGCCACGCCGGTCCGGAGCCGCCGGTCAAGCTGGAGACGCGGTCCTGGTACAACGCCAACCTGGAGTCGCGCTGGTTCATCGTACCGGGAATCGTCGGGCTGCTGACCCTAGTGGTCACCCTGGTAGTGACCGCACTGTCGGTAGCCCGCGAGCGCGAGGCCGGGACCTTCGATCAACTGCTGTTGACGCCGCTGCGCCCCGTCGAGATCTTGATCGGTAAATCCATTCCCGGATTGCTGATCGGCCTGCTGCAGGGCAGCCTGATCATATTCATCGCCATCTACGGCTTCGGCGTGCCGCTACGCGGCGACATCGGCGCGCTCTATCTCGGGATGGTGCTCTTCCTGGGTTCCGCGGTCGGGGTGGGGCTGATGATTTCGTCGCTGTCGATCACCCAGCAGCAGGGCCTGCTCGGCGCGTTTCTGTTCCTGGTGCCGTCGGTGATCCTGTCCGGTTTCGCGACACCGATCGCGAACATGCCGCAGGCCGTGCAGATGATCACGCTGCTGAATCCGCTGCGCTACTTCCTGGTCATCCTGCGCGGGGTGTTCCTCGAGGGGCAGTCCTATGCGGCGCTGGTGGATCAGTACTGGCCGATGGCGCTGATCGGCCTGATCAGCCTGAGCGCGGCGGCCTGGCTGTTTCGGCATCGCATGTACTAACTCGCATCACTGTGAACAATCGTGACCGGGCACTTCGCGTGATGCAGCACGCGGTGGCTCACACTGCCCATGAGCATCTCGGAGAACCGCGACAGTCCGCGACTGCCCATGATGATCAGCGGAGCATTCACCTTTTCCGCGTGATCCAGTATAGCCGTCGCCGGGTCGCCGGTAAGCACCGCCTGCTCTATCTGAACGGAAGAATCGCCGATCAGCCGACGTGCGCTGCCAAAGACATGGTTGGCGCGCTGGTCGCAAATCGAAGCGACATGCGCCGGGGAGTAGGATTCCAACTGTTCGCCGCCCATGGTCTCTGGCGGTAGGCCGAATACCTCGAGCGCATCCTTGGGAAATGCAAACAGAAGACGAATGGGAATGCCCAACTTCGCTGCCAGCGCGGCGGCATAACTGGCCGCTGCCTCGGCCCCTTTTGAGCCATCCAGTGGAACCAGCAATATCTTTGGCGATTGCAGCATTGTCGCATCTCCAGTTCTTGCTCCGACAGAGCCGTCGTCATAACGCGCGCCTTCTGATGTGCGCCTGTTCTTCAATTAGGCCTCGGTGCCCTTGTAGTTCTTGCTCCGAATATTGTCCCGGAATGTCTTTAGCACGACGAACAATGCAAGCAGCATAAGAATCATCGCCACAGGGCGGGTAAAGAACAGGTAAGGATCATAC
Organism: Sedimenticolaceae bacterium; assembly: GCA_049669185.1. GTDB lineage: Bacteria > Pseudomonadota > Gammaproteobacteria > Chromatiales > Chromatiaceae > Thiosocius. The sequence goes on along the minus strand of JBATKF010000407.1, from coordinate 10,413 downwards.
TGCGATGTGATGACGACCTGCTGCAGAGCCCGCTCCCATTCGGGGACGAGAATGAATCCGATGAGAAACGCGACATAGGAAAAATCCAGCTTGCGCATGAAATATCCGATAACCCCAAACACCAAGACTACGACGACATCGAACATGGAGGACTGTCCCAGATAAGCGCCCATGATGCAGGTGAAAATAACGACGGGATACAGGATCACAGCGGGTATCTGAACCGCCTTGCAGAATAGTTTTAAGCCGAAGCGCCCAATGACCAGCAGGAAGACACTCGCGACCACCAAACTGCCGAATATGCCGTACATCAACTGGGCATTCTCTTGAAAAAGCAGGGGTCCTGGCATCATGCCGTGTATCATGAACGCACCCATAAGCATGGCCACCGCCAGATTGCCCGGGATGCCCAACACGAACAGCGGGATCAGGCTCGCTCCGACAACCGCGCTGTTCGCAGATTCGGAAGCTGCGATTCCCTCGAGCCTGCCCTTGCCGAACTCCGCCGGTTTTTTCGACCGCTTTAGTGCCTGGTCATAGGCCAGGAATGATGCCACCGGTGCACCAAGGCCAGGCATTGCGCCTACCCCGACACCGATTAAGCTCGAGCGCAGGAGGGTTCTCATGTTCTCGCGATACTCTTTCCACGAAACGTACCGGTCCTCCCGCTTGGACGAGAACGACATCGCGCATTCGCTGCCGCTGGATTTACCGACGTGACGCTCGAGTTGAATCAAGATCTCCGAAAACGCCAACATGCCGATCGCGACCGGAATGAGCGACAGACCGCTCTCCAACTGGTAGATATCGAAGGTGAGACGGGGCAAGGCGGTGACCGGCTCGGTGCCGATCATGCCGACGAAGAGCCCGAACGCCGCGGCGATAAGGCCCCTCGATATGGATTTGCTGCCAATGCCTGCAATCACCGTCAGGGCCAGAGAGATCAACGCAAACATCTCCTGCGGTCCCATATACAAGGCGACGGTTGCGAGTGGCGCCGCGATGACAATGAGTAGCACGGTGGAGAAGACATCGCCCGAAACGGAGGCGTAGAGCGCCATGCGCAGCGCCTTCTCCCCTTTGCCCTGTTGCGTCAATGGGTAACCATCCCATGTGGTCGCCGCGGCCTCGGGCGTACCCGGCGTTCTTAGTAGCACCGCCGATATCGCCCCGCCGAAAAAGGCCCCCTTGTTGAGGCCCACCAGAAAGCCGATGGCCGCCAGCGGTGACATGTAATAGGTGAGGGGGATGAACAGCGCGATGGCCATGGGTCCATTGATGCCCGGGATAGCGCCTATCGCCACGCCCACCGCGACGCCTACGAACACGAACATCAGGCTCGTGGGCGACAGCGCGTCCATGAGTCCAGCTAGGATCATTTCCATAACGGTTCCAGCCCCAGCGCGTTACGCACCCGGCACAGGTACATTGAATCCGTAGCGCATGGCCACGTACATGAAGGCAACTACGACAACGGCCAGGATCACCGAGCGAACCGGTTCCCGGCGCCCAACGAGATACTGCATCACGAGCATGAATATAAATGCCGTCGGTAGGAAACCGATCCAACCCACGGCTGGTAACAGCAAGGCGCAGGGGATCATGAAGCGGGCGAGGTGCCATAGCTTGGCCCGGCCTACTTGGGAAAATCCACCTGACTGGCTTTCGTCAGGGTACTCGCTTTCCTCGGGGCTACTTGTCCTGCCCCACCAGTAGGTCAGTCCATTGCGCACCAAGGCCAGGACCGCCATCACCAGCATGATGCCAACCGCAACATTGGGGACGAGCGCCGGGGATGCACCGTAGCCCGGGTAGGGCGGCGTGTAGGCGGGGATCACCCAGATCAGGGAGGCGACGCTTGCCACGACGATGCAGATGTAAACGACGGTGTCTCTCTGGATTCTGGTCACATCCACTTCCCTCTCGATAGGCCGTCCAAGACCCTTCGCGCCGGCGGTAAGCAGCGTTCGGGGCTTGATACACCGGGGACGCCGACCCGCCAATCACTTCATCGACTGCGCCTGCTTGCCGAACAGGTCATACATCTCCTTCATCGCGACCTTGGCGTGCGCTGATCCCCATTCCACCGGCCGCATCAGCAGCTGCTCGGTAATGAACTGCTGGGTCTCCGGATCGGCCGCGAGTTGCTCCATCACCGCCTCCAGCTTTGCCAGCCTGTCGGCGGGGATGCCCTTTGGCGCGATCAGACCTACATACATCTCCACCGACTCGTCGTAACCCATTTCCTTGAGTGTTGGCACGTCCGGAATCGGGGGTAATCGCTGGTTGAGCGCGGAGGCGACCAGCTTCAAGCGTCCGGCCCTCACATGCTCGTACAGAATCGCGCCTACATAGCCGATGTCCGCGTGCCCGCCGGTCACGGCCTTGATCACCGAAGGGCCGCCCTTGCTGGGGATGAGCGAAATATTGACCCCCTCCTGCTTGGCGATGCGCTGGATGACATCGCGATCGTCCGCGCCGTGAAACATGACGACCAGTGCCTTGTTGTTCGCCTTGGCCCAGTCGAAGGCACCCTTCAGGGTATCCCAGGGTTTATCGGGGCTGGATATAAAACCACTGGAATTGAGCGCCACCAGCGTGATGTAGTCGAAATCGTCGAACGAATATTTCACTGGCGCATGGTGGGGCTGGTAGGTGTACGCCGTGGTAGCCGCGATGGCCAAGGTGTAGCCGTCGGGCTTGGCCTTGCTCAACTCGGTAGCCATCACGCTGCCATGCGACCCGCCCGTTATGTTGCGGACTGTGACGGGCTGTCCGAGCAACTTGCCCATGCGTTCTGCCATCCCGCGCGTGAGACGGTCGATCTGGGCGCCGGGCTGCGTCATGGTGAAAAGCATCAGCGGTCGATCCGGATAATCCGATCCAAATACCGGGGATGCAAAGGAAGAAACGGCAAGGATCGTGCCAAGCAAAAAGTTGGATAGATGACGCATAGTCGTTCTCCTTTGGCTGCGAGCTTTTACCGATGGCGTAGGGATCAAACGCTTCCCAGAAGGTCTCTGTAAAGACAGTTGACAGTCTAGGCGCAGGATTGGGTCTTTTATGTCGGCGGGGCGACACTCAACTGCACGAAAACGGTCTCGTCTCCAATGACCGCTCTTTGCCTTCCAGTATCTCTCGTTCAAACCGCCTTTGGTTCCCCGAAACGGATCAGCTCAGTGGACCATGGCCTCCATCAGCAGGCGCTCGAGCCGGCTGGGATCCACGTGCATATGGCGTTGGTGGATGCGCAGCACGCCGCAGCGCTTGAGTTCTCCCATAACCGTGGTCACGGTCTGACGGGAGGTGCCCAACATGTCGGCGATCTCCTGATGGGTCAGCGGGATGTCGAGGCACACGCGGTCGTCCATGCCGTCGACCAGAATGCCGCAGCGCCCTCCCAGACGGCCGTAGCGGGCGCACAGCCTTAGCAGCAGCTTGATGATGCGAGAGCTGGCATCGTCTGCGGCGAGGTTGGTGAGGATGTCGCCGAGGACCCGCAGGCGGCAAGACAGCAGATCGATCACCTGCATCGCCACCCGCGGCCGCTCCTCGACGAAACGTGAGAAACGCTCGCGAGGGATGCGGTGGATTACGGCCTCGGTGCACGCCTGGGCGTAGACATCGCGGCTACCGCCGCGGCTCGCCTCGGCAAGCCCGAATATCTCACCCGGGAAACAGAACCAGAGGATTACCTCTTTTCTAGAATCCGAGACCTTGTAGATCTTAGCCCGCCCCTGCTCCAGCACGTAGACGTTGTGTCCCGGATCACCGGAGCGGAATACATAGGCGTTCTTGGCGTAACTATGGCGGTGTCCCAGTACGAAAAATGCTTTCCTATCCTCCTCGCAGAGGTTACCGAGGAAATCGGAGGGCGTCAGGTACCAAGGGTCAGTCATCGCTGTTTCCGTCGCCGGCGGCGGCCAGCTAGCAAAAGTGTCGTGTGCGTGACAGCCAGCGCACCCCACATCACCTATAAATCAGACCATCAACGGCCATAAGTATAGAAGATCGCCTGTCTGGGAGTGCAGGCGCTCCATGTGGCCCGGGTCCGGGTATTCCCCATTACTGTTCAAGAAGGAGTCACCGCCATGAAGAAATTGTCGGCACGCGAGCTCAAGAAGCGACTCGGCCACTACCACGCCCCCGAAGGCCTGTACCAGATCACCAAGGACATGCCCTTCCTCGGCTCCGTGAGCTGCAACGTGGAAGAGATCGAGGCCGGCTCCTGGCAGGAGATCGTCATCGACTATGAGGTGGGGGCATCCGGGCTCGCCGACGGCTCCTGGTTCAAGGCCACCTTCCGTTTCTACTCGGACTGGGCACTGTTCCAGACCGTTAACCCCGAGGGCGCGAATTACGTGTCCGCCGAGTACCACGCAAGCCCGACGCTGCCTGGGCAGAGCCCCGCCAGCATCCAGAGGCTCTCGGTGCGCTTCGACCAGAAAGGCCACGAGCGCCCCTTCCAGAAGGCGGTCATCGTCGATACCTACGACGGTTACACCAAGGCCGGCGACCACATTATCATCCGGCTGGGTGACCGCCGTTTTGGCGGCCCCGGCACGCGCGTCCAGACCTTCGTCGAAGAGAATTTCAAGATCCGCTGTTACGTGGATCCGCTGGGCACCTCGCGCTTCTCCGCCGTCCAGCCCGACCTGGTGTTCCAAGTGGTGCCTGGGGCTCCCGCCCAGTTGGAGATGGCCGGGCCCCGGATCGTTCGGCAGGGTGAGCCGCTGCCGCTCAGAGTGCGAGCCGAGGACGCGTGGGGCAATGTCTGCTGGAACCGCCCAGAACGGGTCGTCGTCACCGCCACCGTGGACGGCAAAAAGCACTACGAGAAGAAGACCACCCTCGACAAGAAGGGCTGGGCGGTGGTCCTGCTGAAAGACGTCTCCACCAAGTCACCCGGCGAGCTGGCCATAACCGCCACCCTGCCGGATCACCCGGCGGTCAAGCCGCAGACCTTCTACGTTACCGTGGACGCCGACCTCGATGTGCCCCGGATCTTTTACAGCGACCTCCACGTCCACTCCGAGGACACAGTAGGGACCAACTCCACTCGCTACAACCTCACCTACGGGCGAGACGTGACCGGGCTGGACGTGCTGGCCTTCGCCCATAACGACTTCAACATCACCGAAGAGCGCTGGAAGAACACCGTCAAGCTGATCCGCCAGATCACCAAGGACGGCGAGTTCGTCGCCTATCCTGGCACCGAGTGGTGCGGCAGCTCATGCGCCGGCGGCGACCACAACGTCGTCTTTCTGCACAACGGCGAACCCGAGTTTCCCTTCCTGAAGAACGGTGAGCACGTGCGCTCGGTGGACTGGAACGAAGACAGCCAGACCGACGAGGCGGTCCCCGGTGCCTGGCCGCTGGAGGAACTATGGGTGGCCTATGCCGACGATCCGGAGGGACATCTGCTGATCCCGCACGTCGGCGGTCGGCGCTGTATCCTCGATTGGCACCACCCGGGACTCGAACGCCTCATCGAGATCGGCTCCGCGTGGGGACATTTCGGCTGGCTCTACCAAGAGGCCATGCAGCGGGGCTATAAGATCGGCGCCTCCATGGCCGGTGATGAACACCGCGGCCGCTGCGGCGGCGGCGTACCCGGAACCGCCGTATTCGGCGTGAAAGGGGGCATCTCGGGCGTCATTGCAGAAAAGCTCACCCGCAAGGCCATCGCCAAGGCCCTGCGCGCCCGGCATACCTTCGCCTCCACCGGCGAACGTACCTACGGCATGCTCTCCTGTGGCAAGCACATCATGGGTGACGAACTCGAGGCCGACGGCCCCGTCATGCTTGACTACCGCTTCCTCGGCGACGCCGGCTGGGACGACATCATCGCCTTCGACCACAGCGGCGAGATTTGGCGCCGCGACCTGCAGTCAGAGATGGGCTACTCGGACCGCAAGGTGCGTTTCAAGTGGGGCGGCGCGCGCATCAAGGACCGCTATCGCTGGGCGGCCTGGAAGGGCAGGGTCACCATCACCAACGCCGTCATCAACGACTTCGTGGGCACGGGCTTCGAGCACAAGGAGGAGACCTGCTGGCGCGAGTCCGTCACCTCTGTCGGCTTCAAGAGCGACACCTACGGCGACGTGGATTCCATCGAGTTCGATATCTCCCATCTCGAGACGGCATCGATCAAGATCGAGGGCACCATTGACGGTTACGTCAAGGTCGGGGACCCGACCAAGGGGAACCCCTTCGTTCATTGCCCGAGCTTCACCTGGGAGATCACCGGCAGGGAGCTTCTGGATACTGGGCGGCTGAAAAAAGACCTACCGGGCGTCGAAATGTTCCTGGGCTTTGAGCGAATGAGCGACTGGGCCACGCCCCGCGAGGTCTCCGGACAGTTCGAGGTGGGCGCGGATAACGGACCGCATGGCCATCGGCCGGTCTACATGCTGGCCCGTCAGCGCGACGACGCCAAGGTCTGGACCTCGGCACTTTTCATCACCTTCACCGACCAGAAGCGCAGGTAGTAGCCGCGTCTCGTGTCGGGGGCGCCGGCCGCTTCAGATTGGTCGGTGCTCCTTCGCGTCAGCGACAACGCGCTGTTTCCTACTCGTTTTCCAGACCGAAACGCTTGATCATCCGGTAGATGCTCCGTTCGCTGATGCCGAGCGTGCTGGCTACCTCGGCCCGCCGGCCTGAAAACTTTTTCAGTTGCAACGCAAGGTATTCGGACTCGAGTTCGTTGAGAGTCGGGTTATGATCGAACGACATGGTGACCGAGGCATAGTTGCGTTGAGTCGCGGAGCCGAAGCTCAGGTGCTCTGGACCTATGACCGGCTTGTCGCGCGACAGGATGATGGCGCGCTCGATAATGTTCTTTAATTCGCGGATGTTGCCCGGCCAGTCGTAGGCAATGAGCCTGCGTTTGGCCGCTCCGCTGAGGCGCTTTTCTATCCGACGCGAGAAACTGTGGTTGCGTATGAAGTGCTCGGCGAGTGCTGGGATGTCGTCCCTTCGCTCACGCAGGGACGGCACCATCAGATCAAACCCGTTGAGGCGATAGTAGAGATCGGCGCGAAAAGTGCCTGCATCGACCATCTCCTGCAGATCGCGATTTGTGGCCGCAACCACACGCACGTCGGCCGCGAGATCCTTGGTCCCGCCGAGGCGGCGGAACTGCCCGGTCTCTAAGACCCTGAGCAGCTTGGCTTGAATGGCGCCATCGATTTCGCCTATCTCGTCGAGAAACAGCGTCCCGCCCTCGGCCACCTCGATCAAACCCTTCTTCTGCCGATCGGCGCCGGTGAATGCCCCTTTCTCGTGACCGAAGAGTTCGGACTCGAACAGCTTCTCCTGCAGGGTGCAGCAATCCACGGCGACAAAGCTGCGCTTGGCCCGGGGGCTGTTGCTGTGGATTGCCTTGGCGACCAGCTCCTTGCCGGTGCCGCTCTCGCCCTGGACCAGAACCGAGATCTCATCAACGGCGACCGCCTCGGTCAATCGTATGACCTCTTCGAGTGCCGCGCTCTTACCGACCATCAGGTTTTTGCGCGCATCACGGGCGTTGAGCTGACGTTTGCAGAACTGGTTCTCCTGGCGAAGCAGCGAGTGCTCCAGGGTCCGCTCGATGGAGAGCAGGAGTTCTTCAAGGCCGATTGGTTTGAGCAGATAGTCCGCCGCACCCTGTTTCATCGCTTCGACCGCATTCCTCACCGAGCCGAATGCGGTCAGCACAATTACCGGATAGGTCTCGACCAGTCGGGGCAGCAGTGCCAGGCTGTCGCCGTCCGGAAGGCGGACGTCGGTAATGATGAGTGCGGGCTCATGCCGTGCGAGGTGGCTTTGCGCCTCTGACCAGCGGGCGACGCCGGTCGGGGCGTAGCCCGCCTTTTCCAGTTGCCGGACGATCACCCGATTGAGCGTGCTGTCATCCTCGATGATCAGAATAGGCTGTTTCACAGTGCCGCCTCGCTCGCGCCCGCCGCATCCGGCAGGAAAACCGAAAACACGCTGCCCTGGCCGGCCCCACTCGTCACCTCGACTCTGCCGCCATAGTTCTCGACGATGGTGCGCACGATCGACAGGCCCAGGCCCACTCCCTTGGATCCGTCGGCACGTCGACTGTAGAAGGGGTCGAAGATACGTGCCAGCGTGTCCGGCTCGATGCCGATACCCTGGTCATGCACGGCGATGACAATCCACCCGTCGGCGCTGCGGCTGGACACCTTCAGCCCACCGCCCTTCGGCATCGCATGGAATGCGTTCTGCACCAGGTTCAGCACCACCATGCGCAGTTCGCTGTCACTGGCCATTACCCGAAGTCCTGGCGGGAGTTCGGACGCCAGCGTGACGCCCAGCTGCTCGGCCTCCCAATGCAGGAGGGCAAGCGTGTCCTCCACCACGGATGCCACCTCGACCAGTTCGGGTTCCTCAGGGGGCGTCATGCCCAGACGCAGGAGGCGCTCGGTCACTTCAACACATTTGTCGACCTCCTGATCCACCAGTTCGAGGTACTCGACGATCTCCGGGTCGGCATCGCTGACGCCGCGGCGCAGGCCGTCCAGCGCCAACCGCACCGAGGCGAGCGGGTTGTGGATCTCGTGCGCGACACCGGTCGCGAGCTTGCCCAGTTCAGACAGCTTTTGTTCATGGGAGTACTGGATCTGTTTCGACAGGTCGCGAATAGACTCGACCACCAGTGTCTGGGGCCTGCCGTCGATGGTGGTCATCAGCGGCGCCGCGTAGATCTCGACATCGCTGACCTGGCCGGCGGTGTCGTAGTGCCGATGCAGGGCCTTGATCGGGCGGGCATGCAATGCGATCTCCTGCACCGGACAGGTGACCAACGTGCGCGGACAAGGATGCGCGGACTGGTGGGACACGCGGTGGCAGGTGTCGTTGACACCGTCTGTATCGCCCAGCCCGAGCTGATGGCGATACGCCTGATTGGTCATCAGCACCCGGTAATCCGGTCCGATCACCCTGACGCCGTCCGGGATGGCGTCGATGAGGTCCTGCAGGAAGCCGCGCTGCTGTTCCGACTCGTTGATACGCTCCTGTAGCTGTGCGGCCATGCGGTTGAAGGCATGGCCGAGCTGCGCCAGCTCATCGTTGCCCCGCGGGTCCGCACGACTGCCCAGATCGCCTTGCGCCAGGGCCTGGCTGGCGACGGTGAGCCTGGCGACGGGGCCGATCACGTAGCGCTGAATGAACAACCAACCGCCGGCGATGTTGAGCAGCACGATCATCGCGCCCGAACCCATCAGCAACAGCGTGGTGCGGCGTGCCTTGTGCCGGATCGGCGCGGCATCGTAGTCCACATACAGAATGCCGTTCACCGGATGCTGGTCGGCCGGGCCGTGGCATTCCATGCACGGTGCCTTGTTGGAGACCGGGTTGACGCTGCGCAGGATCTCGCGTGTCTTGGCGTTCTCGACAAAATCAGTGAAGGCGGTGCGCCGGTCCGGGTCGGTCGGCTGAAAACCGCCGAGCAGCGTTGGATCGCTGGCGAAGCGGATCTCGCCGGCGGGATTGGTGATGAATACGGACTCGATGCCCGGCTGCCGACCCAGACGATCGACGATCACCCTCAGTCCCTCGAGGTCGCGCTTCAACATGGCGTTCTCCAACGAAGTCTGCAGCAGCTGATTCACCTGTGCGGCGGCCGCGGCGCGTTCGTCGGCGAGTTCGCCGCGATAGAGCGCGAGAAAAAGTACCAGGAAAAGCAGCGAGCTGGCGAGCAGGCCGCTGGCGGTCCCAAGGGCGAACTTTCTGTTCAGTCGCGAACGAAGCCAGTGCAAGACAAACATCTCCCGAAATGAGGTCAGCCGGCCGTCAGACTAACGACGCGGTGAGGCACCTGATGCAATTCTAGGGATGCGGGGGGAAATTTTCCTGACATTTTGTCAGTTGGACGACCGCGGCGGCGGCCCTGCCGGCGGCCGCAAAGGGGGCGTGCGCGAGGAGCGGCACGGTAACTCGCTGATCGCGCGACCCAAGTTCGAGACTGGCCAAACAATGGCGTGCATATTGCGTAAGGTAACGGAGATGTGTCGCAACGGCCCAACCAAACGAGTAGAGGAGTCGGATCATGACGAGCCCTGGTGTCGGAATCACGTTTTCTGCCGCATTGCTTGCCTGCCTGCTATCTGGCACCCCGGTATGGGCCGAGACGGCAGCGGGGTTTCTGCCGACGACGGGGGGCGACGAACGACTCTCGACCCAGCTGGGTGATGCACTGACGGCTAAGGGCTGGGCGCGTGTCGAAGGTGCGGACGGCAGCGTGCTCTATCGAAAACCGGTCGCAACGGCGCAACAGCAGCCGACAGAATCTGCCGAAACCGGTGAAGTGACCCTGGCCGAGCGGCTGCGCCAGCAGCTCGAGCAGCAGGGCTGGCTCGGCAGCGTCGCCGCGGACGGCAGTATGATCTATCGCAAGCCCGCTATACC
>JBATKF010000406.1:0-17760 GCA_049669185.1 Sedimenticolaceae bacterium | reverse complement strand
GGGCAAAGATGCTGCTGAACAGTCGTTTGATGAAGCCACTCTCGGTACTCGCAGCGGGAACAGGCAAAGGTGCGGCTTCTGGCTGCTGGGGTGCCGGAGACGCCGGCGCGATCTGCTTGACGGCCGGTTGTTCGATGCTGGGTTGGGCGCGCTCGACCGGCGGGAGATCCTGAGACGCAAAACCTTTCTCCATCGCATGGCTTGGCGTTTCGTCGCCCTGCAGATCCTGACGTCGGGTGCGCTCGATTTCGTACTTGGGAGTCTCGAGATTTCGATTGGGTATCAGCACGATGCTGATGTCGTGACGTTTCTCGGCGTCTGCGATCATCTGGCGTTTTTCGTTGAGGAGGAAGGTGGCGACCTCGACCGGTAGCTGAGCGGTGACGCGCCCCGTGTTTTCTTTGAGTGCCTCCTCTTCCAGGATGCGCAGGATCGACAGGGCGAGTGAATCGACACTGCGCACATAGCCGTGGCCGTCACAACGGGGGCAGACTTGGTGGGCTGACTCACCGAGAGAGGGCCGCAGGCGCTGGCGGGACATCTCGAGCAGGCCAAAACGTGAGATTCGCCCGATTTGCACGCGGGCGCGATCTTCTTTCATCGCCTCCCTCAGGCGGTTCTCGACCTCGCGCTGATTGCGCGACGGCGTCATATCGATGAAATCGATGACAAACAGACCGCCGAGGTCGCGAAGGCGCAGCTGGCGGGCGACCTCATCGGCGGCCTCAAGATTCGTGTTGAGCGCGGTTTCTTCGATGTCGGCGCCCTTGGTCGCGCGTGCTGAATTGATGTCAATGGAGGTCAGCGCCTCGCTGTGATCAATGACGATCGACCCGCCGGACGGCAGTCGAAGTTCCCGTCGAAACGCCGACTCGATCTGCGACTCAATCTGGTAGCGGGAAAACAGCGGCACTTCATCTTCGTAAAGGCGCAATTTTCGAAGGTATTTCGGCATCACTTGCTCGATGAACTGCTGCGCCTGGGCGTAGATCTCCGGTCGATCGACGACGATCTCGCCGATGTCCGCCCGCAAATGATCGCGAATCGATCGAATGATGACGTTGCTCTCCTGATAGATCAAAAAAGGCGCCTTGCGCTCCGCCCCCGACTGCGCGATGGCATTCCAGAGTTGCAGCAGGTAATCGAGGTCCCACTGCAGTTCCTCGGCACTCTTGCCAACACCCGCTGTCCGCACGATCAGCCCCATGCCGTCCGGAATCTCCAGACTGCTCATGGCCTCGCGCAATTCGGAGCGATCCTGGCCCTCGATGCGGCGTGATACACCACCCGCACGCGGATTGTTCGGCATTAGCACCAAGTAGCGGCCTGCCAGCGAGAGAAACGTCGTGAGTGCGGCGCCCTTGTTGCCGCGCTCCTCCTTTTCCACCTGGACGACGACCTCCTGTCCCTCCTTGAGAAGTTCGTTGATTGCTCGCCTGCCGGCGTCGAACGCCTCTTCGTCAAAGTAGGACCGGGAGATCTCCTTCATCGGCAGAAACCCATGCCGCTCGGAACCATATTCGACAAAGGCCGCCTCGAGGCTTGGCTCGATGCGGGTAATCCGCCCCTTGTAGATATTTGCTTTTTTCATCTCCCGGCCGGGAGATTCGATATCGAGGTTATAGAGTCGTTGGCCATCGACAATGGCCACGCGCAACTCTTCAGGCTGAGTTGCGTTAATCAGCATACGCTTCATTCAGTTATTCCTTGTAGCCTCGCCGACTCCCACTGGAGTTCGGGTCGCCGAACACACCGTTACGACCGCAGGTGACGGCGGCACGGGGCGCTGCAAGCCAGACTCGGCAGGCCGAGCGAGGGCAAATTCATCGTTTGGCGAGAAAGACGCGCGTGGTGACCGGCTCAGCGCCAGTTCCACCCGTCGGCATTCAGTCCCGCCGCTTAATTAAGTGGCGCGCATTCCATCGGGTCAGTTAGCATCTATGGATCAGCCAGGAATGCGTTGGATTCGTCTCAAGCTGCACAGCGACCTAAGAGTGGTTGGCGCAGCATGCATGCGCGCAGTGTATTGCGCCGGAAACCCTCCCGACGTCAGGCAATCCGTCGGCTAAGGCGTGGTGCTTTGTGAAATTTATTGGCCCACACCTCACCCAGCGGCGACGTGAAAATATACCAGATTATCAGACAGATGCATCATTTTTCGCGAGGATGCGGCGGCGATGGCTGACGGCATTGGGCAGCCGGCACGGGTACGCTTGGTGACTGTGGACGAGAACAATGACGGTCAGCGTCTGGACAATTTCCTTTTGTCTCAGCTCAAAGGGGTGCCACGTAGCTGGGTCTATCGCGTGTTGCGGCGTGGGGAAGTCCGTGTCAACAAAGGCCGCTGCAAACCCGCTCGGCGCCTGCAGCGTGGTGATGTGGTGCGTATTCCGCCCGTGAGGCAGGCCTTGAAAGAGACGTCGGAACCATCGGATGAGCTAAAATTTAAACTCGAAAAATCAATAATCTATGAAGATAAACTGATCTTGGTTATCAATAAACCTTCGGGCCTCGCAGTGCACGGCGGGAGCGGCGTGTCGCATGGTGTCATCGAAATCCTGCGGGCATCCCGCCCGGATGCGCCCTTCCTCGAACTGGCGCACCGGCTCGATCGTGAGACCTCCGGTTGTCTGCTGCTGGCCAAACGCCGCAGTGCCCTTCGCCACCTGCAGGAACTCCAGCGCGCCGGGCGAATCACAAAACGGTATCTCGCGCTGCTGGCTGGACAAATTGCGCGGACGGCCTGGCGCGGAGACGCGTCGCTTAGAAAGAACACCCTTAAGAGCGGCGAGCGCATCGTCCGCGTGGATCCCGGGGGTAAAACGGCGCTGACCCTGTTTGGGGTTTTACAGCGATTTGCCGATACAACCCTGGTAGAGGCAGTGCTGGAGACCGGCCGGACACATCAGATTCGGGTGCACGCCGCACATAACGGCACACCCATCGTCGGCGACCCGAAATACGGGGATGAGGCGGTGAATCAACGCTTTCGAGGCCTCGGCCTGCGCAGGCTCTTTCTGCATGCTGCATCGCTGCAGTTCGACTGGCCGGAGGAGGGCGAATGCATACGATTAGAGGCGCCGCTGCCGAGCGAATTGCAATCGGCTCTGGAAAACTTACGCGCGCATGACTGAGCGATACGAACTGATCGTCTTCGACTGGGACGGGACCCTAATGGACTCGGAAGACCGCATCGTTGCCTGCATTCAATATGCGGCAGATGCTGCCGATCTTCCAGTACCGACGCCGCAGGCCGCGCGGGAAATCATCGGCCTGGGCCTCGATGAGGCGATCAGACGCCTGTTTCCAGGGTCGGATGATCTTGAGAGCGCGAGACTGGTTGAGGCCTATCGGGAGCATTGGCTTGGGGATGAGATTGCACCGGCGGCGATGTTTGCCGGTGCGCATGAGCTGATCGCCGGGCTCCATCGGGCGGGCCATTTGTTGGCGGTTGCCACCGGGAAGAGCCGGCGCGGCCTCGACAAGGCACTGGATGACAGTGGATTGGGCGGTTTTTTCCACGCCACGCGCTGTGCCGACGAGGCGTTTTCCAAGCCGCATCCGAAGATGCTGCAAGATATCCTGACCGACCTGGACACGGACGCGGCGGCTGCGGTGATGGTCGGCGACACCGAGTTCGACATGCAGATGGCACGCAGTGCCGGGGTCGATTCCCTGGGCGTGGCACACGGCGTGCATGAGGCCGACCGGCTCATAGCGCAAGGTGCAATCCTGTGCTTCGACGATCTTTTTCAACTGTCCGACTGGCTGAAGACGTCAGCGGGCTCAATCGACAGAGAGGCTTGAACGTGGCACGTGAGGCAGTAAGCAACGACGAATGGCAGAAGGATCTGATCGAAAAACTGGCGACGGATGCCTTGATCGAGCGACGGCGGGCCAGGCGCTGGGGTATTTTCTTCAAGCTCCTGACGTTCGCCTATTTGATCGCTGTCTTGGTGCTGGTGCTGCCGAAAGACTGGACTGAGGAGGCCATGGGTGGAAAGCCGCACACGGCGCTCGTCGAACTCGAGGGATTGATTGCGGCCGGGGAAAAGGCCTCGGCAGACAACGTGGTGACGGGATTGCGCGATGCATTCGAGGACACGAATACGAAAGCGGTGATCTTACGCATCAATTCGCCCGGCGGTTCGCCAGTGCAGTCGAGCTATATGTACAAAGAAATCTTGCGCCTGCGCGAGAAATATCCCGATATCCCGCTGTACGCCGTGGTCAGCGATATCTGCGCGTCTGGCGGCTATTATGTAGCAGCCGCGGCGGATGAAATCTACGTGAACGAATCGAGCGTGATCGGCTCGATCGGTGTGCTGATCAACGGGTTCGGGTTTGTCGATGCTATGCAAGATTTTGGCGTCGAACGCCGCCTGCTGACTGCGGGGGAACACAAAGGCATCCTCGATCCGTTCAGTCCGCTGAGTGAGTTTGATCAGGAATATGTCTCTAAACTCCTGACCAATCTGCATGCGGAGTTCATCGAGGCGGTTAAGTCGGGCCGGGGTGAGCGGCTCGTGGGTGACGATGCAGATCTCTTCAGCGGCCTCTTCTGGAACGGTACAGAGGGCATCCGCCTGGGATTGGCGGACGCCGTCGGCAGCGCCAGCTATGTTGCTCGCGAGGTCGTCGGGGTCGAAGAGCTCGTTGATTTCACCGCCAAGGAAGACCCCTTTGAGCGTTTGGCCAACCGTTTCGGCGCCGCGATTGGGGCGGCCTTCGCCAAGGCGTCGGGGCTTGGCTCCGGACCGCAGCTTCGCTGACGCATAGCAGTCACATCCTTGTCATAATATAGCCCTGTAATGGCGTCCTGAACGTTACAGCATGGGTGATTTCAGGTGTCTGTTACACGAATCTTGGTCGTTGAAGACGAATCGGCAGTGCGCGAACTTCTTGCGGCAACGCTGATGGGGGCTGGCTATGAGGTCATGGAGGCGGCAAGCGGGACGGAGGCGCAAGAGAAAATCGGTGACGAAAACCCCGCACTGATTCTTCTGGATTGGATGCTGCCTGGCATGAGCGGTCTTGAGTTTGCCAAGTGGTTGAAACGCGATGACCGTCTCAGCGAAATCCCGGTGATCATGTTGACCGCCCGAGACGAGGAGAACTACAAGGTGCAGGGCCTCGAGGCCGGCGTCGACGACTACGTGACCAAACCGTTCTCGACGCGTGAACTGCTGGCACGGATCAAGGCCGTTCTGCGCCGTGCCGGCAGTGACGGCAGCGAGTTGATTCGGGTGGACGGGGGCCTCGAGATGGACCTGATCCAGCACCGCGTCCTTGCCGACGACCAGCCTGTATCGGTTGGCCCGACCGAGTTCAAACTGCTGCATTTCTTCCTTACTCATCAAGAACGCGTCTATTCGCGATCGCAGCTGCTCGATCTAGTTTGGGGACGCAATGTCTACATTGAGGAACGCACGGTCGATGTTCATATCCGTCGCCTGCGCAAGGCCTTGGAACCACATCAACTGGAAAATATGGTGCAGACGGTGCGAGGCGTGGGCTACCGCTTCTCCGTGAGGCCGAGTTGAAATTCAGCTCGTTCTGGGCCGAAGAGACGTGGCGAATCGTTGTCCTTATTCTGGTTGCCGGGGTAATCGGCGCGCTCATTGACCAAATCTTGATCTGTCTTCTTGTGGCCCTGCTGGCCTACATCTTTCGCAATCTGTTCAACCTCCATCGTCTGGCCAACTGGCTGAGCGAACCGCAAGTGAGCGCGATACCTATCCGATTCGGCCTGTGGGGTGATATCTACTCAAGGATCGCGCGAGTATCTGAGCGCCAGGCACAGCGCGAAAAGCGCCTGACGAAAATGCTGAACGAATACGCGGCCTCGATGTCGGCATTGCCGGATGCGACTGTGGCACTCGATGCGCAGAAACGCATTCGTTGGTTTAACGAGGCCGCAAGCCGACTGCTGGCTCTGCAGGCTGCGAAGGACATCGGGCAGCCGCTCATGAATCTCTTTCGGGACCCTGAAATGGTCGCCTTCATCGACAAACAAGACTATTCGAAGATCATTCAGGCCGCGGCGCCGGGCAATAGCGAGCGCAAGTTGGAGATGCGACTCGCGCCCTATGGCGAAGGCCAGACGCTATTGTTGGCGCAAGACATCACCGCGCGTCTACGGCATGAACGCGTTCGCAAGGATTTTGTCGCGAATGTCTCACACGAGCTCCGCACGCCGCTGACGGTGCTGAGCGGATTCATCGAAAACCTGCAGAACGATGAGAATCTGCCGGACCAACGCTGGACACGGCCTCTGGACCTCATGTCACAACAAGCGACTCGCATGCGCCAGATTGTCGAAGATTTGCTGCTGCTGGCGCGTCTCGAGAGCGATTCCACGCCTGGCCGGCAGGATGGTGTGGATATCGGCCGCATCCTGAGGCTCGTCGCCGACGATTGCCGGGAGCTGAGAACCGAAGTGCCCACCATAGACTGTGACATCCAATCACAACGTTGCGTATTGGGTGACGAGACGCAGCTGCGCAGCGCAGTGACGAATCTCGCCGTCAATGCCGTCAACCATACTCCCGCTGACGGTAAGGTTACGTTGGCGTGGAGCGACGACGGTGTCGAGAGCACGCTGGAGGTAAGGGATACCGGTGAGGGGATTGCCCCAGAATACATCCCGCGTCTGACGGAAAGATTCTACCGGGTCGACGCGGGGCGTTCGCGTGAGCGCGGTGGAACCGGATTGGGTCTGGCAATCGTCAAACACGTACTCAACCGCCACGATGTGCGCCTGGAGATTCTGAGTCGCCTAGGGCAGGGGAGCCGCTTCATTTGCCGCTTTCCTGCATCGCGCCTGCTGGACTGCTAAGATAAAATAATTCAAATTCGTGTTTGAATCGCCGGCAGATCTGCCGTTATAAAATTTCAGATTTTGGATGCTCGAGCGCCGTGGATACCACCGACCTGAAACACCATTATTCGCAGCAGTTCAACGCCGAACTCGAGGACCTCCGCACGCGTGTGCTGGCAATGGGCGGGCTGGTCGAGCAGCAGTTGAGTATGGCGATCAACGCAGTCAACCGCAGAGAATCCGAGGCCGCCGAAAAGGTGGTCCTGAACGACCAAAAGGTAAACGCCTGCGACGTCGATATTGATCAACGCTGCACCAAGATCCTGGCATTGCGGCAGCCGGCCGCGAGTGACCTCCGCCTGGTGTTGACGGTCATCAAAATGACTGGCGATCTAGAGCGCATCGGCGACGAGTGCAAGAGCGTCGCGCAGATGGCTCTTCGTGCGGCGCAGGACGACAAGGGTGTGAATTTAATCAGACAGGTTTCAAATCTCGGCACCCAAGTTCAACAGATGCTGCACCGGGCCTTGGATTCGTTCGCGCGGATGGATGTGGATGAAGCAGTAGACATCGTGCACGAAGATGTCAATATCGATCGTGAGTATGAGAGTGTAATTCGCCAAAGTATGACCTATATGATGGAAGATCCACGTTCCATCCCTGGCGTTCTGGATCTCATCTGGGCCGCAAGGGCACTGGAGCGCATTGGTGACCGCTGCCGCAACATCTCGCAGTATGTAATCTATTTCGTCGCAGGCAGAGATGTCAGGCACACCAGTAGTCTGGATGAGATCAAGAAGGAGTTCGGGGAATAGGTCTTTGTCTGACGGATGATTGCTCCATCGAATCCATGTATTCGCGGCGATCAGGCTGTCCGGTTTCTGTTGGCTCAGTAAGGCAGTCGCAGTGAGCCTGCTCATGAGATCGTTCTTTTCAACGTCGATATCCCAAGCGCAGCATTGATGGCGATGATCAGCAGATTGGCGGCCGCCGCGATGCGTCGGCCGCGGCACCAAGTCCTGATTTTTCACCGGGTCCTTCATCGACAGGATCCGATGAGTCCAAACGAGCCGACGACGGCCTGGTTTCGAGGGTTGATCGCGGAGCTTGCCGCGCACTTCGAGATCATCAGCCTCGGCGAAGCGGTTTCCCGGGCCGACGCGGGCGAGCTTCGCGGCCGGTCGCTCAGTATTACCTTCGATGACGGATATGCCGACAATTACACGGCAGCGTTGCCGGTGCTGGAAACATTCGAGGCGCCGGCGACCTTCTTCGTTGCCACCGACTTCCTCGACGGTGGCCGTATGTGGAACGATTCAATAATCGAGACATTCCGACGACTGCCTGAAGGCGAATACGAGTTCGATTTGCCGGATAGCCCGGTGGTCAGATTATCGGATTGGGATTCCAGGCGCACGGCTGCGGCCTTGACGATCCGTGCCTGGAAACATCTACCGCATGCGGAACGGCAAGCTCGCGTGGATGCGCTCGCCCGCCGGGTTTCCGGTCTGCCCACCGATCTGATGATGTCGATTGAGCAGTTGCGCGCCATGGCGGGCTCGCCTTGGGCGACGGTCGGCGGACATACCCGCTCGCACCCTATCCTGACCACATTACCTGAAGACCAGGCACGTGAAGAAATCGCAGGTCGCAAAGAGGATCTGCAAGGCTGGCTTGAGCGCGAAGTTGAATTGTTTGCCTATCCTAATGGCAAGCACGGCCGGGACTATGCGGCCACGCACGCGGAGCTGGTGAAAAAGGCCGGTTTTCGTGCCGCAGTCGCCACCGACTGGGGTGCGCTGGATGCCGCAACCGACCATTACAAGATTCCCCGATTTACACCGTGGCGCCAGAATTTGGCGCGCTTCTCAATCGATCTCGCGCGCTGCCACTTCGGTTTATTGTGACGATGCGCCTGCATGCCGGATAAAGGGTACGGGATTTCCAGAGGACTCGGATTGCCGGGATGTTGCACCAATTGATCATGGCCCGAACAGTGCACCCCGATATGGCGGCGGCCGACGACGGTCCGACGTCAAGGTTCGTAGCCGTGCGCCGTCAGCCAGAGTTCAAGCATGATCAACACCCAGATAAACTCACCGTAGTACCCGGCATGCTGTTCGCGATGCAGACGCAGCACATCGTCCACGAAATCTGCGCGAACGATTTGCCGGCGTCGCATGCGTGACAAGTTATCGGCCGCAAACTCCTGTAGGCCTGGATGCTCGGCCATCCACACGCCGAACGGCAGGCCGAAGCCGTGTTTGGGCTTGTTGATGATTTCCGCTGGCAAGAGGTCGGCGACGGCGCGTTTGTAAAAATCCCGCAAGCGATTGCGGTACATCTTGCGCGCTGACGATACCCGAGTAGAGAATTCTACCAAGCGATCGTCGAGCATCGGGTATTCCACGTCAATGCCGGCCAGTTGGCACATGCGATTGACCTTGCGTAGATCGTTGTCCGCCAGCGTATGATGCCAATCGAGATAGAGCATGCGATTCAGCGTGGATGCGCGGGCCGGATGCTGATAGATCGCACGATCCAGTTCCAGCGGCAGGGCCTCGTCGACACTCTCCAAGAGCGCTTCGGTCACAACGCCTTGCGCACCGAATTGATTGAGAAAGTTATAGGTCTGTAGTCGCTCCGGTAGTGGGATTTTGGCCTGCCTTACGTAGCTACGGACCTTTTTGATCAAGGGCCGCTCACTCGGCAGGTTCTGCATCAGGAGATCCAGCAACCGCCGCGCCAACCACGGAATCTGCGCATAGCGCTCGAACACTGCCTGCTTGGCATAGCGTTCGTTGCCGGCGAATAGTTCATCGCCGCCGTCACCGGCCAATAGACGTCGACGGCCGTCCGACGCCGCGTAGCGGGCGCAGAAATAGGCCGGCAAGGCGGAAGAGTTGCCGAAGGGTTCATCATAGGCCGCGGCGATGCGCGGCAGTTCTGAGAGGACGTCTTCGGGCGTCACATAATAGGTTCGGAAATCGGTGTCGAAGCGTTTGCTCGCCAGCCGGGCATAAGCGATTTCGTCGTAGTCATCGGCCGCGAAACCGATAGAATACGTTTTAGGCTGCGGCTGGTGTCTGGCCAGCAGCCCGCAGACGGTGGAGCTGTCCAGCCCGCCGCTGAGGAAGGCCCCAGTATCGGCCCCCTCTGTGAGGCGAGCTACAGAGCTGGACAAAAGCCCGAGCATCTCCTCGGAAGCCTCCGTCAGTGATGCGTCGGAATGCTCGCGGAAATCCGGTTCCCAATAGCGTTGGACTTCCCAGGCGCCGTCCCTGCACACCAGCATGTGGGCCGCCATCAGCTTGTTGACGCCCTCAAAGACGGTCGCAGGCCCAGGCACCATATGGAAGTACAAATAATTGAAGATGCCCTGCTGGGACAACGTCGGCCAGCGGTCGAGGAGCAGGTTTACGGCGCTGGCCGTTGGCCCGAAGACAACGTCGTCATCGCCGCGATTTGCCCAATAGATCGGCATCTGCCCGAAGCGGTCGCAGGCGAGCAGGCCGGTACGCTGTGCGCTGTCCCACAGTAAAATCACGAACCGCCCACCGACGACTGACAGCAGATTGACGCCGTGTCGGCGATACGCCTGCATCAGCGCATGCGCGGGCGAACGCTTGATCTGGATATCGGCCAGCTCGTAGTCGAGCCAGTCCAGATTGCCGGACAGTGCGCAGCAGATGCCGTCTTGGTTCAGGGACTCGCCACGCATGACGCCGACCATGATTCCTGGGGCCTTCACTTCCCCCCAGAGATCACCGGCGCCGAGCAGGTGCCTTACCTTTTCTGGCAGTGCATCGGGGGGGGATTGCATATTGACCGCCACGCGGCCGGCCAACCCAGGGATATTCAAGCACATCCTCCTCTTTGTTCGCAGAACTCAGCCGCTTGCGTCGGAACCGCGGGCGGCACCGAGCGGCCGTGTGGGGTCGCCATCCGATGGGACTGGGCGAGGATTATGCACCAGTGAACAAAGCCTCCCAACCGTGCCGACGCGGCATGCTTTGATATACTTCGCCTCCCTGCGGGTCAAAAACAAAATAGGATCAGGCTTTCAATGGTCACGTTCGAACAGGTTCGGCAGATTGTCGGTGATGTGCTGCAGTTGGGTGGGCGCACGGCCACGCTGCAGCCCGAGACCGCCCTGTTGGGCAACATCCCGGAATTTGATTCCATGGCGGTGGTCAGCGTGATCACCGCGCTGGAAGACCAGCTCGGCATCATAGTCGAGGACGACGACATCACGGCTGAGACCTTTGAGACCCTCGCCAATCTGACTGCGTTCGTGCAGTCCAAGCTCTAAATTCTCCTACCGAATGCGCGAGGCCTTTTTCCTGGATGGCCAGGCCGGCAGGATCTTCTGCACAGGTGTGCGGCATCCGAGCGATTGGCAGGAAGGCCGCCGTTCGGCCGCGCTGATCTGCCCCCCGTTCGCGGAGGAGATGAACAAGGCCCGCCATGTGTCGGCTGCACTATGCCGAGCGCTGGCGCAATCCGGTTGCGATGTCCTGGTGCCGGACCTTTTCGGTACCGGCGACAGCGAAGGGGACTTTGGCGATGCAACCTTGGAAGTATGGCGGGCAGATATCGACGCCGCGATCGCGCATCTGGATTCGCCGACCTCGCTGCATTTGATCGGTCTGCGCGCTGGCGCCCTCTTGGCGGCCGATGCGGCGTTGCGCCACCAGACGAAATCATTGGTACTGCTTCACCCGCAGGTGGACGGCCGGCAGCAGCTTACGCAGTTCCTGAGGCTACGTGTCGCAGCGGGGCTGATGGGAGACGGTGAAAAGGAGAGCGTGAGTGAGCTCAGACAGATTCTTGCCGACGGAGGAACCCTCGAGATCGCCGGTTATCGCCTGTCCGGCCAGCTGGCTGCCGACCTGGAGTCGTTGCGCCTGATTGACAGGCCGCCGACGGCCGCCATGCCTGTCCACTGGATCGAACTGGCGCCGCAGGCCGGGCGACCGCTGATGCCCGCCAGTCAGCGCGTGATCGACGCCTGGGCGGCGCATGGGGTGGTAACCCGCGCCGCATCCGTGGTCTGTGACCAGTTCTGGGCCACCCAGGAGATCGCCTACTGCGCTGAGATCGTCAATGAAACCGTCATGTGCCTGACAGGCTAGCCGGCGATGGGCATCGAGCAACCGCTGCTCTTTGACTGTGCCGGAGATGCGCTCCTGGGCATTTTGCATCACCCAGGGCCAGTATCGCTGGACGTCGGATTGCTCCTCGTGGTCGGCGGCCCGCAGTATCGCGTTGGCAGCCATCGACAGTTCGTCCTACTAGCCAGGTCACTGGCTGCGGCCGGCATACCGGTATTTCGTTTCGACTACCGTGGCATGGGCGACAGCGCGGGCGATCCGCGCGACTTCGAGCACATCGCGCTCGACATTCGGGCGGCGCTGGACTGCTTTAGCGTGCATCGCCCGGGTCTGCGCGGCGTCGTGCTTTGGGGCCTGTGCGACGCCGCAACCGCCAATGCCTTCTACGCCGCATCGGACTCGCGGGTGCTCGGCCAGATTGCGCTGAACCCCTGGGTGAGAACCAGCAGCGGCGCCGCACAGGCCTTCATTCGCCACTACTACCTGCAGCGCATCGTCAGTCGGGCATTCTGGCGCAAAGTGTTCAGCGGCAAATGGCCCATGATGCAGGCCGCGCGGGATTTCTTCAGCAAGCTGGGGCATAGCCGCGCAAAGGCCGTAGATGCGCGGGGGGAAAACCGCGCGTCGCTGCCCGAGCGCCTGTCCGTGGCGCAGCAGGCCGCTGGCGGCCCCACCCTGGTGATCCTCAGCGGCCAGGACCTCACGGCCCGGGAACATGATGACCGGGTTTCAGAGTCGCCGGCTTGGTCGGCCTGGCTGGCATCGCCGAAGGTGGCGCTGTACCGGCTGGACGCGGCGGATCATACCTTTTCGCGTGCGGTCTGGCGTGATCAAGTCGCCGATTGGTCGCGTGACTGGATGCTGGCGCACTTCGGCTAGACGAGCACCTGTCGCGGCGCAGGATGTCCCAGGAACAGGTGTGGGCTGGCCGAAAAGCCGTAGGCCCCGGATTGCAGTACGACGATGAGATCGCCAACGTCGGCCACCCCAAGCTCCATGCGATCCGCGAGGATATCGAGTGGCGTACACAAGGGCCCTACCACGCTGACGACTTCACGCGGCGCCTGGTTGACGCGGTGCGCAGTGACCACCGGATAGTTCTTGCGAATCACCTGGCCGAAATTTCCCGAGGCCGCAAGGTGATGATGCAGGCCGCCATTGGTTACCAGATAGACCTGGCCGCGAGAGATCTTCTTGTCGACCACCTGACAGACATAGATGCCCGCCTCGGCGACCAGATAGCGGCCGAGTTCGATCACAATCTCGGCGTCGCCGAGGCGGCGCCGGCATTCGTTCACGCGACGTTCGAGGTTTTCGCTGACTGCATCGAGCGTGAGCCGTTGCTCGCCGGGAAAATACGGCACACCGAAGCCGCCGCCGATGTTGAGCATCTCCAGCGCCGCGGGGGCGTGCTCTGCCAGGCGATAGGCGAGCGCAAACGTGGCATTCTGCGCCTCGATCAGGCTGTCCGGCCGGAGGTTCTGTGAACCGCTGTAGATATGCAGTCCGCGAAAACAGGCGCCCGACTCCCCGATCCTCCGCAAGACCGTCGGGACAGCCTCGGCGTCGATACCGAAGGGTTTGGGCCCACCGCTCATCTTCATCCCGGAGGACTTCAGTTCGAAGTCCGGGTTGACACGCACCGCGACGCGCGGTGCGACCCCGAGTGCATCCCCTGCACGCAGCGCCCGTTCCAACTCGCCCGCCGACTCCAGGTTTAACGTTATCCCGGCGGCCACGGCGGCGTGCAGCTCGTTATCGCCCTTGCCCGGGCCGGCGAAACTGATCTCGGCTGCCGCAGTGCCGCTGTCGAGGGCGATTCGCATCTCGCCCAATGAAGCCACATCGAGGCCATCCACCAGAGCGGCCATGTGATCCACGACGGCCGGCATCGGATTGGCCTTCATGGCGTAGTGAATTGATACACCCTCAGGCAGGGCCTCCCGCAGCTCGTCCACGCGACTTGCCATCGCCTCGCGGTCATAGGCGAAAAAGGGTGTCTCTCCCACCTGTGCAGCCAGTTGACGAAGTCCCACCCCGCCGATAACCAGCTCGTCCTCGATGATCGAGAACTGTGTCAATGGGGCGTGTATCGGCTTCTCGCTCATATGGGCGTATCCGTGGCTGTGAACACCCCGGCAAACTCGCCCGACAGGGCCTTGCGGTCGATCTTGCCGTTCGGGTTGCGCGGCAGATCCCCGGCGATGTGCACATAGCCGGGCAACATAAACATCGGCAGATGGACCCGGCAGTGGGCGAGAACGGCCTCGGCATCCAAGGCCGCTGACGCCGTCTGTATGACCAAAATGATACCGCTCCCGAGTTGCGGATGTGGGGCGCCGAATGCGACCGCCTGTTCGATATCTTCCATCTGATAGGCGACCTCTTCGATTTCGCCCGGACTGACGCGATAGCCCGAGGTCTTGATCATCTCGTCGTTGCGCCCGATGAAGTACAGAAAGCCTTCGGCATCGCGCCGCACTTGATCCCCGGACCAGACAGCGATCTCGGGGTTAGGCAGACCCGGCGGCTGGGCTGGCGCCGGCCGGAAGCGAACGGCCGTCTTGTCCTTGTCGCCCCAGTAACCCAGCGCAACCAGCGCGCCCCGATGCACCAACTCGCCGGGCTCGTCTACATCACACTCGCTGCCGTCGGGGCGCACGACCATGATGTCGGCATTGGGGATCGCCTTGCCCATTGAATCCGGTCGTTTCCCGACCTCTTCCGGTGGCAGGAAGGTAGAGCGAAAGGCCTCAGTAAGGCCGTACATCAAATAAACAGCCGTGTGCGGCAACGCCGCCTGCAGCTGCGCGGTCGTGGCCACCGGCATGGCACCACCTGAGTTCGTGATATAGCGCAACCGGGCGACGGCCTCATCCGGCCAGGGCAATCCGGCCAGCTGGTTCCACAGCGGCGGCACAGCAGCCAATCCCGTAACTCCATAGCGCGCTGCCGCGCGGATCACATCGCGCGGCAGCAGGTAGTCCATCAGCACTACTGAGGCGCCGACCGAGAACGCAGTCGTCAACTGACTGAGGCCGTAGTCGAAGCTGAACGGGAGGACCGCGAGAAGGCGGTCGTCGGCGGTGTTTTCCAGATACTCGGCCACACTGAACGCCCCGGCGAGCATGTTGCGATGCGACAGCACCACGCCCTTGGGCCGCCCGGTGCTGCCGGAGGTGTAGAGAATGGCGGCAATATCGGCGTCGATACGGCGCAAGACCGGGAGATCCGGCGGACCGAGCATCTCTGCCCAGTCGATGACCTCCTGAGAATGGCTGCTGAAGGCGTCTTGTGGTCCCACACCTGTGACGATGACCTGGGTGAGATCGGGGCATGCCGTCAGCGTATCGCCGAGCATGAGCGCCCGGTCTGTGCTGGTGATCAGGATTCGGGTCGCGCAATCACGCAGGATGTGCGCGACCTGCTCTGGCTTGAGAATGGGATTGACCGGGACAAAGACGCCGCCGGCGGCGAAGATGCCAAACATGGCGCTGACGGTCTCGAACTGCTTCGGCAGGTAGACGGCCACGCGCTCGTCACGTCTCACGCCGAGCGCCCGCAGACCAGAGGCCACGCGTGCGCATTGCTCCAGCAACTCTCGATAACTCCAGGTGCCCTGCTTGAACAACAAGGCAGGGGCATCCGGTGTACGCTGTGCCGACTTCAGGATCAACTGATGGAGTAAAAACGCCATGGGAATGCTGTTATTTTCTCGGACCCGCGAGTATACCTTTCAACGATCGTGCCGGTGCTGCCGCGTATCACTCCTCAGTCCCTGGTTACTGTGCCTGTTGGCGTCAGCCGCAGCAGCGGGCGGCCTGCCGGACACGGTCGACCGCGTGCGTCCTTCGATCGTCGCGGTGGGCACCTATCAACCTAGCGGCAGCCCGCGCCAACAATTCAGGGGCACCGGTTTCGTGGTCGGAAATGGACACATGGTGGTCACCAACTATCACGTGTTGCCTGAAAAGCTGGATGAACAGAAAAATGAGCAGCTGGCGGTGTTTTCCGGGCGCGGCCGCCAGGCGAAATTCCATGCCGCCCGCGTCCTGGCCAGAGATCCGGTCCATGACCTGGCGCTGTTGTACATCAGCATCCCGTTGCCGACGCTGGATCTGGCCGAAAAGACCAGGGTGCGCGAGGGCACAGAGATCGCCTTCACCGGCTTCCCGATCGGGATGGCGCTCGGCCTCTATCCGGTGACCCATCGCGGCATTGTTTCAGCGATCAGTCCGATGGCGCCTCCACAGCTCGGCTCGCGCGTACTGACGGCAAAGATGATCCGGGCCATGCGAGATCCGTACGACGTAATGCAGCTGGATGCCACCGCCTATCCTGGCAACAGCGGCAGCCCGGTCTTCGACCAGCAGACCGGGCACGTGGTAGGTGTAATCAACAGCGTACTGGTGAAGGAGAACAAAGAGGCAGCCTTGCAGAAACCGTCCGGCATCACCTATGCGATACCGGTGCGCTTTGTGCACGAATTGATCAAGCAGGCCGGTCAGTAGACCAGCATTAAGATGCTGGCGCCGAGCAGGAGCCGATAGATGACGAATGGCCACATACCGATGCGCTCGATGAAGCGCAGGAAATAGGAGATCGCCAGATAGGCGGCGATACCCGACAGAATCACGCCGAGGGCCAGTCCGGTCCAGTCGACGACGCCCGGTGCGCCGAGCAGGTCGTGGGATATCAGTACGCTGCTCGCCAGGATGGTCGGTATCGACAGCAAAAAGGAAAAGCGCGACGCTGCTTCGCGAGTCAGACCGAGCCACAGACCCGTGGTCATGGTGATGCCGGAACGCGATGTGCCGGGGATCAAGGCCAGCACTTGACTACCGCCGATCAACACGGCGTCACGCAACGTCAGTTGATCGATGCCCCGGTCGCGCTTCGCGCGCAGATCGACCCAGCCGAGGAGCAGGCCGAACACGACGGTGGTCGCGGCGATTACCCAGGGTGCCCGCAGTTCGCCCTCAACCAGCGATTTGAGCACCAGGCCGGCAAGCACCACCGGCAGGGTCGCGATGATCACGGCCCAGCCGAGTCGGCTGTCCTGGGTGGGCGCCTGTCCCGGCAGCAGCGCAGCCAACCAGGCAATGCCTATCCGCTGGATATCGCGGCGCAGGTAAGCCAGTACCGCGATCAGGGACCCCAGATGGACGGCGACGTCGAAGGCCAGGCCCTGGTCAGCGAATCCGAACAGGTAGGGTGAGAGTATCAGGTGGCCGGAGCTCGAGATGGGCAGAAACTCTGTCAGCCCCTGCACGACCGCCAGGATCAGAATCTGCAGATCGCTCATCGATTGCGTTCGGCCAGCTTTCGCTCCCAGTCGAGAGAGCTGCGCGCGATTTCTTCCAGATCGTCGAAGCGCGGCGTCCAACCCAGCACCTCACGGATCTTCTGCGCACCGGCGATCAGCGCCGGCGGATCACCGGCGCGGCGGCCCTGCTCGACGATGTTCAGGGGTGCACCATGAACACGTTGCACCGTATCCAACACCTCGCGCACGCTGTAACCGTGCCCGTAACCGCAGTTGAGGATCTGCGACTCGCCGCCGCCCCGCAGGTAGTCGATGCCCTTGAGATGTGCATCGGCGAGATCCTCGACATGGATATAATCGCGCACCCCGGTGCCGTCGGCGGTAGGGTAGTCGGTACCGAACACATACAAGGCATCGCGCTTGCCCAGCGCCTGCTCCGCTGCAACCTTGATCAGTAGCGTGGCACCCGGCGTCGATTGGCCGATGCGACCCTGTGGGTCGCTGCCTGCGACATTGAAATAGCGCAGGATCACGTAGCGCAGATCACTCGCCGCACCGAG
>JBATKF010000405.1:0-2246 GCA_049669185.1 Sedimenticolaceae bacterium | reverse complement strand
ATCACGCGCAGGCGCAAACGGGCTGACGAAGGCGACCGGGTTGCGCGTCGTGCCGTGACCGGGGATTCGCTCGGGCGACGCCACCATGGCCTGCATCAGGATGAACAGCACCAGCGTGATCAGCGCCGCGGGAATGCCTGCCAGCGCGAGACGCATCGTCAGGGTCCGGTTTGATCCGCGGCGATGGCGATCTCGTCGATCCCGGCCAGGCGCACCTGGTCGAGCACCGCGACCAGTAGTCCAGTGGTCGCGCGCCGATCGGCCTGGATCACCACCCCGCCCTCCGGGTTCTGCGCATGCAGCCGTTCGAGCCGGGCACGCACGCCCGTGATTCCGACATTGCGGTCGTCGATCCAGACCTGCTCCTGCGCGGTAATCGCGATGTGGACCAGCGTGCGCTCCTTGTGCACGGCACTCTGTGCACTCGGCCGGTCGACGTCGACCCCGGTATCCTTGACGAACGACGCCGTGACGACGAAGAAGATCAAGATGATGAACACGACGTCGAGCAACGGCGTGAGATTGAACTCCTCCTCCGGCTCCAGGCTGAATGCGCGTCGCCGCCTCATGCGCCGGCCCCTTCCTCAAAGCCAAGTTGCATCGCGGATCGTTCGCCGAGCCGTTGCGCCTGTCTGCCCAGGCGGCCTATGAACAGGATCCCGGAAAGCGCGACCACCAGGCCGGCCATCGTCGGGATGGTCGCCAGCGAGACGCCGGCCGCCATGCCGGTAGCATCCCCGCCCTGCAGAAAGGCCATCACATCGAAGATGCGGATCATGCCGGTCACGGTCCCCAGCAGACCGAGCAGCGGACAGGCCGCGATCAGGGTCCGGATCAAAGAAATATTGCGCCACAGCATCACGCGTAACTCCGACAGCAGGGCCGCTCGCACCCGTTCACTGCGCCAGCCACGTAGGCCGGCCCAGTCCGTCCACCGGCGCTCTGCGCTTTGCATCAATCGCGGATAGGCGAACCAGAAGAACAGAAACCGCTCGAGAATCAGGCTCCATAGCAGCAGCGAGACGGCCGCGATGGCCCACAGCACCACGCCGCCGGCTGCGAGAAAGCCGTCGAGGCGCAGCAGCAGGTCAAGCAGCACGCCGTGCCTCCCCCGCCGGGGCCGCGTGCTCGGCGATGATCCCGATGCTCTGCTCCTCGAGCAGGGTGATCAGCCGACGACACTTGGCATTCAGCAGGCTGTGCAGCAACATCAGCGGGATCGCGGCGCTCAGGCCGAGCGCTGTGGTAACCAGCGCCTGGGAAATCCCGCCGGCCATCAGCCGGGCGTCGCCGGCGCCGAACAGCGTGATTGAATGAAAGGTCTCGATCAGTCCGGTGACCGTACCGAGCAGTCCGAGCATCGGCGTGATCACGGCGAACAGGCGGATTGCCCCCAGGCCGCGCTGCAGCCCCGGCGTATTGTTCAGCACGACCTCCTCGAGCTTCATCTCCAGCGCCTCGGGCGACAGATGACGATGTTCCTGATAGACGAGCATGACGCGGCCGAGCGCATTGCGTTGATCCGCTGTGCTGGCGACCCGCTGCCGCCGCATGCGACTTTCCTCAAGCTGCAGCACGATGAATCGCTCCAGCGCGAGGCCCAGCCCGAGCACACCGAGGGCAATGATTACGAAGCCGATCGCGCGGCCCTGCAGCAGGCGTTCCTTGAGACTCGGAACCTTGGCCAGCAGGCCCAGCACCGAGCCGCGGGTCGGATCAATCACCATCGGCTGCAGGCCGCTGCGTGCCTCGGTGAAGGCGGCCGCCACCGCGCGATGCGCCAGCGCCGGCTGTGGCTCCGCCTCGATCAGCGATCCGACCTCCGGCAGGTAACGCAGAAAGCGATCGCCGCTGACTGCAGTGAAACCGCCGACGCGCGTAACCAGCGCCTGGAGTTGACTGCCGTCCGGGGCGGCGACCGCGGCGCTGTACTGGGTGGTGCGGCCGGTCTCGGTCATCTCCTCTTGCAGCATGACCCACAGTTCGCGCATCGCCTCGACCGACGGCATGCCGTCGATGCCGAGCAGGCGCTGCAGCCGGTCGCGGCGCTGCGGCAGCTGACTGCTGACCAGCGAGTCCTTGAGCAGCGCCTGCGTCTGCCCGGCGATCTGTTGGAACTGGTCACTCAGGTCTGCCAGGCCGCCCGACTGTGAGCCGAGTTCGGCGCGCAGCGCGGCCAGGCGTTCCTGGTTGGCCGCGAAGGTGTCACGCAACTCGGCCAGGCGAGCCTGTTCGTCTCTGAGTGC
>JBATKF010000404.1:0-3183 GCA_049669185.1 Sedimenticolaceae bacterium | reverse complement strand
TGGAACAACATCTCGATGGCGACGCCGGCGCTGGCCCACAGCCACATGATCGCGTTTGCCGTGGTGCCGTACATCGCCAGTGGGACCACCTGGCCGGGATTGTCACGCTTCCACGCGACCGTGGACATGATCATCTCCAGACACCAGATCCAGGAGCCGACCACCAGCAGTGTCGCGCCGATGTAGAAGGCCGGGTGGGCCTTCAGCGGCGGGTAGAAGGTGTACAGCACCGAGGCGTGGCCGGTCAGCAGCGGGATTGCCGCCATCACGGTGCCGGTCAGCGCCACCAGGAACGCGGCCCACGCCAGCCCCGGGCTCCACACAGGGCGCTTCAGTGAGGTGCTGGCCGTGTAATAGCCGAAGCCCATGATAAAAAACGTCGTCAGCACGAAGCCCATTAGCACACCGTGGGTCGACACGGACGCGAAGTACATCTCGTGTGATTCGATCTCCGGGAACAGGCCGCTGCGGTTAGCCACCTGGTATAGGCCGAGGACAATGGCCACGAAAAATGCGGCGAAGGCGACCCACAGGTTTGCCATCGCTACGGATTTGGATTTGTCGTACATGGTTTCCCCGAACTCCTCGTAGTGCCTGGCGCGATCAGCCCTTGGGAACGACTTTCAGCTTTGACCACATGTAGTCATGGCCCAGGCCGCAATACTCGTTGCAAAAGAACGTCGCCTCCCCCTCACGCGGGAAAGCGGTGGTGACTTCGGAGATGTAGCCGGGGATCACCATGGTGCTCATGTTCGTGAACGGGACATGGACGCCGTGCACGATGTCGGGGCTGGTGATGCGGAAGGTCACCGGTGTGTCTACGGGCACCTCGATCGTCTGTGGGTAGAAGGAGTAGCGCGCCGCGATCATGCGCACCGTGATGGAGCCGTCTTCATTCGTTGTGATACCGAGGTTGTCCTCGGCGAACTCACCCGAGAGGTGCAGCGTCTTGGGGTCGATGGTCTCGACGTTGCTGGGTGGATGCATGTTCATCGTGATGGCGGCATAGGTCATCGAGCCGACCATTACCACGGTGATCAAACCCACGACGTACATCCATTTCTTTTCTAGCGGATCGACATGCATCGGCTGATACCTCTAGTTAGGAGACCGGTCCGTGCGACATGAAGAGACCGAAGAAGAAATACAGCCAGCTCAGCAGCATGGCGATGCCGATGACGAGGATCACTGCCCAGGTTCCCTTGGGCGGTGCCTCGAGGATGCGCCTTTTTTCGTCTTCCGACAGTTCCGTCATGATGAAGCTCTCCGAATGTCGACAATTTTTTAGTGGTTATCGCAGCGAAATCAGACGTCGACGTCGTCATCAAAATTTCGAATTCTGAGTTTGCGAGCGAGCGCCCGGGGTGGGTTTTGAACAGCGCAGTGGAATTGTTGTTCTTTCAGCGGACCCAGCCAGGCACAGGGGGACGATAAACGGACTAGCTGGTTTTTAAAAGGGTTTTTCGAGTATAAGTGATTGGTTATGAAAAAATTTAACCTGAGTTAACGCCGCTTTCTTGGTCACGAAGAGAACGTGACGAGGACAGGTCGAAGGATTTCCGGCCAAACTCGCTGGCTGGCGAAAAATGTCAGTTCAGTTGTCGCAGTCAGCGACGACTTTCCAGCGCCGTGGAGGGTCGGCGCTGCGACGCGTCTTCTGGCGCACTGAGATATGCAGGCTAGCGGCGTTGTCGGCCCCGCAGGCGCAGCGCGTTCAGCACTACCAGCAGCGAACTCAGCGACATGCCGATTGCGGCGCCCCAGGGGGCGATCAATCCCAGTGCCGCGGCGGGAACGGCGAGCAGGTTATAGCTGGCCGCCCAGACAAGGTTCTGGTGAATGATGCGTCGGATCTTCTTGGCCAGTTGGCGCATCTCGGCGATCACGCCGAGTTCACCGCCGAGCACCAGCAGCCCACTGTTGACCTGGGCCAGTTCCGTGGCATGTGCGAATGAAATCGAGACATCGGCGCCGGCCAGAGTCGGTGCGTCATTGATGCCGTCGCCAAACATGGCGACCCGCGCGCCAGTCGCCTGACGATCGCGGATCCAGGTCAGCTTGTCGGCGGGCGTCAGGTCGCCGCGCACTTCGTCGAAGTCCAGGCCGTTGGCGAATCGTTCGACGCTGACCTGGCTGTCGCCGCTCAAAAGGGCGATGTGCGAGGCCCCCTGTGCGCGCAGTGACTGCAGGAGTTCCCGGGCACCAGGGCGGATTCGATCGCTGAGCGCAAACAGCGCGCCGCTGTCCCGATTGTCGCTCAGGGCGACTACCACTTGGCCGCGCGCCTGGAGGGCGGCGATGCGCTCGCGCAGACCCCCTGCCGCCTCGGCCGAAAGGGCAAACCTCGGTTTCCCGATCCGCCACTCGTGGTCATCCAGCCGACCGGAGATGCCCTGGCCGACGTCGTTGTGCAGGCCCTTGACGTCAGCGACATCGCCCGACCAGGCGTCGCGCAAGGCCTTGCCGATCGGATGCTCGGAATGTGCCTCGAGGGCTGCAGCGATAGCCCGCGCCCGGTCGGTCTCCAGGCCCCCGAAGACCGCTATCTCTTCGGTCGTCAGCTCGCCGGCAGTCAGCGTGCCGGTCTTGTCGAACGCAAAGGTGTTGCACTGTGCGAGAACCTCGATGGCGTCGCTGCGCACCGTCAGCAGTCCGCTGTCGGCAAAGCGACCAACCCCTACCGCCGCGGCAACCGGCGTGGCGAGGGCCAGCGCGCAGGGACAGGTAACGATCAACACCGCGACGGTGTTGGGTAGGGCGGCTGCGGGATCGATCCACAACCAGGCGCCGGCGGTGATGGCAGCGATCACCAGGACCACCGCGACAAACCAGGTCGCCGCGCGCTGTGCCAGCACCGCATAGCGCGGTGCGTCGCGGATTCCGCGTGCCAAGAGTCGGTGGATCTCCGCGACGGTGGAATCCGCGCTCTCTTTGGCAATTTCGATCACGACTGTCTGGTCGACGTTGCACGTGCCAGCGATGACCGCGTCGCCCCGGCCGCGCGCAACCGGCAGCGGCTCGCCGGTCAACAGGGATTCGTCGAAGCTGCTGCGGCCTTCGACCAGGCGGCCGTCGGTCGGCACGATCTCGCCCGGTTTTATGCGCACGCGGTCACCCGGCCGGAGAACCGAGACCAGGACCTCCTGTTCCCCGTCAGGCGCCAGGCGCGTTGCCAGTCTAGGC
>JBATKF010000403.1:0-2244 GCA_049669185.1 Sedimenticolaceae bacterium | reverse complement strand
GCCGGCGATCAAGTGGTAATCATCAAGCACCAGTACGAAGGGCTCGTCAATTGCATCGAGATCGTTGCCCAATGCATCGGCCAGAACGTTCACCGTCGGTAGTTCAGGTGCCTGCAGAACAGACGTCGTGTCGGGACAAGAACCGGAAAACTGTCCCTCCACCGCGGCCACAACATAGGTCAAGAACGACCTCAAATCACTCTCGGCTTCGCTCAGCGAAAGCCATGCGGCGCATCGCTCGTTGTGCTTTGCAAGCCAATCTGCCACCAACATGCTCTTGCCGTATCCGGCTGGCGCGCATACCAGGATCAACGGCACATCGCACGCTTCATCCAATTTCTGTAGCAAGCGATCTCTGGAGACAAAATCAGGTGGAACCGTGGGGCGGTGAAATTTTGTGCCGAGAATCGATACGCGCAGCGATTCGCTGTCCGAGGATGCCATCTCAACGCTTGTTTCGCCTTCACCCCAACGCTGGGCGCGAGCATAC
This sequence comes from Sedimenticolaceae bacterium, assembly GCA_049669185.1. Classification (GTDB taxonomy): domain Bacteria; phylum Pseudomonadota; class Gammaproteobacteria; order Chromatiales; family Chromatiaceae; genus Thiosocius. The sequence goes on along the minus strand of JBATKF010000403.1, from coordinate 1,754 downwards.
TCGGTCAATTCGGCGACGTTTGCCAAGTCCAATGTTTTGATGATGCGTCGCCGCGCCGTCTGGATTTTGCTCGCACTTGTCTTTTGAGCGGCGGCAATCTCCTTGACGGAATGGCCTTCGGCGATCATCTGTACGATCGACTTGTCACTTTCACTCAGTCCGCCGTCGCGGTCGTGCGAGTCCGATCGATTCAGCAGTCGCACGTATTCGGAAACAACGACGCCAGAAATCGCGGAACTCAGATAGATGTCATCGCCATGCACCGCGCGAACGGCGTGCACCAGCTCTTCAGGGGCGCTTTCCTTCAAGACGTAGCCGGCGGCCCCGGCGCGAAGCATTTTCTGAACGAAGCGTTTACCCGAGTGAATCGATAGCGGAATCACTTTCACATTGGGAAGCGTTGAAACGATTTGCCGTGTTGCTTCGATGCCATCGGTGTTGGGCATCGTGATGTCCATGACGATGACATCTGGCAAAAGTTCACCGGCCAATCGAATCGCTTCCTCGCCGTCACCTGCCTCACCAACGACTTGGATGTCGTCTTCGTCATCCAGCATCATCCGCAGCCCCTTGCGGAACATCGCATGATCGTCAACGACTAACACCGAAATCGTCATGACTGGCCTTCTAGCTTGGTCGCGGATCTGTCCGAATGGACGCAAGGAACGATAAGTTTAGCCTGACACCCCTTGCCCGGTTCTGAGTCGATCTCCAACGAGCCACCGAGGTTCATCATCCGTTCTTGGATACTGAATAAACCGAAACCTCCTTCGGAACTGGCTCGAAAAGCTTCTGAACCGACATCAAATCCAACGCCGTCGTCCGCGACAGTAATTTTGATGTGATTGCTGGTATGCTCCGAGGTGACAACGACATTACGAGCTTTGGCATGCTTCACCACGTTGATCAGCAGTTCGCGGACGCTGCGAAAGAGCAGTGCCTTGACATCGTCGCTAACGGCATTCTCTGGCGCCGCTGGCTTGGCCTGACTGACGATTCGGGTCTTTAAGCCATAGCGATTCCCAATCTCCTCCTCCAACCATTCTTCGATCGCCTCATCGAGCCCTAATTCGTTCAAGGAGGGCGAACTGAGATCGTAAACAAGGTGCCGCGTATCCTGAGATGCCTTCAAAATGGTTGATGAGAGTTCATCGAGTTTGATGCCCAGATCGGGCAAGCCTGTGGACTTTCGTGCCGATGCAAGTTGAATTCGGGCGAGCGCAAGAGTCTGTCCAACATCATCGTGCAGGTCCGCAGCAATCCGCCGCCGCTCACGCTCTTCCGCTATCGTCAATTCCGAGGCCAGCTCCTTCAAGCGCTTCTGGTTCTCGAGAAGCGCCGCTTCCGTTCTCTGGCGCTCACCGATCTCGCGCTGCAACGCTTCATTGCGCCGGTTCGCAGTCGCCAGGCGCATCCGCACGAATGCACCCAGGAGAATCAGAGCGCCGATGAAACTTCCCACGCGAATCCACCACCTCTCAAACCACCGCGGCAGAACCTGGATCGCAATCGTCTCCCCGGTCTCGTTCCAAACCCCCTGACCGTTGCTTGCGATCACCTGAAACCCATACTTGCCCGGCGGCAGGTCGGTGAATTGAGCCACTCGTTCCGCTCCAACCTCGATCAAGTCGTCGGTGTGGCCACTCAGCCTGTACTTGAATTTCGCCGACTCCGGCGCCATATGCGTCGGCGCTGTGTAGTGAATCGTCAGCCGCCGGGTTCCCGATCGGAACTCCACCGCATCGCCCCCCTCC
>JBATKF010000402.1:0-6200 GCA_049669185.1 Sedimenticolaceae bacterium | reverse complement strand
GTAACGCACTGCAGGTGGCGCTGCATAACCTGCGCTTGTTGCGTGACGACCTGCCGTTTCGCCGATTCGTGCTGGGGCGCATCTCCCTGCTTGCGGTCGCGCTGGCGCCACCGTTCTACGTCCTGCTGGCACAGCAGCAGGCGCCAGAGGGGGCTGCGGGCCTGGGCATGATGGTCATCGCGAGTGGCTTTGCCGCTGCTGTGAGCTCACCGCTGTGGGGTATTCTCGGCGATCGTTCGAGCCGCACCGTCATGGCGCTGGCCGCAGCCGGCGCCGGTCTGCTCGGGGTTGTGGTCAGCGTCGCCGCGTTCACGCAGCAGGCGTGGCTGGGCCACGGCTGGGTGCATGCCCTGATCTTCATGTCCCTCACCATCATGCACAGCGGTGTGCGCCTGGGGCGCAAGATCTACCTGGTCGACATGGCGACTGCGCAGACACGCGCCGCCTATGTCGCGGTTTCCAACAGTGTGATCGGTGTGATGATGCTGGTCGGTGGCTTGGTTGGCCTGCTGGGCGACTGGCTTGGCGTTGCGGCGGTGATTGCGCTGCTGGCGGCAGGCGCGCTGCGGGCCGCGGTCGAGTCGCTGCGCCTGCCGGAGGTCAGCGAGGCGTAGTCGGTCGATAGCAGCGATGCCGTCACGCGCTGGGCCGCGGAGGTGGATCTCATCGGCCGGGATCAGGCTGTCGGTGAGACTTGCAGGCTGATATGTTTTGACCTGTCAAGTGGTTGGTTCATCTCATGATTTTATTCAAGCACCTTGGCTCAGGAACGCTCCACCGCCTCGCGCAATGCCCGTAGCTCGTCACGAAGGGCCGCGAGTGACCTGTTCAGGTCGCGATGCTCGTCATGCACCACGGCGCCGATCTCGGCAGTCTCACGCTCCTTCTGCTCCTCGACGATCGATTGCATGGTGCTGACGATGATCGCGATGAACAGGTTGAGCATCGTGAAGGTCGCGATCAGGATGAAAGGCACAAAGAATGCCCAGGCCCAGGGATAGACCGCCATCACCGGTCGCGCAATGCCCATGGACCAGCTCTCCAGCGTCATGATCTGGAAGAGGCTGTACATGGATTCGCCGAGGCTCCCAAACCACTCGGGGAACTGCGCGCCGAACAGACCCGTGGCCATCACGCCGGATACATAGAACACGATCATCAACAGGCCTGCGATCGATGCAATGCCGGGGATGGCGCGCAGCAGTGACTCGACCACGAAGCGCAACCGCGGCACCAGTGAGATCAGCCGCAGCAGGCGCAGAACGCGCAGCACCGACAGTGGTCCACTCGCGGGGATCAGCGCAATACTCACCACGGTGAAATCGAAGACATTCCAGGGGTTGCGGAAGAAATGTCCACGGAACGCGAACAGCTTGACCAGGATTTCCGCGACGAACACCGAGAGCAGCAAGCGATCGAGGAATTTCAACAGGCCGCCGGCCACCTCCATGGCGCGCGCGGACGTCTCGAGCCCGAGGCCCACCGCATTGATGATGATCAGCGCGACGATGATGCGCTGAATACGCGCTGATTCGATCCATTCGCCGAGACGTGATCTGAGGGACGATTGCTGATTCATATCTCCTCCGAACGGGATATAGGCTCATCCTGCCCCCGCAGCCGGGCCCACAGCCAGCGCAGGCCAGGCGCCAGGGGCATGCGCTGCGACACCTGAAAAGGCTCGATCGGCAGCAGCGGCTCGCTGTGGTGTTCGGCGAATGCGAATGAGAAGACGAAATAGGGATGTTGCCCCATGCGCAGATCGGTGATGCGGATGAACCGCCCGTCGTCAATCAGGGCATAGAAGCCCTTCGAGAACGCACGGATGTCGTCCGAGCCGCCGAGCCCGACGGTCCGGCGATCGAGTTCTGCGCCGCGCGCGAAGCGCTCGAAGCGCAGCGGCCGCTGCGGTGGGTCCAGCAGGGAATAGAATCCCTCCCGATAGTCGTCTTCGGACATCAACACGACGCGCCACAGCAGGGTATTGAACGGCGTTGGTGTGACCAGAATCTGCTGGGCCGGGAGGTCGCGGGCCTCGACGGTCTGGCGGACCTGTGTCGTCACGTACGTCTGCGCCAGCACCGACCATGCCGCATACAGCGTCGACAGGGCGAGACCCAGAGTATTCCAGCGTCGCCGGTACGACGTGCGCGCGACCAGGCTGACGATCAGACCGACCAGCAGCGGCAGCGTATACAGCGGGTCGATGATGAACAGGCTGCCCAGGCCGAACGGATGGTTGCTGAACGGCAGCGCGATCTGGGTGCCATAGACCGTCATCGCATCCAACGCCGAATGCGTCAACAGCGTCAACACGACCATCAGCCACCAGCGCCTGAAAAGCGGTCGGGTACCGGTGATGACGGCGAGCAGAAGGCCGAGTACAGGTGACACCAGCGCCTGCCACAACAGCGCATGGGTCTCCGCGCGGTGCAGCACCATGTTGCGTATGGGATCGCCCTGGTCGATGAAGACATCGAGGTCGGGCAGGGTGCCGACGATTGCACCGGTCAGGGCGGCCTGCCACACCGGCCTGGTTCGACCCATGACCGCGACGCCGACTGCGGCGCCCAAGGCTGCTTGAGAAATGGAATCCAACGGACGCTCCGCGCTGCCTGATGAGGCCCAACTACCCCGGAGAATAAACGCATCCGGCCCACGGTTTGCCCACAGTTTCGATGGCAATCCCGGCCGGCAGTATCCCGCGCACGCTGCAAGAATCGGGTGGGCGGGGCGTTGCCAGCTGCTAGAGTCGACACCATGCAAGGGTCCAGAGAACAATCTTCGCCGGCCGTCTCGCCGCAGGCCGAGGCCGACTATATGCGGATCGAGCGGGCCATCGCCTACCTGCGCGAACATCGCCTGGATCGTCCTCAGCTGCGTGACTTGGCGCAGCACATCGGGCTGAGCGAGTCACACACCCAGCGATTGTTCAGCCGATGGGCGGGGATCAGCCCAAAACGCTTCCAGCAGTTCCTGACGGTCCAGGAGGCCAAGCGCCGCATGCGCCATACCGGAGATCTGCTTGGCCTCGCCCTGGATACCGGTCTGTCCGGGCCGGGCAGACTGCACGATGTGTTCGTTAGCATGGAGGCTATGACACCTGGCGAGTTCAGGCATGCGGCGGCGGGTGTGGTGATTCGCTATGCGTCCGGCGATACGCCGTTCGGCCAGGCGTTGGTGGCCTTTACGCCGCGCGGTATCTGTCACCTGTCGTTTGTCGTCCCCCAGACGGTCGACGGCGCGGTCGCGGCGTTGCGGACTGCCTGGCCAGGCGCGCGGCTGGAGAAGGACCAGCCTGCCGGCGAGATCTTGCTCGGGCAGGTATTTCAACGCCTGCCCGATACCGCCGATGCGGGTCTTTCACTGTGGGTCAGCGGCAGCAATTTTCAGATCCAGGTATGGCGGGCGTTGCTGCAGATTCCCTTCGCCGGTCTGTTGAGCTACGGGCAGCTGGCGCGACTGCTGGATAGGCCCAATGCGGCCCGTGCGGTAGGCGGCGCGGTTGCGCGAAACCCGGTGGCCTTCCTGATCCCCTGCCATCGGGTGTTGCGCGAGTCCGGCGATTTCGGCGGCTATCACTGGGGCCGTGAGCGCAAGCTGGCGATCTGTGCCTGGGAGGCGGCGGTCAGCGCCCCCGGGCCTCCAGGCGACGGATGAACTCGCGCATCACGCGGCGGTAGAGTTCAAGACCGCTGAACTTGTCCTCCACCCCGGCATCGATATTCGGGTTGTCGTTGACCTCGATGACCAGCACCTCGCGTCCGCGCTGTTTGAGATCGACGCCGTACAGCCCGTTGCCGATCGCATTGGCGGCCTTCAGTGCCGTCTGAATGACGCCCTTGGGGGCGTCTTGCGGGTCGAGGGTCTCGAATCCGCCCTGGCGCGGCTTGCCCTTGGAGTGATCGACGATCTGCCAATGGCCGCGTGACATGAAGTAGCGGCAGGCGTACAGCACCTCGCCGTTGAGCACGCCAATGCGCCAGTCGAAATCGGTATAGGTGTAGGCCTGCGCGAGAACAAGTTCGGAATCCCGAAACAGTTGCCTGGCCCTGGTTGCGAATTCAGCCCGATCGTTGACTTTGAATACCCCCTTGGAAAAGGCGCCGTCCGGTAGCTTCAGCACCATCGGGTAACCGAGCTGCTGCTCGGCGCGCTCGATCTCGTCGCGGCTCAGGATGACGCTCGCCGGTGCCCGGATGCTTTGCCGGTTGAGCAGCTCGGCGAGGTAGATCTTGTTGGTGCAACGGAGGATCGAATCGGGGTCATCGATCACCACCAGTCCCTCGCCGGCGGCGCGGCGCGCGAAGCGATAGGTGTGGTGGTTGACGTTGGTGGTCTCGCGGATGAACAGCGCGTCGAACTCGGCGATTCGACCAAAGTCGCGCGCGGTAATCAGCTCGGCATCGATCCCCTCGGCACGCGCCGCGCGAATGAACTGCGCCAGTGCGCGTCGATTGGATGGGGCGAGGGTCTCTTCTGGATCATGCAGGATGGCCAAGTCGTAGCGTAGGCTGCGCCGGCCGCGGGCGGATCGCCAGGGACGGCGCAGATAACCGGCCATGGCGTCAAAAAAGAACTCTTCCTGAGCCTTGCGCAGGGCCTTCAGCCCGACACAGCGGATGCCGGCAATATGCCATACCTTGGCGCGTTTAAGTTCGACCTTGATCAGGGGCGCGCGAAAGGTCTCGAACAACGCGCGTGCCAGATGGCGCAACTCGTCCGGCTCGCATACGCCGAAGCACACCAGCACCTCGAAGCGTGTGACCTCGGCTGGTTGGTCGCGAAACAGTCGCGCGACACGCCGGTCGAGGTCGTCTAATTCGCTGCTGTAGAGTGCCTTGCGGCTCAGGTCCTGCAGCGTCCGCACTGCGGGTATGATCTTGTGACCACGTGCCTCGGCCAGCAGTGAGGCGTAGTAACCGGGGCTGTGATACTCGGTGTCGCGGCACAGATTGATCACCCGCAGATTGCGCCGCCCGGACCATGCCGGGTCGACCAGGTAGTCACGCACCGCGGCCACCGGGTAGTCCGGGAAGTGTTTCTTCCACTGATCCATGCCGTCGACCAGGATCAAATGGTCGCTCATTTCTCGCTCCTGCGGTTGATCAGCACCACGGCCTGCAGGCCCTTGCGGCCATAACGCGACATCTTTGCAAACTGACTGCGGCCGATCGGCATATTGATCGAGTCGACTGCGGTTTCGCCCTCGTCGTAATCCACGAAAGGGTCGTTGACATACACGAAGTGTTCGTCGAAGCCACTGACCACGACCCAGTGCGGCGACTTCTCGTTGTAGATCTGCCATGAGCTGATCAACACCAAGGGTACGGCGCCGCGTTCGAAGGCTGCCTCCAGACCGCTGGCATCCAGGACATCCAGGTGCATCGCGATGCCGAGCTCGTGGATCTCGCGCTCCATATCTCTCTGCACTAACGCCATGACCGCCTTCTTCTCGGCGCTGCGCACCGAATCGATCATCTGTACCCCCGGGTCGTTGACCCAGATCTCCGCAAGGAAGCCGCGCTTGTGTGCCGCCAGCGCCAGGCCATAGGGTCCGCAACCGCCGAGGCCTGAGGTCATGAAGATTGTCGTCGCCTCTCGCCACAGCTGAATCTCCAGGCTGCGGTCGGCCTCGGTGGCGGGGTCGAGGGTCTGCATCGCCATGATCAGGCACGCCGGTCCACAGGTGAATTCCAGCGTCTGTTCATACCAGGCGACGCGTTCGAGTCGCGGCTTGAGGCGATTGTCCAGCGCCTTCTCGTAGCGCCAGGCGTCCATGAGATCGCCGTAATAGCCGGGTCGACTGCCAAAACGGCGATAACCCAGAGATTCAAACAGGCCGATCGAGGCCGTGTTGTCCTTGCGGACCTCCAGGCGCATCCAGGCGCGTTCCTGATGCCAGGCCTCCTGCTCGGCGCGTTCGACCAACGTCCGGCCGACGCCGTGACCCCGGGCGCTCGGATCGACCGCGATCGAATACAGGCGGGCGGTTGCGGTCCCGCGGCTGAACAGCAGCACCAGGCTGCCGAGCACCGCGCCGGCACGGTCGGCGACGAACAAAGCGGCATGCCCCTTGCTGAGCAGGTGACGGAACTGACGGCGGCTGATGCGGTCATCGTCGAAACAGCTATTCTCCAGCCCGAGCAGGGCCGTGAGATCAGACAGCGTGGCGGGGCGGATGTCCACCAAAGGTGCGT
>JBATKF010000401.1:0-22954 GCA_049669185.1 Sedimenticolaceae bacterium | reverse complement strand
CGGCATTAGTGCCCCGGCGATGGCGATTGAACTCGGCGAACACCACGCCGCACTCGTCACATCGCTCGGCCACGAGCTGCGCGTGGCCGCAGGCCGGGCAGTGCATCAGGCCGGATTCGGCCGGATCCTGTTGTAGCGGCAACTGCAGGCCCGAATGCCGCAGGTTGCTGGCGGCCCGGTCATCGCCAACGCCAACCCGGTCCACCCGCGCCCGCACCCCCAGCGCCTCGAGACGCTGCTGTAGCGCTGCCGCCTGCGCTGCGTCCAGTAGGTCGTCGATCGCATACTCGCCACCCTCGAACACCGGAATCAGGCGCGCCGCCGAGGTCTGAAACATGCGTGCCAGGCCGGCAATCACGGTCTCGTGTGAGAATCCCGACACCAGCTCCCCCGTAAGCACCACACGAAAATTGGCGCTATCCATCCGTGCGACCTGCACGTGATGGCGGTGGACCTGCTGCACCTGCGCCGTGCGTCATGACCCGCTCACTGTTTACTGCCTTGTCGATCATCAGGCGACACAGTATAGCGGCAGCGGTGGTTGCGCTGCTCACTCGGATGAGGCCGCACATTTCGGCGGCTCACCACTGGCGGACAACCTATCCGACATGTCGCTAAACTCCAACGGATGAACCAGCCGCCGCACCTTGGCCCACCGAAGGCGCTGCTGCGCAAGGTGGGTCGCGCAATCGCCGACTATCGGATGATTCAGGATGGCGACCGGATCCTGCTGGGCGTCTCCGGCGGCAAGGATTCGCTCAGCCTGCTGCTGGTGCTGCGCCATCTGCAGCGTTACGCGCCCGTGTCTTTCCAACTGGGGGTGATCACCGTCGACCCGGAGATAGACGGCTTCGACCCCTCGGTGCTCACCCGCTACTACGACGGCCTCGGCGTGACCTGGCATTACAAACAGCAGCCGATCATGGAAGAGGCCAGGTCCCGCCTCACGGGTGATTCCTTCTGCGCCTATTGTGCGCGCATGAAGCGCGGCATCATGTACGCGGCCTGCCGTGAGCATGGCTACAATGTGCTGGCGCTGGCTCAGCACCTGGACGACCTGGCCGAGAGCTTTCTGATGTCGGCCTTCCATCAGGGCCAGCTGGGTACTATGAAGGCGCACTATGTGATCGATGCCGGCGACCTTCGGGTGATCCGCCCGCTGGTCTACGCCCGAGAGACCCAGACCGCCGCCTTCGCCGCCGCGGCATCGCTGCCGGTCGTCCCCGACTCCTGCCCGGCCTGCTTCAGCGCACCGACCCAGCGCATGCACATGAAGACCCTGCTGGCCCGCGAGGAGCACGCGCGCCCCCAGCTGTTCGCCAACCTGCTGCATGCCATGCGGCCGCTGATGGGGGATAGCTTTGACGGGTAACAGACCCCGTTTGTCAGGCTACCCGATTGCGCGGCTCTCCATCCAGAAAGGCCCGAATATTCGCCACCGTCTCGTTCACCACGTTCTGACGTGACTGGCGGCCTGCCCAGGCGGTATGCGGAGTGACAATTAGGTTGGGGATATCCGGGGCCAACAGCGGGTGATCCAGCGGCGGCGGCTCGACATCCAGTACATCCATGGCCGCCCCACCGATCACCCCCTGGCGCAGCGCATCGGCCAACGCGGCATTGTCGACTACCGCGCCGCGCGCGGTGTTTATCAGCAGCGCAGTCGGCTTCATCAGCTGCAGCGCCTGGGCATCGATCAGGTGACGGGTGCTGTCGAGCAGCGGCAGATGCAGGGTGATTACGTCGGCCTCGCGCAAGACCTCGTCGAATGCATGCCGCCCCTGTTGCAGCTGCCCGCCCGGGCGCTGCGATACCATGACCCGCATGCCGAAGGCCTCGGCGATCTTCGCTACGCCGTGGCCCAGTTCACCGTAGCCGATGATGCCCAGCGTCATGCCGCGCAGCTCGCGCACCGGATAGTCCAGTAGGCAGAACTGTGGGCTGCGGCTCCATTCACCGCGCTGCACGGCCGCGGTGTAATCGAACAGGCGGGTGTGATGGGCGAGCATCAGCGCGAATACGTGCTGAACCACGCTGTCGGTCGCATAGGCGACCACGTTGCTCACCACGATGTCCAACTCGCGCGCGGTGTCCACAGCGACATTGTTGTAGCCGGTCGCGGTCAGGCAGATCAGGCGCAGGTTCGGTGCCGCACGCAGCACCGCATCGTCCAGCACGACTTTGTTGGTCACGACGATGTCGGCATCGCCGATATGTGCCAGACGGTCGGCGGGCGCGGTCGCCGGATAGCTATGCCAGACGTCCACGACGCGCTCGAACGCACTCAGGTCCAGGTCTCGTTCGGCCAGACTGGCCAGATCCAGGAAAACGGCTTTCATGGGCGGCCCCCCGGCCGTCTATCACCAGCGTAAAAACTAGCACGCCGCGCCGCCACATACATCATCGTCAGGCCGGGGCGCCCACCCCTTTCGCCCCTGCAATGCTCGGTCTTGAACAGATTCAGCCTGCAAACGGCCCAGCGGCACGGCAATTCGGATAGACTCTGACTTCGGCCCGAGCTTTTCGGGCCTTGTCGATTCTGGCAACGGCAGTCCCATGGAACGCATCCGCGAGATCCCGTACAACTACACCTCGTTCTCCGATCGCGAGATCGTCATTCGCTATCTCGGTGAAGACAACTGGCGCCTGATCGAGGATCTGCGCGGCACACGGCGCACCGGCCGTTCGGCTCGCATGCTGTTCGAGATCCTGGGCGATATGTGGGTGGTCGAGCGCAACCCCTATCTGCAGGACGACCTGATCAACGATGTCGACCGCCGTGATGCCCTGATCCAGGCGCTCAACCATCGCCTGGAACAGTTCGAACAGCGACTCAACGACAACGCCGACGCCGCGCGCCTCCTCGAGGCGGCGCGCACCGCAGTAGATCGCTTCTCCAACTGCTTCAGTGAACGCCGCGCATTGCGCGACCGGGTACGGCGCGTGCTCAGCAAGATCACACGCAAGGACAACATCGATTTCAGCGGTCTGGCGCGTGTCTCGCATGCGACCGATGCCACCGACTGGCGGGTCGAGATGCCGTTTGTAGTGATCTCGCCGGATCGCGAGGACGAGGTGGCCGCGATCGTCAAGGCCTGCATCAACTGCCGCCTTACCCTGATCCCGCGCGGCGGCGGCACCGGCTATACCGGCTCGGCGGTGCCGCTGGACGCGCACTGTGCCGTCATCAACACCGAGAAACTCGAGGCGCTGTCCGCGGTGGAGCATGTAGAGCTGCCCGGCGTCGAGGGCACGGTTGCCACGGTGCGCACGGGTGCCGGCGTGGTGACCAAGCGGGTGTCGGAGCTGGCCGGTGCCCACGGCCTGGCATTCGCGGTCGACCCCACCTCGCAAGACGCCTCGACCATCGGCGGCAACATCGCGATGAACGCCGGCGGCAAGAAGGCGGTGCTGTGGGGCACCACGCTGGACAACCTGGTGAGCTGGAGGATGGTGACCCCGCAGGCGGACTGGCTGGAGGTCGAGCGCCTCGAGCACAACCTGGGCAAGATCCACGAGCAGCAGACGGTGCGCTTTCGGATCAGGCGCTATGCGGCCGACGGTCGCACGCCAAGAGGCGAGCCGCAGCTGCTCGAGATGCCCGGTCAGTCGTTTCGCAAGACCGGCCTCGGCAAGGACGTCACCGACAAGTTCCTGTCCGGTCTGCCCGGGGTCCAGAAGGAGGGCTGCGACGGCCTCATCACATCGGCGCGTTTCGTGCTGCACCGCATGCCGACCCATGTGCGAACCGTCTGCCTGGAGTTCTTTGGTACCGACCTCGGCACCGCGGTACCGGCCATCGTCGAGATCGTCGACCATGTGAAAGGCCTGCCCGAGGTGCAGATCGCCGGGCTCGAGCACCTCGACGAGCGCTATGTGAAGGCCGTCAATTACGCGACCAAGGCCGCACGCCGCGATCGCCCGAAGATGGTGTTGATTGCGGATCTGGTGGGCGACGACGAACAGGCGGTCGCCGCTGCAGCCTCCACGGTGGTGCAGCTGGCCAACGCGCGCGAGGCCGAGGGTTTCATCGCGATCAGTGCCGAGGCGCGCCAACGCTTCTGGCTGGATCGTGCGCGGACCGCGGCGATCTCGGCGCATACCAATGCGTTCAAGATCAACGAGGACGTCGTGATCCCGCTGGACAAACTGGCCGACTACAGCTGCGGGATCGAACGCATCAACATCGAACAGTCGATCGCCAACAAACTGCAGGTCGTCGAGGCATTCGATCGACTGCTGCAGGAGCGCACGCCGCCGCCCGGCAAGGACGAGGAATCGAGCGACATCGATCGCAACAAGTTCCTGCTGGCGCGCGACCTGCTCAGCCAGGTACGACGGCGCTGGCAAACCCTGCTGGACCGAATGGACGCACCGGCCGCCGACTTGATCACAGGGCCTCAGACCGGCGTGTTGTTCGCCGAGGAGGCCGGCCGCCTGCGCGATGGCGACACGCTGCTCGACCTGCTGCTGCGGCGCGACGTCGTGGTGTCTTACCGCCACGAGGTCAAACGACCGCTGCGCGAGATCTTTCAGGGCTCACCCCTGGAGTCCCTGCGCGACACGCTGCAGGCGACGCACGCCGAGATCCGCAACAATCGCCTGTTCGTCGCCCTGCACATGCACGCCGGCGACGGCAATGTACACACCAACATCCCGGTGCATTCGCACGACTACCAGATGCTGCACGAGGCCGATCGCATCGTAGAGCGCATCATGCAGCTGGCGCAGTCACTCGGCGGTGTCATCTCGGGCGAGCACGGCATCGGCCTGACCAAGGTGCGCTACCTGGATGAGGACAAACTGGCACGGTTCGTCGAGTACAAGCAGCAGGTCGATCCGCAGCAGTATTTCAATCGCGGCAAGCTGATGCCGGGGTCCGGGCTCACCGGCGCCTACACGCCGTCGCTGCGCCTGGTCCAACAGGAGGCCATAATCCTCGAAGAAAGCGAGCTGGGTGCGCTCAACGACGATGTCAAACACTGCCTGCGCTGCGGCAAGTGCAAACCCAAGTGTATGACCCATGTGCCGCGCGCCAATCTCCTGTATTCACCCCGCAATAAAATCCTCGGCACCGGACTGGTGATCGAGGCCTTTCTGTACGAAGAACAGACGCGACGCGGCATATCGCTCGAGCACTTCGACGAGATGAACGACATCGCCGATCACTGCACCGTCTGTCACAAGTGCGAAAGCCCGTGCCCGGTGAATATCGATTTCGGCGAGGTCACCATCCGCATGCGCAAGATCCTCACCGAGCGCGGAAAGAAACGCTTCAACCCCGGCACCTGGGCGGCGATGCAGTTTCTGAATGCAACCGATCCGCGGACCATCAAGATCCTGCGCAAGGGGATGCTGGACTGGGGCTTCAAGGGCCTGACCCTGGCCCATGACCTGGCCAGCAAGACCCGGCTGTTGGGGCGACCGGACAATATTCCACAGGCCACTTCGGGCAAGCCGAAGATCCGCGAGATCGCGGTAGAGATGGTCCGCCGACCAATCCGCGTCGAGCTGCCGAAACGCTCCTATCGCAGCGAGCTCGGCCTAGAGGATCGCACCATGATCCCGATCATCCGGGACGCGTCCAAGATCGATGACGACAGCGAAGCGGTATTCTACTTCCCGGGCTGCGGCTCGGAACGCCTGTTCTCCGACATCGGCCTCGCGACGCTGGCGATGCTGTATGAGACCGGCGCGCAGACCGTGCTGCCCCCGGGCTACCTGTGCTGCGGTTATCCGCAGACCTCGGCGGGGCTGCACGACAAGGGACAGCGCATCACCACCGACAACCGGGTGCTGTTCCACCGCGTCGCCAACACGTTGAACTACATGGACATCAAGACGGTGGTCGTGTCGTGCGGCACCTGCATGGATCAGCTTCTGAAGTACGAGTTCGAGAAGATATTTCCCGGCTGTCGGCTGCTCGACATCCACGAGTACCTGATGGAGAAGGGCATAAAGATCGACGCCGTGCAGGGCGTGCAATACCTCTATCACGACCCCTGCCACTCGCCCATGAAGCAGCATGACCCGCTCAGGGTCGCTGGCAGTCTGCTCGGCCAGCCGGTGACCCTGTCCGACCGCTGCTGTGGCGAGGCCGGCACGCTGGGCACCGCGCGCCCGGACATCGCCAACCAGCTGCGCTTCCGCAAGGCGGAAGAGTTACACAACGGCATTCGCGCGCTCACCGGCAAGGACACGACTATCGGGCAGGTGAGGATGCTGACCAGCTGTCCCGCCTGCCAACAGGGCCTCGCCCGATATAACGATGAAACCGGCCTGCAGACCGACTACATCGTGGTGGAACTGGCCAGGCACCTGCTGGGTGAGCGCTGGCAGGAGGCCTTCCTCGCCAAGGCCAAGGCCGGCGGCATCGAGCGCGTGCTGCTGTAAGCCTGCTATTAAGGATAGGTGATACTCAAGGGCGCCTTTGCGCGGCCGATAGCAAGGGACAGAGACTTTTCCTATGCCAGCCCGGCAGGTCAGCGACATGTCAGCAGCACTTCAACTGGATGAACTTCTGTACGACTCGCTGGAGTCGCTCTCGTTACCCGATGTCTATCTGCGCCTGCGGGAGGTCATGGATTCCGAAAACGCATCGATGGCCGATGCCGCACAGATACTGTCACTGGATCCGGCGCTGGCCGCACGGGTGCTGCGCATGGCGAACAGCGCGTTCTACGGTTTTCGCGCACAGGTCGACACCATCACGCGCGCCGCCAACATCCTCGGGATGCAGAAGATCCACGATCTGGCGCTGGCCGCCAGCGTCTCCGAGGCATTCGCGGGCTTGTCCAACGAGCTGATGGATATCGATACCTTCTGGTATCGCAGCGTGCACTGCGGGTTTCTTGCGCAGGCGATCGCCGAGGGCGCGGGCATGCGCAGCCCCGAGAGCATGTTCGTCCGCGGGCTGCTGCACGACATCGGTCACCTGGTGTTGTTCAGCCGCTACCCGAGGGAGTGCCGCCAGGCGTTGGCATACTCTGACGAAGGCCTGGAGGCACGTCTGTATCAAGAGCAGCAGCTGATCGGCATCGATGCCATGCAGTTTGCAGCAGAACTCTCCCGCGTCTGGCAGCTCCCTGAGTCCTTTGTCGACTCGTTCAAACACCTGACGCGCCCAGAAGAAGTCGCCGGCGGGCTGGCCCGCGAGATCGCCATATTGAATATCGCCGTCCAGTTCAGCGGCGGTATCGACTCCGACCTGCTGATCGAGGACGTCGTCCAGCAGGTCCGCGCACCTATCTGGCGCCTGGCCGAACTGCCCCCGGAGGTAGGCTCCGCCGCGCTGGATGCCTCAACCATGGAGATGGTGGATGCGATGTACTGCATCCTGACCAAGCATGATGGGGCAATGCCCTGAGTAGAGAGCGGGGGATCCGGGGCTAAGATTGTCTGCGGTCTTTGCTACTTTTTACTTGCGGGCTCATAGTCTTTCTGGATGCGCTCCGCCGAGCGCATTACTCATCAATCCGCAGGCTCAACCACGAGAACGATACCGTCCGCCGCGGTCACGCGCACCCGGCTTCCCACGGGCGCATCCGCGCCCTTGACACGCCACAGGCTGTCAGCGACCCGTACTTTGCCGAAACCGTTCTCGATCGCCGCCTCTAGCACAAACACCCGCCCGATATATTGCTCGGCGCGACGGTTCAGCATCGGCTGATCGCTCTCGCCCGGATGCCTGCGCTGCCACATCCGCCAGACGACGATGCTCGCCAGCGACAAAAGCGCAAACAGCATCAGCTGGATCTCCCAGCCCATCGCCGGGAAGAGCCAGGCCAGAACACCGAGTACGACGGCGGAGACCCCCATCCACAGGAAATAGGTGCCTGGCAGCAGGGTCTCGGCGATGATCAGTGCCAACCCGAGGATCCACCAGTGCCAGAAATCGGGCTCATATCCTGCAATCATGCGCCGCCCTTCTGCATGGCGCTCTTCGCCAGCTCGGCCACGCCGCCGATGGCGCTAATCACGCCGCTGGCCTCCAGCGGCATGAAGATCAGCTTCTGGTTGGGCGCACTGCCGATGGTCTGCAGGGCCTCGACGTACTTCTGGGCGACGAAGTAGTTCACCGCCTGGACATCGCCCTTGGCGATCGCATCGGACACCATGGTCGTCGCCCTGGCCTCGGCCTCGGCAAGACGTTCACGCGCCTCGGCCTCGCGGAAGGCGGCCTCCTTTTCTCCCTCGGCCTGCAGGATCGCGGCCTGCTTGTCGCCGTCGGCCTTGAGGATCTCGGCCTGGCGCTTACCCTCGGCCTCGAGGATCGCCGCGCGCTTGTCACGCTCGGCCTTCATCTGGCGTGCCATCGATTCCACCAGATCCACCGGCGGGCTGATGTCCTTGATCTCGATCCGCGTCACCTTGACACCCCAGGGCGTCGTCGCCTCGTCGACTACGGTCAGCAGGCGCGCATTGATCTCATCGCGCTTCGACAATAGCTCGTCGAGATCCATTGACCCCATTACGGTTCGGATGTTGGTCATGGTCAGGTTGAGCGCGGCATATTCCAGGTTGCTCACCTCATAGGCCGCCTTGGCGGCATCCAGGACCTGGTAGAAGACCACGCCATCCACCGATACCATCGCGTTGTCCTTGGTGATGATCTCCTGGGTCGGCACATCCAGCACCTGCTCCATCATATTGAGCTTTTGTCCGATTCGATCGACCATCGGCACAATGAGGTTCAGCCCCGGGCGCAGGCTGCGGGTAAACCTGCCGAAGCGCTCGACCGTCCACTCGTTGCCCTGGGGTACCGACTTGACACCCATGAACAGGATGACCGCCGCCAGACCGAACAGGAATAGGGTAAAGACGCCGAACTCGCTCATAGTCTGAATCTCACACAAGGTTGGAATGCGCGGCAGTATACCTCCGCGGATGCTGGCAGCCTGTCTGACCTTGCTAATTCGGCAAGATCGCAACCGACGCACCCTCTCCAGCCGGGAGAGGGCTGGGGTGAGGGGAGCAAGAATAATCGCGCGTTCATTTTGCTTTCCCCTAATCCTGTCCTTCTCCCGGCGGGAGAAGGGACCGGCGCTGACGCGATGCCCCAAACGGTGGGTCATTAACCCCTGCGCAGAAAACGGCTTGGGCGATACAGAAAGCGTTACAATCTTCCCATCTGACCCTGTTTATATGATCTCAGGCGAACATGCCGAACAAGACCTTCGACGCACCGTCACGCGAGCAGCCGCAGACTCATCAGCGGGGTCGCGACAAAGTGAGCCGGATACCGGTCAAGGTCGAACCGACCACCGAGGTCAAACGCAAGCCGAGCTGGATCCGCGCCAGACCGCCGAGCGGCCCGGGGGTCACGCGGATCAAGCAGATCCTGCGCGAGCATCAGCTCAGCTCAGTCTGTGAAGAGGCGCAGTGCCCCAATCTGGGTGAATGCTTCAGCCATGGCACTGCGACCTTTATGATCATGGGCGACATCTGCACCCGGCGCTGTCCCTTTTGTGATGTGGCACACGGCAAGCCCCGGCCACTCGACCCCGCAGAACCGCGCCAGCTCGCCGAGGCGATCGCCGCGATGGCGCTCAAATATGTGGTCATCACCTCGGTCGATCGCGACGACCTGCGTGACGGCGGCGCGGGTCACTTTGCCGACTGCATCGCGGCCGTGCGCACACTGACCCCGACGACGACGGTCGAGATCCTGGTGCCGGATTTTCGCGGCCGCATGCAGGTCGCCATCGACTGCCTCGCCGATCAACCACCGGACGTGTTCAATCACAACCTCGAGACCGTGCCGCGACTCTACCGCCAGGCACGCCCGGGGGCCGATTACCAGTGGTCGCTGGACCTGTTGCAGCGCTTCAAGGTCCGGCATCCGACGGTCCCGACCAAGTCCGGGATCATGCTTGGCCTCGGCGAGAGACGCAGCGAGGTCGAAGAAGTGATGCGCGATCTGCGCGCTCACGGCTGCGAGATGCTGACCCTCGGGCAATATCTTCAGCCGAGTCGCGACCACCTGCCGGTGGACCGCTTCGTCACCCCCGATGAGTTTGAGCAACTGCGCATGCTCGGCGAGCGCATCGGGTTCTCCAATGTTGCAAGCGGGCCGATGGTGCGCTCGTCCTATCACGCCGACCTGCAGGCGGACCCGCTGCTGGCTGGCTGATGGAGCCAGATGTCGCGACCCGCGCGATCCTGAAACTGTTCGTGCTGCCGCCGGGCAGTATTATCCTACTGCTACTGCTCGGCTGGCTGTTGGTGCGCCGGCCCGTCGGCCGTTTCCTGATACTGCTCGGCATCATCGGCCTGTATGGGCTGTCGACGCCGGTCGTGGTCGACTGGCTGGCCGAGCGGCTCGAGACCATCCCTGCGCCGTCGGGGGATGACCTGCGCAACAGCCGCGCCGATGCGATTCTGGTGCTGCTGGCCGATGTGCGCCGCTCCAACCCCGAATTCGACGGGGCCGATGCGCTGGGCAGGCTGAGCCTGGAGCGCATCGATCATGCACTGGCGCTGCATCTTCAGACCGGCCTACCGATCGTGGTCAGCGGCGGCAGCGTCAAAGGGGATACGACGACCTTGGCCGAGCTTGGCGCCGACTGGCTGCAGGGACGCGCCGGGGTGACTGCACTGGCGGTCGAGGGCGCCAGCCGTGACACCTGGGAGAATGCGGAATTCAGCGCAAAAATTTTTGAGAAACAAGGGCTTGAGCGCGTTCTGCTGGTGACCCACGCTTTCCATATGCCACGCGCAATGCTCAGTGCCCGGGCCGCAGGTATCGACGCCATCCCGGCACCCTTCGCCTTCCTGCATGTGCCGCCGGCGCTGCGGCGACCGGGTGAATTCGGCGACTGGCTGCCGCACCCGGGCACGCTCGGACGCAGCTATCTGATCCTGCATGAGATGGCCGGGCTGGTCTGGTACGGGCTGAAAGACCGCTAGCCCGCTTATCTCGGCGCAGGGACCTGCGCCATACCAGCACAATGTATATACATATCGTCAGCATCGTCTACACTGCGTAAAAGCCGGTCATATTTCTGTCATCTGAATAGGGCCGCAGTCCTAGCCCGCTTATCTCACCGGGTTTCGTCGCGAAGGTGGCAGGATGCCGCTGTGACCGGGTGCACGCAGTTAAAGACGGTGCCGGCATAGCCGACAGTACCTCAAACCGGCTGTAACGAGTACGCCTCGTCACAGGGCGCACAAAGGCGTCCGCAGTAGGAAGTTGGCGAGATAAGCGGGCTAGCAGTAATGGAGACGGTCCATGACGTACCGGATCAGGCGCCTATGCGGCGTCGGGGCGATCAGCCTGTGGCTTTGCCAGGCATCTCATGCGGATCCGACGGCCTTTGTGTCGCTGGCCGAAAGGGCCAGTGCCTTGCTCGACGCGCTGACGACAGGCGCGCCCGAGGACGTCGGCCGGGGGGTGCAGCGCCTCGAAGGTCCAGTCAGGCTGCAGATCCGGGGGTGCGGCGGTTATCCCTACAACGAGGGAGAAGATGCCGCCGGCGCAGCCAGGCTGTTGATCAGCGACCTGCGCACCGGCCTGGAGACCGGCCTGCAGTGTCTCGCCGGCCAGGGGCCGATGGGCAGGCTACACCCCTACCATGAGTACCAGGCCCACCGTCTGCTGAGCCTGATGGAAAGCGACCAACCGAAGACGTTTCAATGCGTCGAGGACGCCATGTTTGCCACTGCAGTGGCGACCAGCCCGAAACCGGTAACCCCAGACGACCCGCTGCATCAACAGCTGAGCCAGGTCGCACACCCGGGGGTCGTACTCGACACCTATCGCCTCGGCGGCATCCTCAGCCGCAACTACGACGACGAGACCTACCGCTCATTCTTCCACCTGCGGGAATCACAGATCCTCGAGCACCGCAACGGCCAGCCGCTGCGGCCGGCCAATCTGCATCGCTATCAGGACCGCGCCGGACTGCTGTTCCATGAGGTAATCCACTGGCTGGGCCACCAGCACAGCGCCACGCATCCAGACCTGGCCCATCTCTATGAGACCTGTTGTTTCGCGGGCAGCGACTACATCAGCGACCCCGAGCGCAACCGGCGGCATCAGCAGGCCGCGTGCAGCATCCTCAAAGACGATGAACTTTGGAGTGAGAGCTACAGCCGCTATCGCCAGATGCGGCTGTGGCACTACAAGGGCTATACGGAACTGAAGTCGCGCATGCGCGATGACTATGATTCCTAGCCGGCTTAGGCGGCGCGTCGACTGATACGCCGCCACGTCTCCTGCAGGATGCGCGCATCGCCACTCGCTCGATGGCGGCGCACGCCCAGCTCCTCGACCACCTGTTGCTTTACCGCGTGCCAACGGCCGCGCTGTTCCTCGTCGATCAGGCCGATGATGTCCGCCACCCGGAATGTCTGCCGTATGCCTGCCGCATCGTACAGCTTCCCCAGCCAGGACATATCGAAAGACCAGGCATCGCTGTAAGCGGTCTTGTTACCCAGCAACGCATTCAACCGAGACGCGACGTCGTGCAGCGAACGCCCATAACTGGACAGGACCTCACGCGTGATGCCGTGGATCCTTTCCGCCTCTTCGTCCCAATGCCGCCAGTGACGCGCCGGTGCGATCAGGTAACAGTGGCGCGTGCCGTCCGGCAGGACCAGGCCAACCTCCACAGGGTAGCTGCCCCGACCGAATCCCGAGGCCTCGATATCGATAACGATTGGGGTGATCCCTTTCTCCACTAGGCCCTTTCAGCCCGCATCGGCCAGATGATC
This sequence comes from Sedimenticolaceae bacterium, assembly GCA_049669185.1. Taxonomy (GTDB): domain Bacteria; phylum Pseudomonadota; class Gammaproteobacteria; order Chromatiales; family Chromatiaceae; genus Thiosocius. Next base: position 10,240 of record JBATKF010000401.1, on the reverse strand, counting down.
GTTATAACGCTCCATCAGGTAACACAGGCAATCCTGTCGGATGACCTCGGGATTGCAGGTCAACATCGAGGGCATGACCGGCACGCGGGTGACCAGGCGGCCGTCTTCGACACGAAAATAACGTTCCGCTACCGCATGGTCCTGCTCGTCGCGGACATCCAGCGGCTTGTGCAGCGCGCCATTGCATTCGGCGATCAGACTACCGACCGGGAGTTCACGAAAGTTCATGGTGTCGAGATCGCGCGGGAAGCTGATCTCGGCCTGGCCATCGCCAAACGAAAACTGGTGCTCCGGCGGCACCCGAACGATGGCCACGGTGTGATAAAGGTCTATGTCGTGCGTCGCCACCCGATGGCTGGGGATCTCCGCATGATGCAGGCAGGCCTCAAGGTACTCGGCGGCATGCTCGACCCCGCGTGGCTGGCCCACTTTGCCGCATTCCAGGGTCACCGAGGGGCCCAGCGCGGCCATTGCCATCGAGGCCACACCGCGCGGGCGGACAAAATACACCACGGTACGACCAAACAAGGCCGCGAGGTGCAGCGACTGATGCTCGAGCACGTTGACGCAGGCGTAGTGCGGATTGAGCCCGGTATTGTTGTGCACATCGACCGAGGCGAAGATCTCACGGCCGGCCATGATGTCTACCACCTGGCGCATCAGGTCGTGCTCCGGCGTGCCGCTGGTCTCGCTGCCGGGCCAGACGCGATTGTAATCCGGCTGGTCCGGCAGATGCCTGACGCCGACCTTGGCCGCAGCGGTATTGCCGACAAATAGACTCAGCGAACGTGGTAGATCGAGGCCTTCGCCATCGCGAAAACCACGCAGTACCTGGCGCATCGAATCCCAGCCGCTGGTCTCATTGCCATGCATCAATACGGATACGAACAGCGCAGGCTCGCGCCGCCCAGCCAGGTGGAACAGTGTCGGACCACCCAGGACGTCATGCAGACCGCTGGCCGGGGTATCGAGCAGAGACAACGGCATCTCGTCCACTTCGCGTAACAAATCAGTCACTCCAAACTCCAGTTGCTCACCGCCAGGTTGCCTGCCTGCCGTTCGGCATAGGCGTCGACCAGGCGGCCAAAATCTCGACCATGCCGTTCCACCCAGGCGATCTGCCAGTCCGCTCCAGTCTGGTGGTGTGCGACACGCGCCCGGACAATCCCCAGCCACTGCGCAATCTCTGCCGCGGGCAGCCCGGCCAGTGCCAGGCCCTCGCCGGCCTGATCGAGCAATTGCGACAGCAACAGATCCTGCAAGCTGGCCTTCACACCATCAAGCCAGGACAACTCCGCGGCAAGGCCAAAGCGTGCCGCCGCATAGAAGTTGCTGCGCGCATCCGCGAAGGGCAGGCGCATCTCGAGCGACTGCGGCGAGCGCATCAACGCCTCGAAAAGACCGAGAAACAGCGCGACATTCGCGATGGCATCACGCGCTGTGGGGCCGGCCGCAATCACCCGGTGCTCAATGCGACAGTGCGGCACCCCCGCTGAATCGATGCCGATCAACGGGCGATTCCAGCGCCATATGGTGCCATTGTGCAGGCGCAAATGCGCCAATTCCTCGGGTGGGGTATCCATCAGGTCAGGCAGAATAACCGGATAACGCCTGAGGTTGGCCTCGAAACACTCAAGGATGCTGTCCTGCGCATAGCGGATGCCGAAGGTCACGCGCTTGCTGTAATCGCTGCCGCCGACGGCTACTGCCTGTTCGAACAGGGGTATACGCGTCTCCCGCCACAGCTGGCGCTCGAACAGGTACGGCGAATTGGCGGTCGCACCCACGGTCACCGCAGAGATCATCTTGCAGATATTGAACGCCCGCGCCGCCTCGGCTGCATCCACTTCGACATGGATCTGCAGCGAGGTGGTGGCAGACTCCAGCATCACATCCTGATGCCGATGGGCAAGGTGTTCGACGCCCTCGATGTCGAGCACGATCGGCTGTCCATGGCGCAACCGAAAGACCTGATCGTTCAGCGCCTTGTAGCGCTGCAGCGGCGACATATTCTCGAGTACCAGATCGCCGCTGCGCACCGTGGGCAAAATGCCGATCAAGAGCGGACGCAGGCCGATTCCGGCGGCGCAGTCCTGGCAGTTCTGCCAGCGCGCGAGCAGGGCATCGTGCATGGCATCGAAAGCCCCGGGCGCCACCGGCAGTGGATCAGAGTTGATCTCAAAGTTGAAGCGCGCCAACTCAGGCACCACGTAGGGATCATCGACCGCAGCCAGAAACTCCTGGTTCCGTGCCGCGGGTCGGGCGTCACCGTCGATCAACCAGGCCTCGATCTCGAAGCCGATTCGCCGCTCCGCGGAGTGCAGCCTGCCCTGCGCAAGCCACTCGGCCAGCAGCCGGGTCTCGTCGTCGAGGCGATGGCGAAACTCGGCGAATGCCGCGTCGTCGAACTCGCTGCCGGATATCTCTTGTCCCATGCAGTCTAGTTTACCCGCTCAACGCGCGCTCGAGCTCGGCGAGCCGTTGCGGCGTACCCACATCGACCCACTCACCACGATGGTGCATGCCGGAAACCCTGCCGTGGCGCATAGCATCGCGCAGCAATGGCGCGAGCGGGAAGGCGCCGGGCCGACAGGCGGCAAACAGCGCCGCGCGATAGACGCCGACACCACTGAAGGTCAGCCGTGGCTCACCCTCCGCATACAGCCGGCCATGATCGAGGCGAAAATCACCCCCGGCATGCTGGGGAGGGTTGTCCACCATCATCAGGCACGCCAGATCCGCGTCGGCCAGCTCGAGTCTCGCCACATCGACGTCCGTCCATATGTCGGCGTTGACCACCAGAAAGGGCGCATCGCCCAGCATCGGCAGGGCGCGAAAGATCCCGCCACCGGTCTCCAGTGCGCGGCCCTCGCCCTCGGCGGAATAGCGGATCCGCAGACCCCAGCGGCTTCCATCACCCAGGCGCTGCTCTATCTGCCGACCCAGATGTGCGTGATTGATCACGAGGTCCCGGACCCCGGCACGCGCCAGGCGTTCGATATGCCAGACGATCAGTGGCTTACCGGCGACCGTCAGCAGCGGCTTTGGGATCTGATCAGTAAGCGGCCGCATACGCTCGCCGCGACCGGCGGCGAGGATCATGGCAGTCGTAATCCCACGGTGCGGCGTCGGCAACACGGCGTTCTCAAAGGCGCACGAGTGAAGAAGAGAAGGTGAATCTAATTGCTGGTAAGAAGACTGGCGAGTTAGGCACCGTGTGCGATGCGGCGACCGAATCAGGCCTTGGACCGCATGGCGTCGAAGAACTCCTGATTGGTCTTGGTGGCCTTGAGCTTGTCGTACAAAAACTCCATCGCCGCGAGCTCGTCCATGGGGTGCAGGATCTTGCGCAGGATCCACATCTTCTGCAGTTCGTTCTCTGGCATCAGCAGCTCTTCGCGCCGCGTGCCCGAACGGTTGATGTTGATCGCCGGGAAGATGCGTTTCTCCGCGATGCGGCGGTCCAGGTGCACCTCCATGTTCCCAGTGCCCTTGAATTCCTCGTAGATCACATCGTCCATTCGCGAACCGGTTTCGACCAGCGCCGTCGCGATGATCGTCAGCGACCCTCCCTCCTCGACGTTACGCGCGGCGCCAAAGAAACGTTTCGGCTTCTGCAGCGCATTCGCATCGACACCACCGGTCAGAACCTTGCCCGAGGACGGAATGACGGTGTTGTAGGCCCGCGCCAGGCGCGTGATGGAATCGAGCAGGATAACGACGTCCTTCTTGTGCTCGACCAGGCGCTTGGCCTTTTCGATCACCATCTCGGCGACCTGCACATGTCGTGCCGCCGGCTCGTCGAAGGTCGATGAGATCACCTCGGCGCGCACTGAGCGCTTCATCTCCGTGACCTCTTCCGGTCGTTCGTCGATCAGCAAGACAATCAGATGAGACTCCGGATGATTGCTTGCAATCGACTGAGCGATATTCTGCATCAGCATGGTCTTGCCGGCCTTTGGCGGCGAGACGATCAGACCGCGCTGACCCTTGCCGATGGGCGCACAGAGTTCGATAGTTCGTGCGGTGATGTCCTCGGTGCTGCCGTTACCCATCTCCAGGTGAAACTTCTTATTGGCAAACAGCGGCGTGAAATTTTCGAACAGAATCTTGTTCTTCGCATTCTCAGGCTTGTCGAAATTGATCGAGTCGACCTTGAGCATGGCGAAGTACCGCTCATTGTCCTTGGGTGGCCGAATCTTGCCGGAGATGGTATCGCCGGTACGCAGACTGAAACGCCGGATCTGACTGGGGGACACGTAGATATCGTCGGGCCCTGCCAGGTAGGACGAGTCCTCCGAACGTAAGAAGCCAAAACCGTCGGACAGGATCTCCAGGACACCATCGCCGTGGATATCCTCACCCTTCTTGGCATGCGCCTTGAGTATGGCGAAGATGAGATCCTGTTTGCGTGAGCGGGCAACGCCCTCGATATTCATGGACTGCGCGAGCTCGTTGAGCTCGGGAACAGGCATTTTCTTGAGTTCAGTTAGGTTCATGTCCAGCCTTGGGAACACGTCGTTCTGTCGTGATTTTGGGGGGGAAGGGCGCGGCAGCGCCTGTTTTTTCTATGAAAAAATCGATGGGAAGAACGGCCTCGAGGGAGGCCTGGCGGAAGTTTAGCATGCGCACGCCATGCGTCCAGCACCAAAAGACGCGGCGCGGCGCCGCCGCGCGCCCAGCAGCCTAGAGGTTGCTATCGATAAAAGCGGTAAGCTGCGACTTGGAGACGGCGCCGACCTTAGTCGCTTCGACCTCGCCGTCCTTGAACAGCATCAGCGTCGGAATGCCACGAATGCCGTAACGCGGCGGCGTGTTCGGGTTGTCGTCAATGTTCAACTTGGCGATCTTTACCCGCCCCTGGTATTCGCCGGCGATCTCGTCCAGCACCGGGGCAATCATCTTGCAGGGACCGCACCATTCGGCCCAGTAGTCCACCAGCACAGGCGCCGAGGACTGCAATACCTCGGTCTCAAAATTGTCGTCCGTAACATGAACGATCTTGTCACTCACTGACTGTCTCCAGATGGCTTCGGAATTCAGGAACCGGCGCCCTGCCAGGTTGCCGGTTTCGCGGGCGGGCCCCGCACGTGTGCGCCGCTCAAATGTCGGCCTTCGCGCAATTCCCGGCATTTCAGCCGATCAGTCCGCTGAATTCAAGCCCTTAGCGCTTCAGACCCGGGAATTCAGGTATCCTTGCGTGCCATGAGCGATACACACCTGACCAAGATCCGATTCGATAGTTTTCCATTCTCCGAGGCCATTATGCGCGGTATTCGCGACGCCGGCTTCGAATACTGCACGCCGATCCAGGCCAAAACACTGCCAATTGCCCTCGACGGCCGCGACATCGCCGGCCAGGCACAGACCGGCACCGGGAAAACGGCGGCCTTCCTTTTGGCCACCCTCCACGAACTGGATCAGGAACCGGCCGAGTTGTCGCGCCGCCCCAACCAGCCACGGGCATTCATGTTGGCGCCAACCCGGGAACTGGCCGTGCAGATCTACAACGACGCCTGCGTGCTCGCCGCGCACACCGGACTCAAGGTGCGCGTGGTCTTCGGCGGCACCGGCTACGAGAGTCAGCGCAAGGCCTTGGAAGACGGGGTAGACATCCTGATCGGCACCCCTGGCCGGATTATCGACTATTTCAAACAGCACGTGTTCGATCTGCGGGCGATTCAGGTGCTGGTCCTCGACGAGGCGGATCGGATGTTCGATCTGGGCTTCATCAAAGACATCCGCTATCTGCTGCGGCGTTGCCCGACTCCCGAAAACCGTCAGGGTATGCTGTTTTCGGCGACCCTGTCGTACCGGGTCACCGAACTTGCCTATGAGCATATGAACAATCCGCAGAAGGTAGTCATCGAAGCGGAGCAGATCACCGCAGACCGGGTCAAAGAGACCGCCTACATGGTGGCCAACGACGAAAAGGTGCGCCTGCTGATCGGGCTCATGCGTCGGCTCGGCGAATCGCGCGTGATCGTATTCATCAACACCAAACGCGAGGCAGACAAAGTATGGGGCTTTCTCGAGGGTAACGGATACCCCGCGGCAATCCTGTCCGGCGACGTACCGCAAAAGAAGCGCCTCAGTCTGCTCAAACGTTTTTCTGGAGGCGAGGTGGCGGTCCTGGTGGCCACTGACGTCGCCGCGCGCGGACTGCACATCGAAGGCGTGACCCATGTGGTCAATTATGATCTGCCCGAAGACGCGGAAGACTATGTACACCGTATCGGACGCACCGCCCGCGCAGGCGCCGAGGGTGATGCGATCTCATTCGTGTGTGAGACCTACGCGTTTTCGCTGCCCGATATCGAGCAGTTCATCGGACATAAAATTACTGTGCAGCCGGTTTCTCTCGAACTCCTGCCCGATGTCGATCCGGCCAGCCGGGTGCGGATCGAGAAGACCGATCGACTGCAGCGCCGCGATGGCGGTCAGCGCCGAGGGCCTCCTTCCAAAGGAGGGAAGCAGAAGGCCGTCGGCGGGGGATCGGCGGGAGACCAGCCGCGACGGCGTCGGCGCAGGCCAAAGAGCGGCGGCTCAGCACCCGCATGAGCGAATCGGCAACCCCGGTCGACAACAAATGCAGCCGCTGTCTGGGATCCACCTGTTGCACCTACACCACCGAGGCATTGGGGCCACTCCGGTCGAAGGCCGACTTCGACCACGTTCTATGGCAAATATCGCATCAAAACGTCGAGGTCTACCGAGACAATGACGGCTGGTATCTGCTCATCCGCGGACACTGCGAGCACCTGCAGCCGAATGGCGCCTGCGGCATCTACGCAACACGTCCGCAGGTGTGCCGCGACTACAGTAACGACTGGTGCGAGTTCGACGAACCGGCCGAGACCCACTTCACCCATCATTTTCGGCGCTATGACGAGCTGCTCGCCTACTGTCGACGGCGCTTCAAGCGCTGGGACGGCTGATTATCGTGGCGTGTGGTGGGTTGGCCAGACCTGCTGATGCCCTGCTATGGCAGCCATACGCAAGCCGACATCCCCCTCCGAGAACGGCGCCGCAGAGCCGCCGAGCTATCGCGTCCGCGTCGCTCAGATAGGCATTGCGCTGGCCGTCCTGTTGGCCATCAGCGCGCTGATGGCCTACCGCCATGTCGTTTCGCTCAACGCAGGCATCGCGCAAACCGCTGCGCAGCACGCACAAGCCGGCCGCCTGTATCAAGATGCCCTCGCACAGCTTTATGTGTCGCAGCAGCAGCTGCACGATCTGGTGCTGTCGCCGGACGACATGGCAAGACAGCGCCTCGGCGAGGCCTTGGCGCAGCTCAGCGGCAAAGTCACACAACTCGCAGCGCATGAAGGGACGCCGGCCAGCCAGGCTGTCGTTCGGATTACTACGGCGTTGCGCGAAGCCGCCGCACGACTGGATGCCGCGGCGGGCGAATCACATGAGGCTTGCATAGAACCTGCCCGCTGTCTCAGCGACGCTGTCGAACCGCTGCTGAAAGACCTGCAACAGCGCCTCGCTGGCTTGCACGTCGCGTTGAATACACACCTGCCGACCGAGGGCATCGGCGACGTCAATAGGGTCCTCGCCAGCTTTTTCTTCGGCACCATTGTGCTGATGATTCTGCTCGGGATCGTGGCTTATCTCAGCCTCGACCGGCTGATTCTGCGACCGCTGCTCGCGCTGTCCAGTATGGCGGAGGCGCAGAGCACCGGGCAGCCTGCGGTGCGTGAGACACGCGACCTGTTGAGCGCCTTTCGCGACCTGCAGTCCCAACTGCGTGACCGCGAACAGGCGCTCGACCATCTTACTCATCATGACAGCCTGACCGGCCTGCCGAATCGTACATTTTTCCGCCGCCGCCTGGCCGAGGGCATTTCCGCAGCAACGCAGCGCGACATGCTGGTCGGACTGCTGTTCCTGGACCTCGACCGCTTCAAGCAGGTCAACGACAGCTACGGACACGCCGCCGGTGATCAGGTATTGATCGAGATCAGCCGTCGTCTGCGCAAGGTGTTCCGTCAGGACGACCTGATCGCGCGTTTCGGTGGCGACGAGTTCGCCGTGTTGCTCGAGAATCTTCACGAGCGCGATGAAATGAAGCGGCTGGCAAAAAAGGCACTCAGCGCCATTCAGCGGCCCTTTGAGTTCGACGGGCGCATATTCCATAGCGGGGCATCGATCGGAATCGCCGTGGCACCTGACGACGGCAATGACCCGGACCGGCTGATCCAGCTCGCGGATACGGCCATGTATGCCGCAAAGCGCGATGAGGGATCGGGTCTGCGCTTCGTCAGCGAAGAGCTGAGCAAGACCGCTGCGGCGCAACACGCCCTGGAGAACGAACTGCGTGATGCCGTCAGCCAGCACAATCTGGCGCTGCATTTCCAGCCGGTGGTGGCGCTCGCCGACGGCCACATCCATTGCTACGAGTCCCTGCTCCGCTGGCCGCATGCCGAACAGGGCATGCTGCGTCCCGCGACATTCATGGATGCCTTGGCCGATGCCGGTCTGTGCACCGCCATCAGCGACTGGGCACTGGATCAGATACAGATAAATCGTCCTACACCAGAGGCCGTACTTTCGATCAATTTGAGCGCCCGCCTGCTGCTCGATGAGGATTTTGCGCAACGTCTTTTGGAACGCCTCGATCAGCAGCGTCTGATTCCCGAGCGTTTGATCCTGGAGATCACAGAGGACACGCTGGAGACCGATCTTCGGGTCGCAGCGCGTGTCTTACACGAACTCAAGCAGCGCGGCGTCCGCATCGCCCTCGACGACTTCGGCACCGGTCAGGCGTCGTTGAGTCATCTGCGGCGTTTTCCCTTCGACTACATCAAGATCGATCAATCATTCGTCGCCGGCATCGGCGAAGTGCCCAACGATGAGAAGCTGATTCAGGCCATCATCCGGCTCGCCCATGCGCTCGAGATGAAGGTAGTTGCCGAGGGCGTCGAGACCGAGGCGCAGCGTGACTTTCTGCGCGGTGAAGACTGCGACTACATCCAGGGCTATCTGGTCGGCAAGCCGAGCGCGGGCGCCTAACCTGAATGCCGTATCAGCGATGCGTGCAACGCCAGACGCCGTATCGCATGCGCTATACCGGCGATTCCGCGAGCCCCGGCATCAGCGCCGCAAAATCTTCTACCGCAGCAAACTCGTCGATCTCGCGTGCCGCCTGATGGCTATCGGGCAAGCGGATTGCCAGCAGGTTTTCGATGCCATAGCGCTGCGCGGAGCGCAATACGGCGAGACTGTCATCGACGAACAGGGTGCGGCGCGGATCGAAGGGTTGTTCCTGTTGCAGGCGATGCCAGAACGCCTGATCCTCTTTGGGCACGCCCAAGTCATGAGCGCAGACAACATGGTCCAGGCGGTCACGCAAGCGGGTGCGCCGCATCTTGAGTTCGAGCGATTTCTGATGTGCATTCGTCACCAGCACACGCCACTTGCCCGAATGCCCCAAGAGGTCGAGGAACGCGGTGACGTGCGGATGCACACGAATCAGGTGATCGACCTCTTCCTTCAACAGGGCGATATCCAGTCCCAATTCACGCGACCAGTGATCGACGCAGTACCAGTTCAGCGTTCCCTGGATATCCTGATAGCGGGCCAGCAGGCTCGCCCGCGCCTCGCTTTCCGGCAAGCCATGGGTCTCGGCGAAACGCCGCGGCACGTGCTCCAGCCAGAAATGGTTGTCGAAGTGCAGATCCAGCAGCGTGCCGTCCATGTCCAACAGGACGGTATCGATTTTTCGCCAGTCAAACACGTCGCTTCCTCACCCCAAGTCCGCGAGGTTTTTGTATGATGGTCGGTCTGCATCCGACCGGGTCGCCGCCGCGATCCTTGCAACAGGGGGAGTTGCCATGAACCAACAGGCGCAGCAATTGCTGGACGTCGCTCGCGAGGCGGGCAACGCGATCCTGAAAGTCTATCACCAGGATTTTTCGGTGGCGCACAAAGACGACAAGTCCCCGCTGACGGCCGCCGACCTTGCCTCACATCGCGTGATCGCACAGCGCCTCGGCGAACTTGACCCCGAGATCCCGATATTGTCCGAGGAGGGTGCCGACATCCCTTATGCCACCCGTCGGCAGTGGCACGACTACTGGCTGATCGACCCCCTGGATGGGACCCGCGAGTTCGTCAAGCGCAACGGCGAATTCACGGTGAACATCGCCCGTATCCAAGGCGGCCGCCCGGTGCTCGGCGTAGTTCATGTGCCGGTCAGCGGTGTGAGCTATGTCGGCAGGCACGGCGAGGG
>JBATKF010000400.1:0-5003 GCA_049669185.1 Sedimenticolaceae bacterium | reverse complement strand
GCAAAGACCGCGCTGACAGCACATTGGCGCACGCAGCGGAGGGCGGTGAAGGCGTAGCCGACACTACGTCGAGCCGGCCGCAACGAGTACGCACCGTCACAGCGAGCGTATCGGGCCGCGCAGTAGGTAATCGATTAGATAAGCGGGTTAACGCTGTGGCGTAATTTCGCGCTGCACCAGCGCCTGGACCGATTCGATATCTCGCAGCGGCACGTAGACCGTGAACTTGCCGCCATGCAGACTCTGCTCGACCTCGGCCTCGCCATCATTGATGCGTTTCAGCACGCCCTCACGCAGCGGCTGACCGCGCGGCTTGATGGTCACCTTGTGATCGACGTAGCGCCCAATGTCCCCGACCGGGACGGGCTCGAAATCTCGACGTATCAGTATGCGCCGCGGTTGAGACGCCGCCTTGTTGGGGGAAGCGGCCTGCTCGGCGCCGAACAGCGCAGACAGCGCCTGCGCGTCGGGGCGTTGCCAGGTGAAGCTGGCGTCGCCGATCGGCTGGTCATTGAGACTCAGCCTCAGGGAAAGGGCCTCGGCTAGGCGTTCTGGCGGCAGGAATATAAGGCTGAACAGGCCGACCGGCTTGGCCGGTGCAGCGACTAGTTTGAACTCACCCCAGTCACGATAGAAGTCACGCAGCGCGCGCCGCAGACCATACCCCAGTGACAGGCCTTGTCTCTCAAACTGTTCGACGGCTCGATCGGCGAGGACGCCGCTCCATTCCTGAACCGTCATCTCGGTGCCAATAGCACACCCCTTGAGTGCCTGGAGACCAAACTTCGGCGACACCGTCAGGGCGACTTTTAGGTCTCCCAGGCTCACCTGCGGAGCGCCGCCCTGCGCCAAGGTCTCGACATCGACGTCTGCCAGGGTGGCCGTAAAGTGCATGGACTCGATATCCCGCAGCTCCATGTTCACCCCCAGGGACAAGGTGCGCTGCGCCGAGTCCAGGCGATAGTAGCCATCGAAGTCCATATCGAGGTCGTTGAAGCCCAGCTTGCGCAGCATCCCCGGCTCGATCTGGAGACCCTGCGCGCACGCCGCGTCATCCGCATCCGGGACACTGGCGAACGACGACGTCACGAAATCCGCATTCAACGGCAGATGCACGCCGTTGATCGCGAACTCCAACTTCTCGGGTGGTTTGCCCTCACCGGGACGCCAACCGGCGCTGCGAATAAAAAACAGCGGATCGTCGCTGGCTATGCGCACTGCGTCGATACCGATCGCGTCGGTGTAACCTACGGGCTGCACGGTCACCCCACTCACGGTGACGGCGCCACGCAGATCGGTGGTGATATCGGCGTAGCGGATGTCCGCCTGGTAGGACGCCGCACTGACCACGTCATCGACCGTTCGCTTGGCATTGTAATAGAGCACACCCTTCAGGCCGCCATAGACGACCGCGGGCACCAGCAGCAAGAGTAAAAGTTTGCCTGATCGAGACTGCATGACTAATTCGCCCCTTATGAGCGCACCAATGGCGCTTCGACTTCCTGGCGTTTATCGGCACCCAGCAGTTTTTCTATAAGGGTCAGCGCGAATTCCATCGCGGTCCCTGGGCCGCGCGAGGTGATCACCCTGCCATCGCTGACCACCGGGTCGGCCAGCAGCTGGGAGGTCTCGCCCAGCTGGCCATCGATCACGCCTGGATAAGCCGTGACCTTATGGCCGTCGAGCAACCCGGCATTCAGCAGTACCTTGGGGGCGGCGCAAATAGCCGCGGTATAGCGATCCTGCTCCGCCATTCGCTGCAACAGCGTGTGGATGCGGGGATCGGCGTCAAGGTGGTCCGCCCCGGGCAGACCGCCGGGCAACACGATCATGTCGTAATCATCGCCCAGGACATCATCCAGGGACTTGTCGGGCATGAGCACCACGCCGCGACTCGCGGTTATCGCACCGTCCGTCAGCCCGGCGGTGACCACGTCGACGCCGGCACGGCGCAAGATGTCGATAATCGTGACGGCCTCTAGTTCTTCGCAACCGTTCGCAAGGGGGACGAGCACGCGAGCCATTGATGATCACTCCGTTGGTTTTCCACCAGTCGCGAGACCGGTACCAGTTCAACTCCCAGATCGGCCAGCTCGGGCAGCACGTCGGCCAGCACGGTCAGGGTCTCCGGATAGGGATGACCAATCCCTATCGCCTGGCCGCGGCGACGCGCGGTCTCGATCAGACGTGCGAGCTGGTAACGCACGTAGTCAGGGTCTTGTTCATTGTCGAGAAAGATATCACGTTGCGCATTCGCCAGGCCGGCCTCGCGCGCGACCTTGCGCGCCAGCGTGCGCACATCGGTGCGACTGTCGACAAAGTACAGACCGCCGATGCAACGCAGATCCTGCATCAACCAATCCATGGCCTGGGCTCGCCCGGTCAACAGACTGCCCATGTGATTGTTGACACCCGCGACGTGCGGAATCGATGCGACGTTGGACCAGACCTCGTGCGCAAACTCTTCACGGCTCATCTCCAGATGCAGACCGCCCGGGCCCATCGGTCGGCCGTCATGGGTCTGCATGGGCAGGTGCAGCATGACCTCTTTGCCAACCGCGTTCGCCCGGCGTGCGATGTCGCGGCTGTAGGGAACCTTGGGCAGCACCGAGTAGGTGATCGCGCCGGGCAGTTCAATCGCCTGATGGCCGAGGTGTCTGCTGTTGCCGAGATCGTCGATAATGATAGCAATGCGCACCGGCTGGGCCGCTACCGCCGGGATCAGCAATGTCAGCAGCAGCAGGATTGGCAGGCGCGTCAGGATCAATTAACTAGGTGCTCGTCGGTCGCAAAATGGCCAGACCCTTTAGCAGATTGAGTGCCTCGCTGAGCGCGTAATCGGTGTCGGCGGCATCTTCGACGGTCTTGGCCGCCGGTTCATCCTCCTTATCGTTGGTCTCCCCGTTGTCCTCCGGATTGCTGAGATGTCTGGCCAGATCAGCCTCCTTGAGCCGCGTGCTGGACTCCTCGCCAGCGGTCAAGCGCACATTAGCCAGTTCGATATCCGGCACGATGCCCTCAGCCTGGATCGATCGTCCGTTCGGCGTGAAATAGCGCGCAGTGGTCAGCTTGACAGCGGTGCGCTCGTTGACCGGCACGATGGTCTGGACGGACCCCTTGCCAAAGGTCTGCTGACCCATTATCACCGCCCGCTTGTGGTCCTGCAGCGCCCCGGCCACGATCTCGGACGCCGAGGCAGAGCCGCCGTTTACCAGCACGATAATCGGCGCGCCTTCGAGGACATCGTCAGGCGCGGCCTTGAACTTGAGCTGCGAGTCACGGATGCGACCCTCTGTGTAAACAATGGTGCCGCTGGTCAGAAAGGCATCGCTGATCGCGACCGCCGCATTCAGCACACCCCCCGGGTTGTTGCGCAGATCCAGCACCAGGCCCTTGAGGTTGCCGTTGGCCTTACGCTTGAGGGCGCCAATCGCGGTGAGCATGTCCTCGGGGGTGCGGGCCTGAAACTGTGATAGTCGCACATAGCCGAATCCCGGCTCCAGCATGCGCTGCTTGACGCTCACCGTCTTGATGACATCCCGCACCACCTCGATAACGATCGGCTTGTCGGTGCCCTCGCGCACTACCGTCAGGCGTATCTTTGTACCTGGCTTGCCGCGCATCAACTTGACCGCCTCATCCAGCGTCATGCCCTTGATAGGCTGGTCATCGAGACGGATGATCACGTCTCCTGCGAGCACCCCCGCACGCTGTGCCGGGGTGTCGTCGATGGGCGAGATAACCTTGACGAAACCGTTCTCCATGCCGACCTCGATACCGAGGCCCCCGAACTCGCCACTCGTGCCAACGCGAATATCGCGGTAGTCGTCCTCATCGAGGTAGGCCGAGTGTGGGTCCAGACCGCTCAGCATGCCCTCGATCGCGTACTTGAGCAGCTTGCGATCGTCGACCGGCTCAACATAGTCCTGTTTGATGCGCCCGAACACCTCCGCGAACACGCGCAGCTCCTCGAGTGGGAGGTCGGTCGAGGATTGGGTATCGTCAGCGATCGCCGATTGCGCGACGGCAAATGCGCCTGCGAGGCTCATCCATCCTGCCACCAGTATCGAGGGCAACTTGTGCTTCATACATTCCTCGTCGCTTGCGCGCCGCGTCGACGCGCGGCATTAGCCCACTTTGTTGCCGGCCATGCGGCGGCACCACTTGGTCGGGTCCACCGGTCGACCCTTGAAGCGGATTCCAAAGTACACACCAGCACGCTCACGCCCGCCACTACTGCCGACCAGGGCAATGGCTTCATCTGCCTCGACCCAGTCACCAACCTCTTTGAACAGGCTCTGGTTATGCCCATAAAGGGTCATGTAGCCATCCCCATGATCGACGATCATCAGCAGACCCAAGCCACGTAGCCAATCCGCGAATGCCACCCGGCCATGGTGCACGGCGCGCACTTCCCGGCCTTCGGGTGCGGAGATCATAACACCGTCCCATAGCAGGCCCCCGAGCCGTGGCGTTCCGAACCGCCTGACGATTCGGCCGCTGGCCGGCCACGGCAGGCGGCCGCGCAAACCGGCGAACTGGATCTGTTGCCGGTGTTCGACGGGGATATCCGCCAATGCCTGCTCGAGTCCCCTGATCAGGGCGTTCAATTCACGTTCATCAGATTGCAGGCGAGCCAGTTGGCGCCCCTGGTCCTGCAACTCCGCGGTGAGTTTTGCCACCACGTCACGGCGCTGATCCTGTGAGGTCTGCATCGCCAGCAACTGGCTTGCCTGCTCATCGCGCAATCGAACAAGTTTTTGCTCCTCAGCGTGAATCTCCCGCTCGGTAGCCGCCAGGCGCTGCACCTGCTCGCGGAGCGACTCGATCTTTCGTGCGCGCGCCCGGCTCAGGTAATCGTAGTAGACCATCATGCGACCGACGGTAGCAGGGTCTTGCTGGTTCAGCAGTAGCTTGATCCGTTCCTGGCGACCCATGGCATAGGCCGCGCGCACCTGGCGGGCGAGCACCTCGCGGTGTCCGGCCAGGGCCTGGGTCTGCAC
>JBATKF010000399.1:0-12455 GCA_049669185.1 Sedimenticolaceae bacterium | reverse complement strand
GCCATGGTGCGGGCCGTCGCCGAGCCAGCCGACCGCGAGCGCCGCCAGCAGTGCGAGCGCCGATGCACTGTAGAGGACCGATTGCCAGTCGGGTGTGAAACCGCTGCCGCGTACCAAGTGTGGCAGACCCGTGCCCAGCACCAGCATGCCTACCAGCCAGCCCAGCATCTGCCCCGCCCGTTCCGGGGCCCAGCTCATAACCAGTTTCATGCCGATCGGGTAGATGCCGGCCAGCGTCAGTCCGGTCAGGAAGCGCATCAACAGCGCGAGCGGCAATGCGCCCTGTAGGCCGGTGAAGGCGGCGTTGATCATCGCACCCAGTACCGCGCACGTGGCGAACACGCGGCTGGCCGAGTACCGATCCGCGAGGCCGGAGACCGCAAACAGGAAGGTGCCGCAGATAAAGCCGAGCTGCACCGCACTGGTCAGGTGGCCTAGGTCGGTCGCCTCGAGATGCCAGGCCTGCGACAGGGTATCGGCAACGGCGTTGACGCTGAACCACAGCGACGTCCCGAACATCTCGGCGAGGACGATCACGCCGACGGCAAAGACGGGTGAGCGATGTGCGCTCATTGTGATTTATCCGGAGGCCGCATCAGCGCGGCGCCCGGTGCGGGGTATCTTCTAGAAGTTGGGTTTTTCGGGGGCGTCCTTGTACATCTTTACGCTGTCCATGATCTCCTGCTTGGCCTCGTCGACGCCGTACCAGCCATCCACCCGTACCCATTTGCCCTCGTCGAGATCTTTGTAATGCTCGAAGAAGTGAGAGATACGGTTGAGCACCTCACCCTGAAGGTCGCGGAAGCTCTCTACGCCGCGGTAGGTCTTGCACAGCTTGTCGACCGGCACCGCCAGCACCTTGGCGTCGTCGCCCGATTCGTCCTTCATCTTCAGCACCCCCACCGGGCGGCAGCAGATGACCGATCCGGAGATCAGCGGATCCGGCGTCAGCACCAGCACGTCGACCGGGTCGCCGTCCTTCGACAGCGTGTGCGGGACATAGCCGTAATTGCAGGGGTAATACATCGCGGTCGACATGAAGCGGTCGACGAACATTGCACCGGTCTCCTTGTCGAGTTCGTACTTGACCGGGTCGGAATGTGCGGGGATCTCGATAATGACGTTGATTTCATTGGGCACATTGCCCTTGGTGACACGGTCCAGATTCATGCAGCCCCCTCGGGGTGTGACGATTGCCCAGGCTGCTAAGATTAAGCGCACCCTGAGGGCGCGTCCACTTTGTGGGGTCGCGGGAAACCCCATCGGGTTGGCCGGGGTCCCCGTCGACCGAACAGAGACCTCACCGATTGCGAGTCGCGGTCTGTGCAGAACTGGGCATGCTTTCTGGCGGTCTGCCTTGGCAGCGGTCATTGCGCCTGAACTGGATCGCGAAGTTATGTCATCATTGAAAGAAATTCGGGCGCGCCAAGCGGATAGCCTCTAAAGTTTCGTGCGCAGTGCCCGGTCCATAAAAACAGTCTAAGGAGCCCTCCCTATGCTCGGTTCGCTCGTGCCACCACTCTTCGGCATCATCGGCCTCGCAGTCGCCTACTTCATCTACCGCAAGATCATGCAGATCCCTGCCGGGGACACCGCGGTTACCGATATCGGCGATCAGATCCATCTTGGCGCAATGGTCTTCATGGGGCGGGAGTTCAAGACCCTGGGCATTTTTGGCGCGATCGTACTGGTGCTGTTGTTTATCTTCCTGGGCACGAACACCGCCGCGGCGTACCTGACCGGCGCCCTAGCCTCGGGGCTGGCGGGGTACTTCGGTATGTTCACCGCCACCCGTGCCAACGTGCGCACCACCACGGCGGCAAACCGTCATGGTGCCGCGGCCGCGCTCTCGGTCGCGTTCTTCGGCGGATCGGTGATGGGCCTGCTGGTGGCCTCGATGGGCCTGCTCGGTCTGGGCATGCTGTATATGTTCTTCGGCGGCGACCCCGAGACGGCCCACACGATCCACGGGTTCGGCATGGGTGCCTCGATGGTGGCGCTGTTTTCGCGTGTCGGTGGCGGTATCTTCACCAAGAGTGCGGACGTCGGCGCCGACCTGGTCGGCAAGGTCGAGGCCGGCATCCCGGAGGACGATCCTCGCAACCCTGGTGTGATCGCGGACAACGTCGGCGACAATGTCGGTGACGTCGCCGGCATGGGTTCGGACATCTTCGAGTCCTACTGCGGCGCGATGATCGCGACTATCGCGATCGCGTCGACCATGACCCTGGCCGCAGCCGATACGCTTGGCGGACAGCATATGCTGATGGGGTTGCCGCTGCATCTGGCCTCTCTGGGGCTGCTGTGCTCCATGGCGGGTATCTTCCTAGTCAACAGGTCATCCGATAAGGCCCCGGAAAAGGCGCTGCGCGCCGGCACGCTGGGCGCTTCGGTGGTGTTCATCGCCGCCGCCTACCTGCTGATTGCCGTGCTCGGCGGCAGCCCAGCGATCTGGGGTGCCGTGGTCGCGGGTGCCATAGGCGGTGTTGTCATCGGCCTGGTCACCGAGTACTACACTGGTGGAGAACCGGTTCGGCGGATCGCCAAATCAGGCGAGACCGGGACCGCGACCGTAATGATCACCGGTCTGGCGGTCGGCATGCAGTCGGTCGTCATCCCCGTCCTGACCATCTGCGCGATCATCTTCGTCTCCAATGCGCTGGTCGGTCTCTATGGGGTGGGCATCGCCGCGGTCGGCATGTTGGCCACCGTCGGCATCACCATGGCGATCGACGCCTATGGTCCCGTGGCCGACAACGCCGGCGGCATCGCCGAGATGGCCGGTCTGGGGGAGGAGACGCGTAAGATCACCGATTCGCTCGACGAACTGGGGAATACCACGGCCGCGATCGGCAAGGGATTTGCGATCGGCGCGGCTGCGCTGGCCGCGCTGGCGATCATCACCGCCTATGTCGAGACCATCTCCATCCGAATACCGGATTTCATTCTGCGCCTGAACGACCCCGATGTATTGATCGGGATGTTCATCGGCGGTCTGCTGCCGTTCCTGATCGCCTCGATCACGATGACCGCGGTCGGTGACGCCGCCTTCGAGATGATCCAGGAGATCCGCCGCCAGTTCCGCGAAATTCCTGGGCTGCTCGAGGGCACTGCCAAGCCCGATACCGCGCGCTGTGTGGACATCGCGACCAGTGCGGCGCTGAAGAAGATGGTGTTGCCCGGTGTGATCGCCGTCTCGGCGCCGGTCGTCATCGGCTTTGGGATCAGTGCCGAGGCCCTCGGCGGTATGCTCGGCGGTGCGCTGGTGTCCTGCGTATTGTTGGCATTGACCATGGCCAACGCCGGCGGTGCTTGGGACAATGCGAAGAAATGGATCGAAAAGGGCAATCTGGGCGGCAAGGGCTCTGATGTTCACAAGGCGGCAGTGGTCGGCGACACCGTCGGCGACCCCTTCAAGGACACCTCGGGCCCGTCGATGAACATCCTGATCAATGTCATGGCAATCGTGTCGCTGGTGATTGCACCCTTGCTGGGATCCACACCCCATCCATGATCTTGCGGTATCGGTGTTGCGGTTCGCCCATGGGGCCGGTCGCCCGGAGTGAAACGCTCTGGCGCAAACGCCGCGCCAGAGGCTCATGCGGCAAACCCGGCTCCGGCGGTCCGCCTTCGTAAAGTGTGCGGGTTAAACTCCCGGCCTCGCGCCTCGTTCAGGGTTGGTGGTCGTTTGCACATCCTCCGCTTCCTGATGCTTAGCCTGTCTTGCCTGATACCGCTGGCCGCAGTGGCTGACGAGGTGCGGGTCGCGGTCGCGTCCAACTTTGCAGCGACATTGCATCGACTGGCCGAGGATTTCAGCGCGGCCACTGGGCACGAGGTCTTGATCTCCGCTGCGTCGACGGGCAAGCACTATGCGCAGATCAGCAACGGTGCCGGCTTCGATGTCTTTCTCGCCGCCGACGCGACACGGCCGCAACGCCTCGAACAGGAGGGTATCGGTGTACCCGGCAGTCGTTTCGTCTACGCCGAGGGACGCCTGGTGCTGTGGGTTCCCGGCGCGCAGACGCTGGTGGATGCGCGCAGCTATCTTTCGCAGATGGCCAACCGACGATTGGCAATCGCGAACCCGCGGCTCGCACCCTATGGGCAGGCAGCGCGCCAGGTGCTCGAGTCCTGGCAGCTCTGGACGACGCTGCGGCCCAGGCTAGTGCAGGGTGAAAACGTTTCGCAGGCGCTGCACTACGTCGCCAGCGGCAACGCCGAGGCCGGTATTGTCGCGCTGACGCAAGTCCTGTCGCTGGCCGGCGCGCGGTACGGTAGCTATCGGGTGATTCCTGCCGATCTGCACGCACCGATCAGCCAGCAGGCGCTGTTGTTGCGCGAACACCCGGCGGCCGAGGCCTTCCTCGATTATCTTCGGGGCGCGCGGGCCCGCGCACTGATCCGCGAGGCGGGTTACGGTCTCCCGGGACCGGCATGAGCCCGGATCTGGTCTCGCCCGATGATCTGCGGGCGTTGTCGGTGACGCTGCAGCTGGCCGCGCTCACGACCGTGCTGCTGATCGTGCTCGGCACCCCGCTGGCGTGGTGGCTGGCCCGTACGCAAAGCCGCTGGCGGGCGATCATCGAGGCGGTCGTCGCCCTGCCGCTGGTACTGCCACCGACCGTGCTCGGCTTCTATCTTTTGCTGATGATGGGACCCAATGGACCGCTGGCCGATCTCTCGCTGGCGTTTACCTTCGGCGGCCTGGTGGTCGGCTCAATGGTCTACTCGCTGCCGTTCGTGGTCCAGCCTTTGCGCGACAGCTTCGCCGCGGTCGGCGAGCAGCCGCTGGAGGCGGCGGCGTGCCTGGGCGCCGGCCCGCTGGATCGTTTCCGTAGCGTCGTGCTGCCGCTGGCCAGACCGGGCTATGTCACGGCCGCGGTGCTGGGTTTCGCCCATACCCTTGGTGAGTTTGGCGTCGTGCTGATGATTGGCGGCAATATCCCGGGCGAGACCCGGGTGTTATCGATCGCGGTCTACGAGCACGTCGAGGTCCTGGATTATGCCCGGGCGCACCTACTCTCTGCCGGTCTCCTGTTGTTGTCGTTTGCGCTGCTGATGGTGGTCTATGCCAGCGGCTTCGGACGCAGGATCGCGCCTTGAGCATCCAGGTGGAGACCCGGTTGCGAAAGGGCGATTTCGATCTGCGGCTGGCATTCGAGGCGCCGGAGAAGGGGTTCACTGCCGTGTTCGGGGCCTCAGGCTGCGGCAAGACCACATTGCTGCGCGTAATCGCCGGTCTGGAGCCAGAGGCACAGGGCAGGGTAAGCATAGGCGGTGAGACCTGGATGGGAGACGGCGTCTTCGTGCCGACGCATCGCCGCATGGTGGGCTATGTGTTCCAGCAGCCGAGCCCGTTCGTACACCTCAATGTGGCCGACAATCTGGCCTTTGGTCTACGTCGGCGGCGTGCCTCGGGTAACGGGCCGGCGTTCGATCACGTGGTGGACCTGCTTGGTCTGCAGGCTATGTTGCAACGCCGGGTGCCGGGGCTGTCGGGCGGTGAGCGCCAACGGGTTGCGATAGCCCAGGCGCTGCTGAGCAACCCACGTCTGCTGCTGATGGACGAACCACTGGCCGCGCTGGATCAGCGCAGCCGTCTTGCACTGCTGCCCTACCTGGAGGCGCTGCAACGTGCGCTGGATATCCCGGTGCTTTACGTCAGCCATGCCCTCGACGAAGTCGCCCGGCTGACGGACTTTATGCTGCTGCTGCGCGACGGCCGGCTCCTCGCCCGTGGGCCGGTTAATGATCTGCTTACTCGGCTGGATCTGCCGCTGGCGCACGGCGGCGAGGCCGAAGCCGTGATCCAGGCGCGCGTCGTCGTGCGCGATGCGCCCGATCATCTCAGCGAACTCGTGTTCAGTGGCGGTCGCCTGTGGGTGCCGCGGGTGGCGCTGGCGACCGGGACCGCCGTCCGCTTGAGGATCCTCGCCCGCGATGTCAGTCTTGCCCAGCAACCGCTCGTCGGAAGCAGCATTCTCAACAGCTTCCCGGTGGTCGTCACTGGCCTTGTCGATGATGGCCCGGCCCAAGTTATGGTGAGTTTGTCGGCGGGCGACGCCATGTTGCTGACCCGCGTCACGCGGCGTTCGCAGCGGGCGCTGTCGATCACCCCAGGCAGCCGCCTCTATGCGCAGGTCAAGAGCGTGGCCTTAATGGCGTGACTTTGTTTGCGCCGCCGGGATCAGCGCCCGACCCGCGAGAAATCGGTGCCCTCGGTTAGGCCGAATCGCTCGGCCAGGTCCAACTCTCGGATCAGTTGGTCGACTGCACCCTGTCCGTGTCCGTTGCTGATTTCGGCCAGGATCAGGCGTACCGCGTTGCGGTTATATCCACCGCCAAACGATAGCTGTACCCGGATGAGTTCGCGTGCCCTGTCGAGTGTCATGGATGATCGATTTCCCGATGATTCCGTGGCAGCCTGTTACGCCCCATCGAATTGCAGGAAAGGGCCCCGCAGGGCCCCATGACCGATCCGCCCCGCGGCATACCCTCAGAGTTCAAAGTCGGAGAGTTTGCGTGGCACGCTGGCCAGCTTCAGGGTCACGTAGTCGGGCATGCCGTTGGCCTTGTACGGCGGGTAGGCCTCGCCCTGGATCAACGGGTACAGGTAGTCCTTGCATTTCTGGGTGATGCCGAAGCCGTCATCAGCAATGAAATCCATCGGCATCATCTTCTCGACGTTCGCGACTTCGCTCAGTGGCGCCTCGCCGATCTCCCAGCGGTACGGGTTGTTCGCGGTGCGCACCACGGTCGGCATGATCGAGTTCTTCCCCTCGAGCGCCTTCTCCACGGCCGCCTTGCCCAGCGCGTAGGCCTGCTCGACGTCAGAGGCGGAGGCCAGATGGCGGGCCGCACGCTGCAGGTAGTCGGCGACCGCCCAGTGAAACTTGTGGCCGAGGGCCTCCTTGATCATGTTGGCGACCACAGGTGCGGCGCCACCAAGCTGAGCGTGACCGAAGGAATCGCGCGTACCCTGCTCGGCGAGGAACTTGCCGTCCGGCCAGTGGCAGCCCTCGGAGACCACGACGGTGCAGTAGCCGTGCTGTTTCACCTTGTTGTCGACGACAGCGAGGAATTTATCCTTGTCAAACTCGACCTCCGGAAACAGGGTGACGACCGGGATGCCCTCATCCTCGACCAGCGCGCCCGCCGCCGCGATCCAGCCGGCGTGCCGTCCCATCACTTCGATCACGAAGATCTTGGTCGAGGTGGCGGCCATCGAGCGGACGTCGAAGCTCGCCTCGAGCGTGGACACGGCGATGTATTTGGCGACCGAGCCGAAACCGGGGCAGTTGTCGGTGATCGGCAGGTCGTTATCGACCGTCTTGGGCACATGGATGGCCTGCACTGGGAATCCCATCTTCTCCGACAGTTGAGAAACCTTGAAACAGGTGTCTGCGGAGTCGCCACCGCCGTTGTAGAAGAAGTAGCCAATATTGTGTGCCTTGAAGACCTCGATCAGGCGCTCGTACTCGCGTTTGTTGTCTTCCAGACTCTTTAGCTTGAAGCGACACGATCCGAAACCCCCGGAGGGGGTGTGCCTGAGCGCAGCAATGTCCTCGGCCGACTCCTGGTTGGTGTCGATCAGCGCTTCGGTCAGGGCGCCGATGATGCCGTTGCGTCCGGCGTACACATTGGCGATCTGGTCCGGATGCTGACGCGCGGTCTCGATCACCCCGCAGGCCGAGGCGTTGATGACGGCGGTGACCCCGCCGGATTGGGCATAAAAGGCGTTTTTCGCCGGCATGGTGTTTCCCCTCTTGATTTAAATCGGCTGTTGCTGGGATCGTGGCGACGGATTAGCGTCGCCTGATGTCGATGTCACCGCGCTCCCGGGCGACGTGATCTGCCTGCGCTTGGAGTAGCGACACGGCACACTCGGTCAAGTCATCGTATTCATGGACCCCTGTCCCGAACTGCTGGTAGCCGCGGTAAAAGAACTGGCAACGATAGCGCCTTTCCCCGGTCTTGAAGATGACAAAATGGCAGCCGTCGGCCTCCCAGACGAAAACCGGGCAGGTCGTCAGTTCGCGGTCGGCCGGATTCAGGCGGATTTCCGCATCAGCATATTGCAGACCGATATCGCCTCCGTAGCGCTCTTTGAGCGTGGTCTTGACGATCCAATCCTCTGTCTCTGTGATGTCCGGGATAATGCTCATGCGACCTGGTCAACAAACCGGAGCCTATCGCGAATTCGACGGCGTCCTATAGCAGCAGCTGATTGTACATATTTTGCCGGCAAGGAACCCTGGGCCGATTAGTCGTTCATTTCCGTCAACGGGCTAAAATTCGCGAAAAATCAGACGCTTCGTTGACAGCCAAATTAATCTGCGATTAGCTTAGGCAACCCGGCACGGGCTAGCCAGCGCAAAACGCGCATGCCCCCATAGGAAATTCCTAATTTCCTTATATTGAAGGGCGCATCGTCCACCCGCCCAGAAATCGGTCGGGCAGCGGTCGTCAGGCGTCTGCCACAACAAGAAAACGGCCTTTGAGGAGCCAACATGAGGATCGTTCTACTAGGCCCCCCCGGTTCAGGGAAGGGGGCGCTGTCCCAGCAGCTATCCGAGCATTACGGTATGCCGGTGATCACCGTCGGCAGTGTTATGCGGCGCGCCGCGGCAGAGCAGACGGAGCTTGGTCGGCTGGCCAAAGAGGCCATGGACATGTCACGCGTCTCGGACGAGCTTCTACTGGCCTTATTGCGCATCCAGATGCCGCAGATGGATCTCAGCAAGGGCTTTATCCTGGTCGATTTGCCAAAAAACGCCGGTCAGGCCGATGTCCTGGACAGTGTGCTCAGCGATCTCGGCGCCGACATAGAGCTGGTGCTGAATCTAGAGGTCGATCCCGATGAGCTGATGGAGCGTCTGGTTGGGCGCATCACCTGTGACAACTGCGGCGCGCAATACAATATGTACTTCAATCCGCCGCTGGTTGACGGCGTGTGCGACACATGCGGGGCCCGAGTCGTGCGTCGACCGGATGACTATGAAGAGACCATCAGTAACCGACTGCGCGTTTACGAAAACCAGATGGGGCCTTTGCTGCAGTACTACGCCCTGCACGAAAAGCTGCACCGCGTTCAGGCCGACCAGGGGGCGGCACAGGCCTGGAAGGTGGTCCGCAAGCTCATTGATGCGACGCCGCCCAAGGCGCCACCGGGTAGTGCGCCTGCCGAGGAGGGGGAGGCCGCCAAGACCAAGCCGAGCGCCCGGGGCGCGTCCAAATCGGAAGGGTCTTCGAACGCTGTGAAAACCCCAGCACCGCAGAAATTGGCCAAAGAACGACCGGCGACGAAGACGGTGCCAGACAAGGTCGCAGCGAAGAAGGCCGCGGCCAAGAAAAAGGCAGTGAAGAAGACTGCGGCCAAACAGTCGGCGCCAAAGAAAAAGCCTGCCAAGAAAGTTGGGGCGAAAAAGCCGGCGGCACGCAAGGCGACCGCGACGTCCAAGGCTGCGGCAAAGAAGCTGACCGCCAAGAAGGCCGCGGCCAAGAAAAAGGTCGCCAAGAAGACCGTCGCCAAGAAAATCGCCGCCAAGAAGGCAGGCGCCAAGAAGACCGTCGCCAAGAAGCCGGTACTGAAAAAAGCCGCAGTGAGAAAATCGGCCAGCAAGAAGGCGCTCGCAAAGAAAGCGCTCGTCAAAAAGGCATCTGGCAAGAGGCCCATTGCAAAGAAGTCTGCAGTCAAACGGGCGCCGACAAAAAAGGCGGTTGTGAAGAAGGCCGTGCGCAAGCAGCCGGCTGCCGTTAAGAAGACGGCAAAGACGAAACAGAAGACCACCAGGCGTTAACGACCGCCTGCCGGTGCCAGATCTTTAGCTTGGAGATTTCCATCCAGGTCAGAACGGAGGCCGTTTCGTTGCCCGTGCCAGTGGCCAGACTGGCGCCGCGTCTGGCAATTGCCGGGGCTCAGCGCTTAGGAAAAGAGTGCTGCTGATCTGATCTCGGGTACTGCGACGCTCAGTGTTCCTTGCGTCCGATCAGTTCGATGGGATATCCGTCGGGGTCCTCGACGAAGGCGATGATGGTCGTGCCTGCATTCATGGGACCAGCCTCGCGAAGGATTTTGCCTCCGCGTGCCTTAATAGCCTCTGTCGCCCGGTACACATCGTCGACCTCGATGGCGATATGGCCATAGGCATTGCCCATGTCATAGCTGTCTACGCCCCAGTTGTAGGTAAGCTCGATCACGCTGCTGTCGGTCTCATCGCCATAGCCGATAAAGGCCAGCGTGAACTCACCATCGGGATAGTCTTTTTGCCGCAAGAGGCGCATGCCCAGAATCTCGGTATAGAACTTGATCGAGCGATCGAGGTCGGCTGTTCGCAACATGGTGTGCAAGATTCGCATTCGCGTCGTCTCCTGACGGTTCGTAGAAGAAAGATTCAGTCACCACCGATGGTCATGCGCTCGAACAACCATGAGCCTGTCCTTGTGCTGCCCGGGATGTCGTCGTCATTGCCCACGGCGACCAAGCCGCTGAACATTTCGCTGAGGTTGCCGGCAACGGTGATCTCCTCGATGGGGTACTGGATCTCGCCATTTTCCACCCAGAAACCCGCAGCGCCGCGCGAATAGTCGCCGGTGACCAAGTTGGTTCCCTGCCCCATCAGCTCGGTGATAAGCACGCCCCGATCCATGTCACGTAGCAGCATGTCAAAAGACTGTCCGCTGCTTTCTATAGCGGCGTTGCGCACGCCCCCGGCATTGCCAGTGCTCGTGAGACCGAGTTTGCGCGCCGCATAGCTGTCCAGAAGATACCCCTGCAGCGTGCCGTGGGAGACCATTTCACGGTAGCTTGTGGCCACGCCCTCGTTGTCGAACGGCGCGCTCGCCTGTCCGCGCGGCTTGCGTGGGTTTTCGCTAATGGTGACCCATTCCGGAAATATCTTTTCGCCGACCCGATCGAGCAGAAAGGTCGATTTGCGGTACACGGCCTGGCCGCGGATCGCCCCAAACAGACTGCGCAGCAGACTGGGAGCGACATCGGCTCGGAACAGTACGGGGCACTCGCAGGTGCTCAGTTTGCGACCATTCAGCCGAGCCAGGGTGCGTTGTGCAGCCGTGCGGCCTATCGCCTCCGGATTGCTGAGTTCAGCCGGCACACGGCTGCTGTCGTACCAGTAGTCGCGTTGCATTTCCTCGCCTTCTTGCGCAATCACCGCGCAGCTCAGGCTGTGCCGCGTCGTCGGATAGCCGCCGACGAAGCCGTGGGTGTTGCCGTAGATAAAGCTGGATCGTTGGGTATACAGCGTCGCGCCTTCCGAGTTACTGATCCGTGGATCGACGCTCCGCGCCGCGTCTTCGCAGGCACGGGCAATGTCCGCTGCTGCATCGGCATCGAGTTCCCAGGGATGGAATAGGTCGAGGTCCGGCACGTCGCGCGCCATCAGTGCGGCATCAGCGAGGCCCGCCGCTGGGTCTTCGGAGGTGTGCTTGGCAATCCGGCATGCGGCGGCGACAGTCTCGCGGACCGCCGCGGCACGCAGATCGGTGGTGTTGGCAGAGCCTTTACGCTGACCAAAGTACACCGTAATCCCCAGTCCGTTGTCACTGGTGTGTTCGATGGTCTCGGTCTCACCAAGGCGCACCGTTACGGAAAGCCCGGTCTGCGTCGACACGCCGGCCTCCGCGGCATCTGCACCAAGTCGGCGTGCCTCTTGCAGCAGGTCTTCTACGATCTGTGCGAGTTGGGAGATCTGTTCGGATTCACTCATCTGGAGCTCTTGCTCAAGCGGCGGTACCGCCAACGGTCAGTTGATCGATCTTCAGAGTGGGTTGGCCGACGCCGACCGGGACGCTCTGGCCTTCTTTGCCACAGGTGCCGACGCCGCTGTCGAGTGCCAGGTCATCACCGACCATGTTGACCTGCGTCATCACGTCCGGCCCGTTGCCGATGAGGGTCGCGCCCTTGACCGGCCGGGTCACCTTGCCGTCTTCGATCAGGTAGGCCTCATTGGCCGAGAACACGAATTTTCCGGAGGTGATGTCCACCTGACCTCCTCCGAAGTTGACTGCGTACAGACCCTTCTTCACCGAGGCGATTATCTCCTCGGGTTTGTGTTGCCCGGGCAGCATATAAGTGTTTGTCATGCGCGGCATCGGCAGGTGCGCATAGGACTCCCGTCGGCCGTTTCCGGTCGGGGCGACGCCCATCAGTCGAGCGTTCATCTTATCCTGCATGTAGCCTTTGAGGATGCCGTTTTCGATCAGCACGTTGTTTCGCGACGGCGTACCCTCATCGTCGATGGTCAGCGATCCCCGTCTCTCGGGCAGCGTGCCGTCATCGACCACTGTACAGAGGCTCGATGCGACCTGTTCGCCGATCCGCCCGGCAAATGCGGACGTGCTTTTGCGGTTGAAGTCCCCCTCCAGACCGTGGCCGACGGCCTCGTGCAGCAATACGCCTGGCCAGCCGGGCCCGAGCACTACCGGCAGCATGC
>JBATKF010000398.1:0-2623 GCA_049669185.1 Sedimenticolaceae bacterium | reverse complement strand
GCTTATGGATCTGGATGAAGGCGAATACACGCTCAAGCTCACCCTAGAGGGTCATAAACAACCAACGATGGAGCGCAAGATCAAAATTGAGCCGGCACCGACCCTTCAGGAGTAGCCCAGTACCCTTCCGGATAGAGATATTGCGAATAATTGGATACCAGATTTCTGGAGTTAGGGCGCCATGAGAAAAACACTCACCATCACTCTCCTCATCACACTATTGCTGCCGAATACCGCCACATCGGGCATCGCTGATGAAGTGGCAGAAAGAATGTGGCGTCCCGCCCAGCTCTACCTGCATGGACAAACTGGGCAATGAGTATCCGCAGGTCAACACAAGCCCAAAGCCGACTTCATCGCCCGGCTGGCTGCCCCGGTGCCGAAACTGCGGGTCAACTTCGCTCGCTTCGACGGGGCCTTTGCGCCAAACGCCTGATATACCATGTCGGGGTAGTCGAGTGGATTGTGTGTCCGCTTCCGATCAATCAGGGCTTCGCCCCCTCGCGAAGATCTTTGTCTACAGTGTGTTGGTTGCTGTCATTAACCGGGCGGAAGAGCGCCGGTGCCTTGCTGGAGATGGCTAAGGACAGCAGTCGGCCAGCAACGGACATTCCCAGGTTGAACCATCGGACCCTCAGAATCCTTCACGCATCAGGCACCGGTAAAGCGTGGCACCGACCACAAGCAGCCACATTGGTCGGGCTGCAGAGCAGATGTAGAATGCACCCGTGAGCCGCCAATCGTAGGCAGATCCAGGGCCGATGTTTGAAGTGGCAGCGAACCCCAACCGCTGCACCGCGATGGGATGGCAAACTCCATCAATCCGTTGACGATTTTGTCGCTGAACAATCCGCGGTGCACCGCTAGGCAGCCCGCGCCGATGACAGGATAAACGGGCGCGGTGATGTCAAGCATTCGTCGGTGCGAGGACGAAAATACATGGAGCGTTATCTAATTGACATGTTTGAGCGCGGCGTCAAGGCCGGCGCATTGGAGGTGATATTTCCCTCTGGAGATAGGCGGGTGTTCGGCGATGGCTCGCCGCCCGTCGCGAGGCTACGCCTGACGGACGCGCAGGCGGTGCGGGCTGCGTGGCTCGATCCGTCGCTGCAGTTCGCGGAGCTTTACATGCACGGGCGGCTCGTGGTCGAAGAGGGCGACATCTTCGACTTCCTCACGCTCGTCAAGCGCAACGGCGCAAAGCACTTCGCTTCGGTCCCTGCCGTAGCCCATGAGGTCGGGCGGATGTTCCATCGTATGCTCCGCCGCCACGTTCTGCCCGAGACGGCGAAGGGCAATGTCGCGCATCACTACGATCTGGACGAGCGGCTGTTCCGCCTGTTCCTCGACCCCGACATGCAATACTCCTGTGCCTATTACGAAAATGGCGACGAGACGCTAGAGGACGCGCAGCGCAAGAAAAAGCGCCACATAGCGGCCAAGATGTTACTGGCACCGGGTAAACGCGTGCTGGACCTCGGCTGCGGTTGGGGCGGTATGGCGCTCTATCTGGCGCAGGTTGCGGGCGCCGACGTTACCGGTGTGACACTATCCGAGGAGCAGCTGCGCGTCGCCAGCCAACGCGCCGAAGCGGCTGGGCTAGCAGATCGTGCGAAGTTCATGCTCAAGGACTACCGCAAGGTGCAGGGAAGCTTTGACCGGATTGTCTCGGTTGGCATGTTCGAGCATGTGGGTCCGCAGCATTTCGATGAATACTTCCGGACCATCCGGAATTTGCTGACGGATGACGGTATAGCGGTGGTCCACTCAATCACCCGCGCCAAGCCCAACCGCGCTGATCCGCCCTTCGTGGAAAAGTACATCTTTCCCAACGGCCACATTCCGGCGCTGAGCGAGACCCTGCCCCCCATCGAGCGCTCCGGCCTCCTGGTCAAGGATGTCGAAATCCTGACTCTGCACTATGCTGACACCCTGCGTGACTGGCGCCGTCGCTTCCATGCCAACAGGGCAGAGGCTATCGCGCTCTTCGACGACACTTTCTTCCGCATGTGGGATCTCTACCTCTCGGGTGCCGAGGTTAGTTTCCGCTACGGGAAACTCGCAAATTTCCAGATCCAGCTGGTGCGTCGAAACGCGAACGGGCCGCGCAATCGCAACTACATCGCCAAGACAGAAAAAGTGCTTGCAGGGCAGGAGCAGGAATGATGCTCAATTGCGATCACTCCCTGGCTGCAAAAAGTCGATTCCTGCCCTTGGCCCCGATTTCGGTGCAGAGTATTCTGATCCCCTAGCAAATGCGCCAGCAAATGTCCGTTGTGTGTTGATTACGGACTGATGGCTTAGTGATCCGCTCAGGCTTTGATCAGTGCCAGCTTCTTCGGCCGGATTCGGCCAATGCCGGCCACTCTCCTGGCCGGCAGATCGTCAGCATTCGTCACAGCAATCTGCCCGGGATTGAGCTCATGGCCAGCAATCGTGATTTCCCGACGGAGTTTTTGCTCTGACCCCGAACCCTCCTTCATCAGCACCTCGCCGGGATAGCCTTGGTCGGGTGAACATGTTGACGAATCACCGGCATCAACGATCTGTTTGCCGCTTCCATCGGCATGGCCTCCATCCCGTACCACTGGAAATTCACCTTCGACGCCGCCTTTTTCCCGAC
>JBATKF010000397.1:0-9993 GCA_049669185.1 Sedimenticolaceae bacterium | reverse complement strand
AGGCTTCCCGGTTATTACCACGTTGCACGACATGATACGGCAGCCCCGGCACATAGTGCCTTGCTCGTCTTGGCATCCCCGCCTCCCTGCGCATGCCTATCGTCGAACAAAATCTAATGCTACCCGCCCAAGCGGTCAAAATAGAATTCCTTTTATTGCCTCCGTCCCCTTTTTAGCTTTCGTCTGGAAAACCACCCACAGATACCGCTGAGGATCCATAATTGGATGTATTCGAGCAGCGATTGGCCTGAATGGAAAACCTCCTCGCATCAATCGATTACCGCGACCCCATCTGGATCGCAGTCGCCTTCGCATTTGGATTCCTTGCGGCTCAGGTGCGACTGCCTCCGCTGGTGGGTTTTCTGATAGCGGGCTTTGTGCTCAATTCGCTCGGCGCCGAGGGCGGTGCCTTTCTCAATGAGATGGCCGACCTCGGGGTGACCCTGCTGTTGTTCTCGATCGGTCTCAAGTTGCGGATTGGCCAGTTGCTACGTCCGGAGGTCTGGGGCGTAGCGTCCCTACATATGCTGGCGATTGTCCTGCTGTCCACCGGCGTGCTACTGCTGCTCGCCGTTTTTGAGTTTCCAATAATTGATACGCTGACACCGTTCACCGCAGTCCTACTCGGATTTGCCCTGTCATTCTCGAGCACCGTGTTCGCCGTCAAACTGCTTGAGGACAAGGACGACATGGCGGCTTGGTATGGTCGCATCGCTATCGGGGTATTGATCATTCAGGACATCGCTGCGGTAGTCTTCCTGGGTGTCTCGGCCGCGAAGGTCCCTTCGCCCTGGGCAGCCATGATCATCGTCACCGTTGTCGCCTCCCGACCGCTGCTGGCAGGTCTGCTGAACCGTGCCGGTCACGGTGAACTGCTCGTCTTGTTCGGGCTCGTGCTGGCGCTCGGCGGTGCCGGGCTATTCGAACTGGTGGATCTGAAGGGTGACCTCGGGGCGCTTGTGTTCGGCGTTCTGCTTGCCGGACACCCCAAGGCGACTGAGCTGTTCAGAGCTTTGCTCAGCGTCAAGGACCTGTTCCTGGTCGGCTTTTTTCTCAGTATCGGTATGGCAGGGGTTCCAGATTTTGGCCTGCTACTCGTGGCGGTGCTGCTGGTGCTCGCCGTGCCGATCAAGACCGGCTTATATTTCTGGATACTGACACTTTTTCGAGTCCGTACGCGGCCGGCCGCGCTGGCCTCGCTATCGCTCTCCAACTTCAGCGAGTTCGGTCTGATCGTTGGCTCGATCTCGGTTGCCAACGGCTGGCTTGACGTCGACTGGCTGGTAGTCATGGCTGTGGCAGTAGCCATGTCATTTATCGCTGCTTCGGCCTTGAACGTTCAAGCCGACAACGTCTACTTGGCCTTGCGCCCCTGGCTAGCGCACTTCGAGCGAGATCAGCGCCTCGCCGGTGATGAGACAATTAGTTTCGGTGAATCGAGTGTTCTGGTCTGTGGCATGGGCCGGGTCGGGACCGGCGCCTATGATGCCTTGGTCGAGCACTACGGCGAGGCCGTTGTCGGGATCGACGTCAATCCGGAGGCCGCGGCGCGCCATCGAGCGGCCGGACGAAACGTTCAGGATGGCAACCTCACCAACCCCGACTTTTGGTCGCGCATCGACCGAGACAACTGGCGCGTCGAATGGATACTGCTCGCAATGCCCTCATATCGCGCCAACCTGAAGGCGGCCCGGATCGCCCGCGAGTGGGGCTTTAGCGGCAAGATTGGCGCCACCGCCAAATTCGCCGACGAAGCTCAGGAATTGGCCGAACATGGAATCGATGCCGTGTTCAACATCTACGCAGAGGCTGGCAGCGGATTTGCCCAGCACGCGAGGGCGTTGTTCACAGGTCGCGAGAAGACAACGGTGTCACCGCGAAGCTGATTGGAGACAGGCACGCCACCACCAACGAGCTCGACCGGTCCCTCCGTGCATAAACGAGACCGTATACACGCAGCCAGTCATGCCTTGGCGTCACCCGACAGAGTGCGTGCATCCTTCGATACAATATCCCGAATGGCTATGCAGGCTAGGATCGCGAGGGCTCGCTGCCACCTGTCGACGGCGCGAACGTCGCTGGATCATGTTGTAAGCAATTTAGGCTGTCGCCGCAATCAAATCCATTCACGCCTATCCCTGAATCTCCCATCTTCAAGTGCGAATCGGCTCCATGAGTCTTAACCGCATCTGTTTTTCGATCTCAATGATCATAAACAGCACGACGCCGATCAACACAATTAGCAATCCATCTAATATGCCCACGGCCTGCGTCTCGAAAACGGTCTGTAGAGGATGGACATAGGTGATGGCTAACTGTCCCAGGGCAACGATGAGCACGGCAATCCAGACCGCCTTCGTGCCGCGCACCGCTCGCCAGGTGAGCGATGTGCTGTACATGTTGCGGATGAAGAACAGGTGAAAGATCTCCATGACCACCAGCGTGTTCATGGCCAGCGTGCGTGCGAGCTCAATTGGGTAGCCGCGGTCGATCGCATAGGCATAGATGCCGAACACGCCGCCGAGGAAAAGCATCGCAACCAATATGATATGCCAGATCAGCGCACCCGAAAGCAACGGTTCGCTGCGTGGGCGCGGCGGCCTCTGCATCGTGTGGGCCTCGGTGGGTTCGAAGGCCAGCGCAATGCCCAGGGTCACCGCAGTGATCATATTGATCCACAGGATCTGCACCGGGGTAATCGGCAGCGCCATGCCCGCCATCAGCGCCAGGATGATGGTTGAGGCCTCGCCGGCATTGGTCGGCAACGTCCAGCTGATGACCTTCTTGATGTTGTCGTAGACCGTTCGGCCTTCGCGCACCGCGGCAGCGATTGAGACGAAGTTGTCGTCTGCCAGTACGAGTTCCGATGCCTCTTTTGCGGCTTCGCTACCCTTGTGCCCCATGGCGATGCCCGCGTCTGCGCGCTTCAACGCCGGGGCATCGTTGACGCCGTCGCCGGTCATTGCCACGGTCATGCCTTGCGACTGCAGCGCCATGACTAGGCGCAGCTTGTGCTCCGGGCTGGTGCGTGCGAACACATTCGTATCGCCAACAGCCATGGCCAATGCCGGGTCATCGAGCTTGTCGATGTCGCCGCCGGTCAATGCACGTTCCGGATTGCGCAGGCCCAGCTGGTGCCCGATCGCTATGGCGGTAGCGGCGTGGTCACCGGTGATCATCTTGACCCGGATCCCAGCGGCATGACATTCGGCGACCGCGGTGATCGCCTCTTCGCGTGGCGGATCGATCAGGCCGACCAGCGCCAGCAGGGTCAAGTCGCGCTCGATGTTGGCGAACTCCAGTTCCGTCTGACCGGACGGCAGGCTCTTCGTAGCAACGGCAATCAGTCGCTGCCCCTGGGCAGCGATCTGCTCCGCCTGCTCCTGCCAATAGGCGGGATCGATTGAGCTGACGTTGCCCACAGGCAGGCGTTGATCGCGGCACATGGCGAGTACCTGCTCGGGCGCCCCCTTGACAAAAGCCACCGCATGATGCTCATGATCGTGGTTCAACGTGGCCATGAAACGGTGTTTGGCGTCGAATGGGATGACGTCGCTGCGCGGCCACTGCCCGCGGGTCTCGACCACGAGTAGGCCGATCCGCTCGGCGGCGGCCAGCAGGGCGCCTTCCATTGGGTCGCCTTCTACCGACCAAACCCCATCGCGATTCTTCAACTCGGCGTCGTCACACAGAATCGCGGCGCGCGCGATCTCGATCAGTGCCGGATGCGTGGCGGTATCGACGGGGCCGGTCGCGGTCCCGATCGTCCCGATGGGCTCATAGCCGACACCCCGGACAGAAAAGCTCTGCGTGGCAGTGACGATCGAGGCAACGCTCATTTCGTTCCTGGTCAGCGTACCGGTCTTGTCCGAACAGATGACTGACACCGATCCCAGCGTCTCGATCGCAGGAAGCCGCCTGACGATCGCATTGCGCCTTGCCATCGCTTGGACGCCGACGGCCAGCGTAATCGTCAGCACCGCCGGCAGACCCTCCGGAATGGCCGCGACCGACAGGCCGACCACGGCCATGAACAGCTCGCCGAAATCGTGATGCAGGACGAAATAGCCGAACGCGAGGATCAGCCCGGCGATCGCCAGGATGAACAGCGTGAGCCACTTGGCGAACACAGCCATCTGGCCGACCAGCGGCGTTGTCAGGGTCTCGACCCGTGATAGCAGCCCGCTGATCAGGCCGATCTGGGTCGCATCGCCGGTTGCCACGACGATCCCCTGGCCCTGGCCACTGGTGACCGTGGTGCCGCTGAATGCCATGCATGCACGGTCGCCCAGCGCGACATTGACCGTGACCGGTGCGACCCGCTTCTCGACCGCGACAGACTCGCCGGTCAGGATCGACTCCTGGATCTGCAGACCATGCGTCCGCAGCAGGCGCAGGTCGGCCGGCACCTTGTCGCCGGCCTCGATCAGGACGATGTCACCCGGTACCAGTTCGTCACCGTCGATCGTGTGCCGCTGCCCATCGCGGATGACCGCCGCGCGCGGTGCGAGCATCTGACGGATGGCCTCCATGGCCGATTCCGCCTTGCCCTCCTGGACGAACCCGATCAGTGCGTTGACTAGGACCACCGCCAGGATGACCAGGGTGTCGACCACGTGATGCAGCAGTGCGGTGATCGCGGCGGCACCCAGTAGCACATAGATCAGGATGTTGTGGAACTGTAGCAGGAAGCGGACAAAGGGATGGCGCCGGGGCGGCTCCGGCAAGCGGTTGGCACCGTAGGTCTCGAGCCGGCGCTGCGCCTCGGCCTCGCCGAGGCCGCCCGCATCCGCGTCCAACAGTTCAAATACCTGCTCCTGTTCCAGGCTGTGCCAATCGGGTTGTCCGGTACTGGACATCATCCCCCCTTCAATCGAGTGTGACCGGAGTGACGAAGCCTGCCGGCTTGACCGCCAGCACCCCGCACTCGAGGTTGTTCAGGATGACTTCGGCGGTATTGCCGATCAGCAACCCCGGGATGCCGGTGCGACTGACGGTGCCCATAACCACCAGGTCCGCCTTCAGTTCGTTGGCCACCGCGGGGATTACGTCTCGGGGAGTACCCTCGCGAAGATGGAACCGTGGTGTAAGGTAGCCGTGGGCTTCACCGCCAAACTGTTCCCGCATCCGATTGTTCAGGGCGTCCAGCCGCGACTGGTGCTCGCGCCATTCGCGATCGCGATTGGTGGCGACCTCCTTGTCCGAAAGCTCACTGCCGAACACCCGGATCATACTGTCGGAAATCGACTCCCATGCATGCACCACGTGCAACTGGGCGAAATCCGTTACCGCGAGCGTGGCGGCAATATCGAGGATCTGTCGGTTCAGATCACTCTCCTCATCGTCTTCTTTCCACGGATCGAAATCCACGGCGGCGAGGATGTGGCGGTAGTTTGCACTCGTTTCACCCACCATGATCCAGACCGGGCACGGACACTTGCGCAGAAGATGCTGGTCGGTCCCACCGAACAGGAAGCTGTGGGCGCCGCCTTCGCCCACGGTCTTGATCACGAGGTCGTGCCGGCCGCGCAAAACCTCGCGAACGATCTCGACGAAAGCGGTCCCTATGCGGACGTCAACGACATGGTCAGTCTCTCTGCCCGCACCGCGGAGCAGGCCAGACAGCCGTTCGACCGCCTGCTGTCGCAGGCGTGATCTGAGATCCTCGATTGCGATGCTGCCCGCAAACGGCCCAAGACGGGGTTCCTCGGCAACATGCAGGACCGTCAGGCGAGCCTGATTGTTTTCAGCCAGGCTCACAGCCCGTGCGACAGCGGCACTCGGTTCTGCGGCCGGGTTTTCCACGACGTACAGAATGCTGTCGAATGATTTCATACGCCAACTCCTAAGCTGTGATTACCATAATGCCGCCGACACTCCCGAACGAGCTTGTCGGCCGCTTCCTTTGCCGCATCTGCGTAGGGCACCAGGACGAGATCCACACCATTTTGACGGAAGCCGTCTGCCTCGTGCCTAGTGGACGAAGAAACCGCGACCTTGCCGCGAAAGCTCTGTTGTTTGAGTCCTTGCAACAGGGCCCGGTTCAATGCGCGGTCACGCAGCGTGCTGACTACCCACGCGACCCGTTCCAGTGGCAGCGTGGCAATGAACTCAGGATCCTCGGCGTCGCCGTAGCGTGCGCGATATCCTTCCCGTTCGTGCAGCCGCACGGCTGCCGGATCGAAATCGATCGCCAACAGACGGCAGCCGCGCTCACGGAGCATGTTGGCGAGGGTCGAGCCGAATCGGCCGAGGCCGAACAGCAGTACGTCGACCATGTCGTTGTCGTCGACCAGGTTGTCCATCTCACGGTGCGTGACCTTGCGTTCGAACCAGCCAAGATAAGGCCCCAGGCGTGCGTAGAGTTCGTGCGAGTAAAGGATCATGTAGGTTGAGGCACTGATCGTGATCAGTCCGACGAGCGTGACCAGGCCGACCGTCGATTGATCGAGATGGCCCAGGCTGAGGCCGAGCGCCGCAAGGATCAGGGAAAATTCGCTGATCTGCGCTACCGTAAGGCCGGCCAGAAATCCGGTCCGCTTCCGGTATCCCATGTAGCCCATGATTACCATCACGATCAGCGGATTGCCGATCAGCACGAATAGCGAAAACACAATGGCAGCGCCGGTCTGCGCCCCGATGGTGCCCATGTCGAGGTTGGCGCCCAGTTCGATGAAGAAGAACAGCAGCAGGAAATCACGCAGGCTGACCAGGCGCGCGGCGACCAGTTCGCGATAAGGCGTGGAGGCGATCGACACGCCCGCCAGGAAGGCACCAACCTCTTTGCTGAAGCCGAGTGCGTCGCCGATCGTGGCACCGATGATGGCCCAGGCAATGGCGAACAGCATGAGCAACTCAGGCGATCGGGCGAGCCGGTGCAGCAGACGCGGCAGAACATAGCGGGTCAGGAGCACCACGGCGAGCAGCATCAGCGCGCCCTTGGCGACGATCAGCAGCGCCTCTTTACCCAGGCTGGCGCCATCGACGGCCTGTCCGGCAGCGGTGAGGCCGATCATCACCAGGACCACGACAATGTCCTGAACGATCAGGAAACCCACGGCGATCCGGCCGTGCAATGAGTCAACCTCGCGCTTGTCGGAAAGCAGTTTGACGATAATGATGGTGCTCGAGAAGGTCAGTGCGACCGCGACATAGATCGCCGTGACATGCTCCATGCCGAGTGCCAACGCGATCAGATAACCGACCACAGAGGTAAAAACGACCTGGCCGAGTCCGGTCAACAGTGCCACCGGCCCGACGGTCCGGATAATGTGCACATCGAGCTTCAGGCCGACAACGAACAGCAGCAATGCGATGCCGAGGCGGGCGAACAGCTCGATTTCACCGCTTTGCACGACAACACCGACACCCGAGGGCCCGAGTAGGATTCCGACAGCGATGAAGGCCACGATCAGCGGTTGGCGCAACAACAGCGCCAAAGCGCCTCCGGCAGCGGCCAGGCCGAGGATCGCACCGATCTGGTAGAAGACGTTATCGAACATCTGGTATGGCCTTTGTTGCCTGGTGCCAAGGACTCGTGGATTTGCTGAGAGTCGCAAACCTCGCACCGGAGTACCGACACGCCTATTGTCAGGGCGGCAGTCGCGTACTCAGCAAGTCGAACCTGGATTGCCTTGCATCAATCGGGTTTGCCTTCCAAGGTTACGGGCGTCTCGAAGCCTTCCGGTTTCACTGACAGTACTGAGCATTCGATCTGTTCCAGGATCGCCTCGGCAGTATTGCCGATGAAAAGGCCGGCGACTCCGGTGCGTGCCACCGTACCCATCACGATCAAGTCGGCCTTGATGCTCCTGGCCAGCCTCGAGATCTCCTTTTGCGCCTGGCCTTTGATCAAATGCTTGTTCGGGCTCAGAAACTTAACGGCGTCCTTGCCCTGGCGCTGGATCACGTCGTCGATAAGGTCATCGAACCCTGCATCGTGTTGCTGCCGGACCTGCTCGACGTAAGCGATAACCTCGGCATCCGGGCGTCGGAGAAACGCACCACGCATGGCACTTTCACCAACCGCCTCCCACGCGTGGGCGACATGGAGTTCGGCGAAGTCTGACAAGGCCAGGGAAACCGCCAATTCAAGGATATTGACATTCAGCTTATGTCGTATCGCCGCTTCGGGAGCCGGGTGATCCGCATCCACGTCGACAGCGGCGAGGATCCGTCGGTATGACTTTGATGGAGAGTGCTTGACAAGCCACACGGGGCAGGGGCACTTGCGCAACAAGTGCATGTCGTCACTGCCGAACAAACGGTCGAGCCAGGCGGGGGCCTCCGGGGCTTTCATCACCAGATCGTGACCGTGCCGCAGCACTTCCCGAATGATTTCGAGAAAGGCCGTCCCCAGCAGCACCTTGGCATCGATAGTAATCCGCGATCGAAAAGGCGCGACAGCGTTTTCCAGTTGCTGACGCGAATCGGCTATCGCTGCTTCCTGCAGTTCGGCCGAAATCGGCCCCCCGTCCGGCATACCGATGCCAGCTGTGACCCGCGGTGCCACAGTGGCGACCGTCAGGGTTGCCTGGTTGTTCTGTGCCAGCGAAACCGCGCGTTCGAGGACCGTGTCAGTAGGCTGCCTTGGGTCGACGACGCAGAGGATCTTCTTGAATCTCTTCATAATTCCCCCGCTGGTAGCGAAAGTGTCTGATGCTGTTTTCAGCAGGCGCTCAGCGGGCGCGCTTTGCCTAAGTCATTGCCAGATACGTTAGTTCAGAAATCCGTGCAAGCACAATGTATTGCGGTCGTTTCCCTGACTGGGAGCAAATTGCCAAGCCCTACGCCAACCGCCAGGTCAGCCGTTCGTTTGCCCTCAGGGGGGTGATGCCCCCGTCATGCCGGGCAGACACGGTGTGGTTTTCCTTCAGCAGGGTAATGGTATCGGTATTGCGGGGCAGACCGTAGAAATCGGGGCCAAAATGGCTGGCGAAAGCTTCCAGCTTATCTAGGGCATCCGCCGACTCGAAGGCCTCGGCATACAGCTCAATGGCGGCGTGGGCGGTGTAGATGCCGGCGCAGCCGCAGGCCGCCTCCTTGGCATGGGTGGCATGGGGGGCGCTATCCGTGCCCAGGAAGAACTTGGGATTACCGCTAATGGCGGCGGCAACCAGGGCCTCGCGGTGAGTCTCCCGCTTCAGCACCGGCAGGCAGTAGTAATGGGGCCGGATGCCACCCTGGAACATGGCGTTGCGGTTGTAGAGTAGGTGGTGCACGGTGATGGTGGCCCCCACGTTGGCCGGAGCGGCGGCCACAAATTCTGCTGCCTGGCGGGTGGTGATGTGCTCCAGCACCACCTTGAGCCTTGGCAGGCGTTGCAACAGTGGCGCCAGGATGCGCTCGATGAAGATCGCCTCCCGATCGAACACATCCACGCCTGGGTCCGTCACTTCGCCGTGCAGCAACAGGGGCATGCCTGCCTCCTGCATGGCCTCCAGTGCATTGCCCACCCGGCGGATGTCGGTGACGCCGGAATCCGAATTGGTTGTCGCGCCGGCCGGGTAATACTTTACTGCGTGCACCAAGCCGCTGGCCTTGGCCTTGAGGATTTCCTCCGGCGACGTGTTGTCCGTCAGGTACAGGGTCATCAGTGGCTCAAAAGCCAGTCTGGCAGGCAGGGCCGCCAGGATGCGCTCCCGGTAGGCGGCAGCATCCGCCACGGAGCGTACTGGTGGCTTCAGGTTGGGCATCACGATGGCCCTGGCAAAGCGCCGGGCAGTGTCTGGCAGCACGGCGGCCAGCATGGCGCCGTCCCGCAGGTGGAGGTGCCAATCGTCGGGACGGGTGAGGGTCAGGGCGTCCATGTTTCGGTCTCTTGGAAAAAGAAAAAGGGGACGGAGGAATTAATCGCCAGGTTCCGATATCTTGCCCCTAGGCGGTCGCCCTCGCCGCATTTGCCCCATGACGACGCCGTATTTTTCTTCTATCTGAGCCCTGAATCGTTCGTCGCCAACTGGTTGACAGTAGTGCGCCGCCTTTCGAATGACA
>JBATKF010000396.1:0-1507 GCA_049669185.1 Sedimenticolaceae bacterium | reverse complement strand
GCAGCTTGTAGTTGCGGTCGGCATTGGACAACTTCGCCACTCTGCTCTTCGGGTCGTTGAGGTCGCCGAACGCGATTGCCCCGGTCGGGCAAGCCTGTTGGCACGCACTCTTGATATCGCCATCGCGAAGTGGGCGACCGCTGCGCTTGGCGGCGATCTTGCCCTCTTCGAGGCGCTGCACGCAGTAGGTACACTTCTCCATTACGCCGCGCATGCGGACCGTGACGTTCGGATTGAACTGGAGCTTTCGGGACTCCGGGAAGTCCTCGAACCAGCCGAACTTGTCGTCCAGGTGGCCGTGCCAGTCGAGGTAGTTGAAGCGGCGAACCTTGTATGGGCAGTTGTTCGCGCAGTAGCGGGTGCCGACGCAGCGGTTGTACGCCATGTCGTTGAGCCCCTCGGGCGTATGGGTCGTCGCGTTGACCGGGCAGACGTTCTCGCAGGGCGCTTCCTCACACTGCTGGCAGCCAATCGGCTGCACCGCGACCTCGGGGTTGTTCTCGTCGTCGCCGACGAAATACCGGTCGAGGCGAAGCCAGCTCATTTCTCGACCGCGCTCCACCTCGAACTTACCGACCACCGGAATGTTGTTCTCGGCCTGACAGGCGACGACGCAGGCGTTGCAGCCCGTGCATCCGTTGAGGTCGATCGCCATCCCCCACTTGTGCCCTTGGCTGTAGTCCTGCTGCTTCCAGAGCGGCGGCGTGCTGACCGGATCCACCGAACGGTACGAGGCGAAGTCGGGCTCCTTCTTGTACTCGTCGAGAGTCGCATCGATGGCGATCGGGCGGCCCTCCATGCGATCGTGCGTTTGCGTCTGAACGAGGTTGTACCCTTCGCGAAGGGGCTCGATGGAGACCCCATCCGTGAAGTCCATGCCGTCGCTGCTGCGAAGCGGGTTCACGTCGAAGCCCTTGCCGTTTCCGTAGCGACCAGCTGCCGTCCGGCCCCATCCGAGCGTGAGCGTGACGCAGTTATCGGCATGTCCGGGGACGATCCAGGCCGGCACTTCAACCTTGGCGTCGCCCTTGCTGATGCGGAGCATCTGGCCGTTCTTCACGCCTAGCGCCCTGCTCGTCGCCGGGGAAATGAGGGCGGCGTTGTCCCAAACCAGCTTGGTCATTGGGTTCGGCAGCTCGAGCGCCCAGAGATTGTTGGCGTGTGTGCCGTCCCATAGCGCAGGATCGGGCTCGAAGTTCACCTCGAAATTACCGTCGCCGACGGGCGTCCGCCGAGCGGGCGACGAAGCCAGCGCGTCGAGTATTGGATTGAGGAGCACTTTGGCTTCGCCCTGCTGTGGCTGGACGAAGACGCCCGAGTGTAAACCGCCACGCCAGACCGCATCCGAGCTCACGCCATCGGGCGGGAAGCCCAGCATCAGCAGCGACACGGTCATCTTCTGGAGCGTGTCTTTCTGTGTCGCCTGTACCTCGTCGTGGGCATTGGGGTTCTTTTCGCCCGCGAACGCGGCCAAGATTTCGAGCGGGTTTCGCCCACCGTAGAGCGG
>JBATKF010000395.1:0-1595 GCA_049669185.1 Sedimenticolaceae bacterium | reverse complement strand
GCCAGGCGGTACCCGGTGCCCGGTCGCAGTCACGCCAGGCGGCGAGGGCACGGTTGTCCGACGCCGGTGGCAGATTGCCGGCGGCCTGCCGTGCCAGGTCGATCAGTGCCTCTAACCAGTCGGCGCGACAGGTCCGCGCGAGCTGTTGGAGATGCTCGCCGACCGCGGCCTCCAGCGCGTCATCCAGCCGCTGCCCATCGGGCGCCAACAATACATGGCCGAGCCACTGCTCGCGGCGCGCCAGCATATGGCACAGCAGGTTCTCGAGCAGCGCCTGGCGATTGTCCAGATGCACCAGCAGGCGCTCGATGTGTCCCCCCAACTGCGGATCTTCGAGCAGTTGCAGGGTCGCGCGGGCGGCGGCGCGATACAGCGGATCGGCATGATCGCTGGTTGCCGGCGCCGCGCCGAGTTCACTCAATAGCGGCATCTGTCGGGCCAGCGCATGACTGAGGCTGTCGAACGTCTGGATGCGCAGGCGATTCGGATTGCGGATGATCTGCCAGTCGAGCGCCTCGTCGCGGGCGAGGACTGCGCGCGCCAGGTCCCAGGTGAGCCGACGGTGGGGCTGAGTCGGCTGCGCTTGACTACTGGCCGCGGCCAGCGCGGCCAGCACGCGATTACGCATCTCGGCGACCGCTTTGCGCGTAAAGGTGATCGCATAGATCTCCTCGGGATGCGCCACCTCGGCCAGCAGACGCAGGTAGCGCTGGGTCAATAGCTCGGTCTTGCCCGATCCGGCCGGGGCCTGGACGATGAAGGACTCGTCGACAGCCAGCGCGCGCCGCCGCTGTGCCGCATCGGCGGCCTGTGCGTCAGTCATCCGACGCCTCCGTCAGCATTTCCTGCACCCGGCACAGTGCACCCAGGGCACAGTATTCGCAGGCCTGCCGCGACGGTGTCGGATCCGCTCGTCCGCGGCGTACCT
Organism: Sedimenticolaceae bacterium; assembly: GCA_049669185.1. GTDB lineage: Bacteria > Pseudomonadota > Gammaproteobacteria > Chromatiales > Chromatiaceae > Thiosocius. The sequence continues at coordinate 667 of JBATKF010000395.1, read as the reverse complement.
CAGCAGCCAGACGCTCGAGATCGCGGCGCCAGCGCATGAGTGTGCCCGCCCAATCGGTATGCTCATCGAGCTCCTGCGGCGTCGCCACGCCGTCTGCGAAGTCTGCGTCGCGGCTGAGGCCGACGAATCCGCAGCCTTGTGCGTCGCGCCTGACACGCGCCAGCAGGGCCGCGCTCACCTGTCCCTCGTCCGTTGAGCAATACAGCGGCAGCTGGGGCTCGCTGAGGCGCTCGTCGAGCCAGCCCTGGATGCCGACCGAGCGCCCGGTCTTGTAGTCGATGACGGCCAGGCCGCCATCGGCAAGGCGGTCGAGGCGGTCGGCACGCGTGTTCAGACGCAGACCCTCGAGTTCCACGGCCCGATCCTGTTCCATTGCCAGGACTTCGAAGGCCTGCGTCCGCGCCCGCTCGACGTTCAGCCAGTCGATGACCAGCCGCGTCAGGCGCGCGCCCTCGATGGCGCGAAACCTCGGGGTGATAAGATCCGGGCGCCGCCTACCGAGGTCCTCAAGGGTTGCTGAGGCGAGTGGTGCGACCAGGGTCTGCAGTGCCGCCGCATCATGTCGGGCGAGGGTCGCGGAGTCCCTGAGCTGCTGCCAGACGCGCTGCAGGAGTTCGTGCAGCAGTTCGCCGATCAGCGGCCCGTCGACGGCAGCGCTGGGCTCATC
>JBATKF010000394.1:0-8940 GCA_049669185.1 Sedimenticolaceae bacterium | reverse complement strand
CGGCGGGGATGAGTGTGTTGCATGCGACCGTCTATGCGGCGCGTCGACGGGTCATTCCGATCCTAATCACCTCATTGACGACCGTCGCCGGCCTCTTGTCGCTAGCGACCGGGCTCGGCGGCAAGTCGCTGATCTGGGGACCGGTGGCCACCGCAATCGTCTGGGGTCTGGTTTTCTCGACCATCCTGACGCTGATTGTCATCCCGTTACTGTATCGGCTTTTCATGAGCCGTAGCCGCCTGACTAGGGTCGCGGTGGCCTCAGTACCCCAAATAGATAAGAAACAAGAGCACCCTGGCGTTTCGCATGAAATACACCGGGAGTAATCGTAGATGTAAGGTTACGATAGCAACGCATACCCCGCCCTGACTAACTAAGCAGGGTAGTCTGCGCCTTTGTCGTATTTCTCCGCGTGCTTGCGAATCTGCTGCACCAGGGCATCGGCCTGGTTCGCCGCATGCTCGAGCTGCTCCAAGACTGCGGTGCTGATCGCGGCCTCTATCAACATCGCCAACTGTTGCCGCTGCGCCTCGCTGATACCTTCTCGAACATGTTCGTCAAGCAGCTGCACAAATGCATTGCTGACCGCTTCGGCATGTTTTTCGTAGTGTTCGCTCATTGTTTATTCCTGTAGCCCGCATGAGCGGCGATCAACGCAGCTGCGTATGCTCACCATCTTCGTAGATGTCGGAGGCTGTACCGACGATCAGAGGGTCCGGGGCGCAGGCGATCTTCTCGTCTTTGTTGTCGTAGGGAATCGAGTACAGCAGGTGACGGATCGCATTGATGCGCGCGCGTTTTTTGTCGTCCGATTTGATCACTGTCCACGGGGCGTCTGCGGTATCGGTGTGGAAAAACATGGCCTCTTTGGCCTTGGTATATTCGTCCCACTTGTCGAGCGACGCCATGTCGATCGGGCTCAGTTTCCATTGTTTGAGCGGATCGTGTTCGCGCGACTTGAAGCGCCGCAGTTGCTCGCCTCGACTGACCGAAAACCACAGCTTGAATAAACGAATGCCGCTGCGCACCAGCATTCGCTCCAGTTCGGGTGTCTGGCGCAGAAACTCGAGATAATCCGCCGACGAGCAGAAGCCCATCACGCGCTCGACCCCGGCGCGGTTGTACCAGGAGCGGTCAAACAGCACGATCTCACCGGCACTCGGCAGGTTCTGGAGGTAACGCTGAAAATACCACTGACCGAGCTCGCGCGGCGAGGGCTTCTCGAGCGCGACGATGCGCGCACCACGTGGGTTGAGGTGCTCCATGATGCGTTTGATCGTGCCACCCTTCCCCGCTGCGTCGCGACCCTCGAAAAAGATCAGAATGCGTTCCCCGGTATCGCGCACCCAGTTCTGCAGCTTAAGCAGCTCGATCTGCAACTCGAACTTGAAGGCCTCGTAGTCTGCGCGGCCGAGCTTGGAGCTGTAGGGATAAATGTTGTTTCGGAAGAGTTCGCGGCGGGTGGTCTTGTCGAGCTTGCTTAGATCACCGGTGAAGACCTCCAGTTTCTTCGGCGCGTGCACCTTGTGTTCGTTGCCGGAGGCCTTGGCATTCTTGGTGTCTTTCAGGATTTTGCTTTCTATGGCCTCTTTCGCAGCCTTGGCCTCTTTCGCAGCCTTGACCTCTTTCGCAACCTTGGCCTCTTTCGCAGCCTTGACCGCCTGAGCGTCTTTGGCCGCTTGCGCGTCTTTCAACCCTTTCGTGTCTTTTGCACCGCTTACGCCGATAGCTGACTCATCCATTGCGCTCTCCTAACCCTCGTCGTTTATCGACTCATTATGAACCACAATTGAGGTCTGTGCCGTTGGCAGCCGTCAAAAAAACGTCGGGATTCGGCTCACGACGCGTGGCTCAGAAACCGGGACGGAACAGTCCGCCCAGCCCTATATCGTCCAGCGCACCCTCCATGAAGCGCCGCACCTGCGGCGCATCCTCCATGCGCAGCGCGGCCTGCGCCAGCTGACGGGCACGCGACACGCTGATGCTGCGCACCACCCACTTGACCTTCATCAGACTGCCGGCGCTCATGCTCAGACTGTCCACACCGAGCCCCATCATCAGGATGGTAGCCAGCGGGTTGCCGGCCAGTTCACCGCAGATTCCCACCGGCCGTTTGAATTCCCGGGCGCCGCGGATTATCTGCTCGAGCGCACGCAGCACCGCGGGATGCAGATCGTCATAGAGCTCGGCGACGCGGGAGTTATTGCGGTCCACAGCCAGCAGATACTGGGTCAGGTCATTGGTGCCGACCGATAGGAAGTCGACGCGACGCGCCAGCTCTTCGATCATGTAGACGGCCGACGGCACCTCGATCATCACACCGATGCGCGGCATCGATACCGCGTAGCCTTCCTCGAGCAGCTCGTCGTGCGCGCGGGTGATCAACATCTTGAGCTCGTCGACCTCCGCAACGCCGCTGATCATCGGCAGCATGATCTGCAGATTGCGCAGATCCACCGACGCACGCAGCATGGCCCGCACCTGGGTCAGGAATATCTCCGGATGGGCCAGCGAGATACGAACGCCGCGCCAACCAAGGAAGGGGTTCTGTTCTTCGAACGGAAAGTACGGCAGCGGTTTGTCGCCGCCGATATCCAACGTACGCAGAATCACCGGACGCGGCTGGAACGCCTCGAGCACGCGTCGATAATTCATTACCTGTACCGATTCTGCCGGGAAGCGGTCGCGCACCATGAACGGGAGCTCAGTGCGATACAGCCCAATCCCCGCGAAGTCGTCGTTGTTGGTGCTATTGGTCTCGTTGATCAACCCGGTATTGAGAAACAGCGGGAAGGCGACGCCATCCGTCGACTCCGAGGGAAGACCGCGCATGCCCTCAGCCTCGGCGGTGAGTTGGCGTTCCTCGTCGGCCAGACGTTCGTATTCGCTGCGCACCGAGGGCGCCGGCGAGACATAGACCCGTCCCCGATATCCGTCGATGATGAGTTCACGATTCTCCATTCGGTGGACCGGCAAATCGGTGACACCCATCGCTGCGGGAATGCCCATCGCCCGCGCGAGAATGGCGACATGCGACGAACTCGAGCCGGTCGCCGAGACCACGCCTACCAGGCAATCCGCCGGCACCTCCGCGAGCTGCGTGGCGCTGACTTCCTCACCGACCAGGATGGTGTCCGGCGGATACTCCGCATCCGGGGGGCTGTCGCTCTGCAGATGCGTGAGGATTCGCCGACCCAGATCCCGGACATCGGAGGCACGTTCGCGCAAGTAGACGTCCGCCATGTTCTCGAAGACCTGGGCATGGGCACGGATGCTCTGGCGCAGCGCGCCCGGTGCCCATTGACCCTGCTCGATCAGCCCAATGGTCTGAGTGACCAGGCTGTCGCCGCCGAGCATCATCAGCAGGGCATCGAACAAGGCATTGTCTTCGGCCGGTATCTCCCCGCTGAGACGCTGCTGCAGCTGGCGCAGGTCATCCTCGACCGCCGCTACGGCGGCGCGAAAGGCCGACACCTCGGCCAAGATATCTTCCACGGCCCGGTCCGGTATCGCGTCCAAATCCGCCATGTGATACGCGACCACACCGTGTCCGATGCAGACGCCCGTGCTACCCGGGCGGCCCTCGAGGTAGCGTCCCACCCGGGTGTGTGTCGTCAAGGTGTCCAGCTCACCGCTGGCCTGGGCATGGGTAATCGCACCGGCCAATTGCGCCGCGAGCGTAAACAGGAAGGTGACCTCATCGTCGGTGAATTCACGCTGCGCATGCTGGCGCACCACCAATACCCCGAGAACCTTTCTGCTCTGGATGATAGGGACGCCGAGGAATCCGCGATATTTGGTCTCGCCGGTCTCGTTGATATGCAGATACCGTGGGTGCGCCGGTGCATCGCCCAAGTTCAGCGGCTCGGCCCGCTCCGCGACCAATCCGACCAAGCCGCGGTTGAGTGGAAGCGAAACCTTGCCCACCGCCTCCTGGCGCAGACCGTCTGTGGCCGCCAGGACGTGGGCCCTGGCGTCGGGATCGGTCAGATAGACCGAGCACACATCGCATTGAATCGCCTGCTTGACCATGCTGACAATCAGGCCCAGCGCCTTCTCGAGATCGGGCGCCGCATTTACTTCCTTGACTATCCGATGCAGTGTTTCAAGCATACTCGGCAGGACCGGGCTCAGGTGTGAGGTCGCGGGAATGATTGGCCGGGCGCCAACGGGCTAGTCGGCAAACCACCCAGGCGTCCAACGCGCTACTCGCGGCGAGTCGTGACGATTCAGCGGCCTTGCTGGCGTAAAGGACTGCCTGCGGGACGGGTCGGCACGCCATTGGGGAACAATAGCGGCGCAAGCTCCTCGAGCGCACGTTCGTAGACACGCCGTTTGAAATAAATCACCTCGCTTACCGGTTGCCAAAACGTCACCCAGCGCCAGCTGTCGAACTCGGGCTTTTCGCAGGAGTCGAGGCAAAAATCGCTCTCGCGACAGTGCACCCGCAACAAGAACCAGCGTTGCTTTTGCCCAATGCAGACCGGGTGGGAGTGACGACGAATAAAGCGCTTGGGCAGACGATAGCGCAACCAGCGATCGGTGGAGCCCAACAGATCGACGTGTTCCGGCAGCAGGCCGACCTCCTCCTGCAATTCACGAAACATCGCCTGCTCCGGCGTCTCGTCGGCATGGATTCCACCTTGCGGAAACTGCCAGGCGTTCTGCCCTACACGACGACCCCAGAAGAGGCGGTTCTGGTCATTGCAGAGGATGATCCCCACATTCGGCCGAAAACCGTCTGAGTCAATCACAACTGGAACCAAAGCCGTCCTTTTCGGTTCTGGTAGTTTTTCACAGCAAGGCCGCCACCCGCAAGCCCGGGCATACCATAAGCCATTGCTTATAAAAGAAATCCTGTATAGTTGTGCAGCTGCAAAAAATCCCCACCGCAGGGCTTTTTCCATGCCTTTGGCCATATTCGACCTGGACAACACCTTGCTTGCCGGCGACTCGGACTATCTCTGGGGGCAATTCCTCGCCGAATTGGGCGTTGTAGACGGCCCGAGTTACGAACGCGAGAACGCGCGTTTTTTTGCCGAGTACCGCGAAGGACGCCTGGACATCTTGGCATTCCTGAGGTTTTCGCTGCGACCGCTCGCCCAGCATCGGATGCAGGATCTGCATTCCTGGCGGGCCCGCTTCATGCGAGAAAAGATCGAACCGCTCATCACCGCGGCCGCCGAGGCCCTGGTGGCACGACACCGCGCCGCAGGCGACACCCTGATGATCATCACCGCGACCAATGCTTTTGTTACGGCACCGATTGCCGAGCGTTTGGGCATCTCGCAGCTGATCGCCACCGACCCAGAGATAGTCGACGGCCGATTCACCGGCAACGTCGCCGGCACCCCGAGCTTTCGTGAGGGTAAGGTCATCCGACTGCAGGATTGGCTGACACGACACGACACAACGCTCGCGGGCGCATCGTTCTACAGCGACTCACACAACGACCTCCCGTTGCTCGAGCTGGTCGAGCGACCGGTCGCGGTAGATCCCGACCCGATACTGACCGATCAGGCGAAACGACGTGGGTGGCCAATCATCAGTCTGCGCGGCAAACAAGCGCCTGCCGAACACCGACATCTGTGAAGGCCGCGCTGCGTTGACACTCCGGCACAGAAACCTGCTGCTGGCCGCCTGTATCGTGCTGGCTGGGTGCAGTCTGGCACTGGCCCTACTGATCGGAAGCGTGGCCATTCCGCCCGGCGAGATATTGCAACACCTGCTGGCCAGCGACGGCAGCATCAACGATCGCATCATCGATGAGCTGCGCCTGCCGCGTGCGCTCTCGGCCTTTGCCGTCGGCGGTCTGCTTGCGCTGGCCGGCGCGTTGATCCAGGTGCTGTTACGCAACCCCCTCGGGGACCCCTATGTGCTGGGAGTCTCCGGGGGCGCGTCGGCGGCGGTGCTGGCGGTGATGCTGCTGGGACTGCCGAGTCTCTGGTATACCCCGGCCGCCTCCTTCGGCGCGCTGATCAGCACGCTGATGGTGTTTGGTTTGGCGCGTCACGGCGACGACTGGCGCAGCGATCGGCTGCTGCTGACCGGGATCATCGTCGCGGCCGGCTGGTCGGCGCTGATCAGTTTCGTATTGAGCGTCAGTCCGGCCGCCCGCCTGCCCGGCATGTTGTTCTGGCTCATGGGCGACCTGGCCGATGCGATCGCACCACGGGTGCCGCTTCTGTTGCTCGGCGCGGGCCTGCTGCTGACCCTGCGGCGGGCACGCGACCTCAATGTCGCCGCCCAGGGAATGCTGCAGGCGGCGGCGCTCGGCGTTGACACCAGGCAGCTGCGGCTGGAGCTGTTCTTTTTGACCGCCGTAATGACCGCGGCAGCAGTAACCACGGCCGGGGCAGTCGGATTTGTCGGACTGGTCACACCGCACCTGGTGCGCCGCCTCGGCGGCCACGATCATCGCGTACTTCTGCCAGCGGCATGCCTGCTGGGGGGCAGCCTGCTGGTGCTGGCCGATACCGCGGCACGCACCCTGATCAGCCCGCTGCAACTGCCCGTCGGTGTGCTGACCGCCCTGTTCGGTGTCCCGGTATTCTTATTCCTGCTGCAGCGCGAGGCCCACCGATGAGTGGCCTGCTGCAGATTGACGGGCTCAGCGTGCAGATCGAGCAACAGACCATCTGCGAAGGACTCGAGCTGGCTATCAGACCGGGCCAGTGCTGGGCGCTTCTGGGGCGCAACGGCGCGGGCAAGACCACGCTGCTGCACCACCTCGCGGGGCTGCGTCCTGCTGGGCATTCCGGGAAGATCCTGCTGGGTGGGTCAGAACTTCAGACGCTGAGCGCCCGGGAGCGCGCGCGCCAGATCGCCGTTCTGCTGCAGCACAGCAGCCGCGGCTTCGGCGCCAGCGTACTCGAGACCGTGCTCAGCGGCCGCCACCCGCATCTCTCCCCGCTGGCCTGGGAGGGCGCCGCCGACCTCGCCATCGCCCAGCGGTACATAGCAGCACTGGACCTCGACCCACTCGCCGACCGCTCTCTCGCGACGCTTTCCGGTGGCGAGTTGCGACGGGTCGAAATCGCCCGCCTGCTGACCCAACAAACACGGCTGTCGCTGCTGGATGAACCGCTCAATCATCTCGACCTCGCCTACCAGGCGGGCTGCCTGCGTGCGCTGGCGGCGAACTGCGTCAGCGACACCCGCGCGATGCTGATGGTGCTGCATGATCTCAATATCGCCTACCGTGCCTGCGACCACTGGCTGATCCTCAACGGCCGCGGCGGCTGGCATGCCGGCCCGCGCCACACGCTTGCCGATCCTGCACTACTCAGCGCCGTCTATGGGCACCCGATCCGCCGCATCGACACGGACGACGGCCCACTGTTCGCCGCCCGGCTATAAGCGCAGTCTGCACCCGGTTGCGGTATGACTGCGGCCGAGCGTCCCTGTTAACATGAGTCGCATGCCGAGAAAACGCGACCGCACCAGTACCTACATCCTTCTGCTGGCGATCATCGTCGCTGTGATCGCCGGTTATTATCTGCCGACCAAACGACCCGAAACCGGCGCCTCGATGACCCCCAAGGAGTACATCGAGCTAGTCGAAAAAAAGAAGGCCCAGCGCCTCAAGTATGCGGCCGAGGAGCAGGCGGCAGAGGCTGCCGGCAAGTGATCCGAACCCGGTAGGGATAGCATCGCCAAAGGCCGAGCCCGGTTCAATCGCCGCACCGCCGGTGCGTGCAGAAACGCCGGCCAGCGTGGCCGCGGCCCCAGATCAACGAACATGGGTTCAGCGTCCGGTTTTCCCCCGGGTGCGCGAACAGGGGTCGTGATTCGGGCGCCCTGGCCTAGTATTCCGGTCTGTTTTCCTGACCGGGGTCAAGTGTTCACCAGTTTGCATCCAGATAAGCATGCCGTTTTGTTAATACTAAAAACCGGACAAGATTCCGCGGCATCTGTGCGCCAGGACAAATTAAAACATGGACACACCCGAGATCGCCCAACTGCGAAGTGCGGTGAGACAGCATGTGAGCGCATCGCGCGAGCGGCGCTTCTGCTATCGCGCATTGTGCGTCCTATTAATCGCCGAGGGACATCGACCGAACCAGGTCGCGGAATGGCTGGGCGAGCATACGCGCACGCTGGAACGCTGGCGCAAGCGCTTTGTGGATGGGGGCCTCGACGGTTTGATGGACGAGACCAGCCCCGGCCGACCGCCCAAGCTGTCGGGCGACGAATGGAAGCGGCTGCAGGTTGAGCTCGGCCGGCCGCCGGCGCAATTTGGCCTCGACGGCAAGAAGTGGCAGGGTAAGCTGCTGCAGAGGCATCTTCTCCAGCGCTATGGCATCCAGTTCAGTCTCAGACAGTGCCAGCGCCTGTTGAAACAATATCGGCAGCCTGCGGCGAAGCTCGGCTACAAGACAGCCAACGGACAAACCTACCCTTCGGCTGACCAACGCGTCAGAACAGAGTAATCTGTTCGCGAATACTAGATTCTTTGCGGCAGCGGCGGATCACGCTCGCAGGCGCTGCACGAAGGTGCAACCGCCTGCCTCGTGGGAAATGCTGTCGCAGCGGATGGGTTCATAACAACTCACAATCCTCAAACCGGAGGGACTTTCGATGTTCAAATCTCGCAAACTATTTGTCGGCGTCGCCGCGGCCGCTGCCATCCTCGCCACGTCCAGCGCTCACGCATTCTTTTGGGGCGGCAGCCCATTCAACATGGGCGGTTGGGGCAACAACTGGGGCGGCGGCCCATGGGGCGGAGGCTATCCGGGCTATGGCTATGGCGGCTATCCCTACGGTGGTGGTTGGGGCGGCTACCCGGGCTATGGCGGCTACGGCGGTGGCTATCCCTACGGTGGCGGCTACGGCGGTGGCTATCCCTACGGTGGCGGCTACGGCGGCTACCCGGGCTATGGCGGCTATCCGTATTCGGGCGGCGATTATGGTTATGCGCCGTACTCGGGTGGTTACAGC
>JBATKF010000393.1:0-1663 GCA_049669185.1 Sedimenticolaceae bacterium | reverse complement strand
CTACGACAGCAATGGGTTGGATAGCGGGCGTAGGCTGGTCAATCAGGCCAGCGTCCGCTTTCTGATCTGCTGAGCGGCAGCAACCAACACGAAGCCGACCTTAAGGAATCGCTGATGGAGGGTGCCACGATGCTTTCAGTCCGCCTCAGGCAGGTCCCGACGCGTTGCAGTTTTTCAGCGATTGCTCGCTGAGAGCTGCAGGCTTCTTCCTACTACCTCTTCAAGCATGGTTAAAACCCGCCGATGTAGCGGGTACGAAAACGAGTATTCCCTGAAGGTGGAGTCGAACATGCGGAATAAGATTGCCGGTGCGATAGGCGCAATATGGGGCGGCTCAATGGTTGTCAGTTGGCTTTTGTCATCGCGCCCGGTCAATATGAATACGAGTTACCAAGCCGGGAATGATGCTGCAGTCATCTTCGGTTTACTGATGATGCTGGTAGGGATCTATTTTTTCTTTAAGAAGACTAGCTGATTTTGTCGCTGTGCCCTGAATGGCTGACGGAAGCATGTGCTGGTTATACCCGGATCTAAGGATTGTATCGCTTGAGCGCACGGCGATCTCACCGGGCGTACTACACCCCTTTTCAGAAACGTCCTGATTTGAGGTGCCAAACACCTCTGTACACATTATGAATACGCTAAAGAAATTGTTTGCCGCCCTAGGCATGGTTCTAGCCGCTAGCAGCTGGGCTACTACGTCCACGTTCTATAATCCGTATCCTGAATCCCAGGTTAATCTTCTCTACAATCTGCTGTTCTGCGATGACATCAGCCTATTCAGCAGTCAAGTCAGACCGAAGAGAGACGAACTTTGGGCACCGCTGCTAGAGACGCAGCTCGACAAAGCCGCTCTGCGTAAGATCGCAGACGAGGCGACCAATGAAGGTAGAGTCAGAGCCCTCGCTTACAATCGTTTGCGCGCGGCCGGTGCCAATGTACCGGCGAAGATATTACTAGGAGTAATTGTTGAGGTCCCGCTAGAGCAAGGCCTCGACGTCTTGGCGGCGTTCTCGGACGGCGGCGTGCGTTACCTCAACCAATCAGGAAAACCAGCGATATTTGAAGGGAAAGGTCACCCCGCTGAAGTTCTTGCGAAAGAGCTGGTTTCTGTATCTCAGTCTATCGTCGATAGTGTTGGCCCTCGGCAAGAGCAACGTCGCCCGCCGCCGAAGGCGGGCAACGTTCGCCTGACGTTTCTGGTCTCTGATGGACTGTACTTCGGTGAAGGATCATTTAGTGATCTGCAAAACAACCGCATAGCCGGGCCAGTGCTAGACAAAGCTACGCAACTGTTGCTGCGCGTAGTAGATCTCGCAACCAATGAGTGAATTCGGTTCGACACCAACGCCAATTTCATAGCTGGTTCCGACTTAAGAAGTGACCGAAAACGCCAGTTTGGCCGGCCGCGCCCGTAAGCCAAAGCCTACTGGCAGTCGTGCGGCGCAGCCCTAAACCGACCGCTTCTGGCCGGGAGCACTCGTTCCGGTTGTGTCCCGTAAAGAGTCCTGACACCTGATCTGCCCGGGCCGGGAATGTCTCTTCCTGGCCGGGGGCTGCCTTTGGGGAAGGGCGCCCGATAGCTGACCTTCGCCAATCCCCTACCTCTCGTCTGGCGGCTTTCGGAAAATACTGGGAACCGCCGGAGTCGGCCAACTGCAGC
>JBATKF010000392.1:0-6533 GCA_049669185.1 Sedimenticolaceae bacterium | reverse complement strand
GGTTTCTGGCCGTCGAATACGCCGATTACCCGATGGGCAACCATGCCCTGAGGCCACGCAATCAACGCGACCGTCTGCGGCGTAAGCGTCTCAAGTCACTCGGATTCGGTGCCGGTGTCACGGTGATAATGCTGATACCGGGGTTACAGTTCGCCGCGATGCCGGCTGCGGTGGCAGGCGCGACCCGCTTATGGATCGAAGACCTAAAGGCGTTGTGACCGCGGATGCTTTGTTTACGGGTGGTGGTGCATCAGTCGCCACCGGCAGTGATGAAGCGCCGCAGCCGCTCAATACCCAGTTCGAGTCGCTCCTGCCCCGTGGTATAGGCGAAGCGTACGTGTTGTGCCGCGCGGTGGCAGCCAAAATCGTGGCCTGGTGTAATGGCGACTCCGGCCGACTCCAGAAGTTGCTGGCAAAATGCCAGGCTGTCATCCGTGAAGCGTGAGGCGTCGGCGTAGAGATAGAACGCCCCCGCGGGTTTTGGACCTACGACAAAACCCAGATCACCGATGGCCGAATAGAGGTAGTCACGCCGCTCTTGAAAGGCCTGCCGTCGGGCCTCCAGGATCTCCATGCCGCTTTCACTGAATGCCGCCAACGCCGCATGCTGAGCCAGCGTCGGCGCGGCTAGAAAGAGGTTTTGCGCCAGCCTCTCCATCGGTTCGACCAATGTATCTGGAACCACCGTCCAGCCGACGCGCCAGCCGGTCATGCCGAAGAATTTCGAGAAGCTGTTGATCACGACGACGTTTTCGGCGTGTAGGCTCAGTGCCGTCTGCACGGGGCAATCGTATTGAAGGCCCTGGTAGATCTCGTCGCAGATCAGCACGGCATCGCCGTGCTCGCACAACCGCCGGTTCAGCGCGCGTAGATGATCCAGCGGGATTAGGTTACCGGTCGGGTTCGCCGGTGATGCCAGCATCAGGGCCGCGGCACCGTCGGTCATGGCCGCAGACAGCGCGGACACCGTGACGCCGTATTCGGTATCGACAGAGACGGCCAGCGGGATCGGCACGCCGCCGAACAGGCTAACGAGGTGCCGGTTGCAGGGATACCCGGGATCGGTGTGTAGCACCCTGTCGCCCGGGTCGACCAACACACCCAGGACCAGCTGCAGCGCACCCGAGGCGCCGGGTGTCACCAAGATTCGGCGTGGATCTACGGACTCGCCAAACTGCCGACGATAATAGTCCGCGAGCATCTCACGCAGACTCGACAGACCCGTCGCCGGGGTGTAGTGCGTGAACCCCGCGTGCAGGGCCTGGTGCGCTGCATCGATCACCGGCTGTGGAGAGACGAAATCGGGCTCACCGATCTCCAGGTGCACCACGTCGCGTCCCTGTGCCTCCATCGCCCGCGCGCGGCCCAGGATCTCCATTACCCGGAACGGGGCGATGTCGCCCATGCGTTGAGCAATGTGCATCAGCGTGCCGCCTGTGCCGAGGACATCAGGGCCTGCAGGTACGCCATGTCTACGATGCCGTGTGCCGGGGCAGGCCCCATAATCGTCTCCGCATGCGCATCCGGTCCACCCAGATTGTTCAGCACCACCGTGGCCGCCGAGAAATCCTGTCCGACCGTGTAGTCGTTCACCGTGACGACGATATGTTCGATGCCCGATGCCATTGCAGACGACACCCCGTGACCCGAGTCTTCGAACGCGATCACCCGCTCTGGCGTCAGCCCCATGGTTTCCAGCACCCAGGTGTAGATATCCGGCGCCGGCTTCTTGTTGGGTACGATATCCCCGGCGCCGATTGCCTCGAACCAGTCGACCGCATCGGCCGGCAGAGTGCTCTCGATCAATGCGCTGACATTCTGTGGCGTCGTGGTGGTCGCAATGGCCAGTCGCATGCCGGCATCGCGCGCCTCTGCGAGCAGACGTGGCACGCCGGGACGCAGGGGGATGGCGCCCTCGGCCATCATCGCCATGTAGTGCCGGGTCTTGCTGCGGTGCAGGTCGGCGATGAAGCCCTCCAGATCTGCCGGACGCTTGAACGCACGATTGACGTGGTCGAGATAGTGGCGAATTCGCTCCTTGCCGCCGGTCACGCTCAGCAGACTGCCATAAAGGGCCACGGACCACTCCCAGTCCAGACCGGCCTCGCCGAAGGCCCGATTGAACGCGATGCGATGACCATCGCGCTCCGTATCGGCCAGGGTGCCGTCGACATCGAAAATCAGCGCCTCTAGTTTTGCCATTATTGACTCCAGTCAAAAAACGCGACAGTAAGTCGATACGAGGGCGCGATTGCCCTTACCCTGCATCAATGTTAGCTTGCTCGTTTGACACGTGAGGCATCTACGATGATCGAAGACACTGGCCATCGTGCGGATCATCATGGCTTTCCGCCCTACGAGGAGGCACCGGGTGAGGCCTATATGAACGCCAACCAGGAGGCGCACTTCCGCGAGATCCTCGATGCCTGGCGAAAGGAGCTCATGGAGGAGGTTGATCGCACCGTCGGTCACATGAAGCTAGACACCGTGCACTGCGCAGACCCGAACGACCGCGCGACCCAGGAATCGGACATGGGAATGGAGCTGCGCACCCGGGATCGTGAACGAAAGCTCCTGACCAAGATAGAGAAGACGCTCAAGAAACTCGATGAGCATGAGTATGGCTACTGCGAGTCCTGTGGGGTCGAGATCGGCATACGCCGCCTCGAGGCCAGACCGACCGCTGACTTGTGCATCGATTGCAAGACCCGCGAGGAAGAACTGGAACGGGTCCGCGGCTAGCCTGCAGCCCTTTCCGGCCCCGTCCGTCACGCCGCCTGATTCCACTCCCGGCCGATCATGAATCCGGCCGCCTATCGTGGCCGCTTTGCGCCCTCGCCGACGGGACCGATGCACTTCGGCTCGCTGGTTGCAGCGGTCGCCAGTTACGCCGATGCTCGACACCAGAATGGCGAATGGCTGGTGCGAATCGAGGACGTCGATGAGACCCGCCGGCACGCGGATGCCGAACGATCGATTCTGCGGACGCTACAGACCTTCGGCATGCAATGGGACGGTCCCACGGTGCGCCAGAGTGAACGCGGCGGGCTCTACGATCAAGTCATCGCGATTCTGGTCGAGCGGCGGCTGGCCTACCGCTGCAGCTGCAGTCGCAGGCTGATTGCCAGCACCGCAAGGCTCGGCAGCGAGGGCCCGATCTATCCAGGCACCTGCCGCGAGAATCCCCCGGGGCCGGAGACCGCCGCCGCGTGGCGCATGATCGTCGGCAGCGACGAGCTGGCCTTTGATGACCGAATCGTCGGCGAGGTCGTGCAGGACCTCGCAAGCGAGATCGGTGATTTCATCATCCGACGCCGCGATGGTTTCACCGCGTATCAGCTCGCCGTCGTAGTCGATGATCACCTGCAGGGCATCACACATGTCGTACGCGGCGCCGACCTGCTCTGGTCCACGCCGCGCCAGCTCTGGCTGCAACGTCAGCTCGGCTACGCCACCCCAAGCTATGCGCATATCCCGCTGGTCTATGCCGCCGATGGGCATAAGCTCAGCAAGAGCGATGGCGTCTATCCGGTGCGCGCTCACGACCCGGTGCGCAGCCTGCGCGAGGCGTGGCATCATCTCGGTCAGCCGCAGGCCCCGAACGGTCTTAACAACCCGGCCGATTTCTGGGCCTGGGCAATCCCGCATTGGCGTATCGACAAGGTGCCTCTCGACAGGAACAGCACGCATGAACGACCAGACTCCCTATGACATGCTTGGCGGCGAGGCCGGGGTGCGGCAACTCGTCGAGCGCTTCTATGACGCCATGGAATCCGAAACGCAGGCGAGCCACATCCGCGCCATGCACGCGAAGAGCCTGCGTGCGTCGCGTGAAAAGCTGTTCCTGTTTTTGTCGGGCTGGCTCGGCGGCCCCGATCTATACGTCCAGAAATACGGTCACCCGATGCTGCGTCGCCGTCACATGCCGTTCGCGATCGGTAAGCAGGAACGCGATCAGTGGATGCACTGCATGCGCAAGGCACTCGACGACATGCCCATCGATGCGCAGCTGAAGACCAGATTGGAGCAGGCCTTCCTGGCCACTGCGGATCACATGCGCAATCAGCCAGAGCATGCGGAAGACGGGCGACTGAAGATCTTTCCCGGTCGCTGACGCGATCCGCGCTGGGCGCATTGGATCTGCCTTCTCGCAGTATGCGCATTAGCCTGCAACGGCCTGGGGAGATTGCCAGTGCGCAGCGACGATTGCCGCGTACTCATCCTGCTGGACCGCAGACAGCTCGATCACCGACGCCCTCGGGATATCGAACGTCGCCAGCGCGGCCACCAACTGGTCGACCTGATTTGCGGCAATGGCGGCACCTGCATCCGTCATGATGTGGTCGAGAGGTCGCGATTCGCTTGCAAACCATTTCAGCACCGTCACCTGGTCCTCGGCACCGATGATCCGCGCGACCAGGTTTTCGCCCGATCGGGCGAACCAGAGTTCATCCGCTCGGATCCCGTCAGCAAAGCGAATACTGTTGCTGTCGCCACTTTCGGGGCCTGCGTCTTCATCCTGGATCCGATCCCGGCCATCACCACGACCGATCTGGTATTCGTCGCTGCCTAGGCCGCCGTTGAGATAGTCATTACCGATACCGCCGATCAAGACGTCCTCGCCGTCACGGCCATACAGGCGATCGTTCCCAGCCTCGCCCCGCAGCTGGTTATCGCCCTGGTTGCCGTTCAGCCGATTGTCCAACGCGTTTCCGATGCCGGTGAGATGACCCTCACCCTGCAGCGTGAGGGCCTCCACATGGGCGGCCAGCGTGGTGTCGATGGTGCTGTACAGTCGGTCATAACCGGCGTCGGCGTCTTCGAGCACACTGTCCGCCAATGCGTCGACGAAATAACGATCATCGCCGATGCCGCCAATCATCTGGTCACCGCCCAACCCGCCGTGCAGGGTATCGTTGCCCAGACCGCCGATCAGAAGATCGTCGCCGTCCCGACCGTACACTCGATCATCGCCCGCCAGGCCATCCAGAACATTGCCTCCCTGATTTCCGTACAGGCGGTTGTCGGCGGCATTGCCGGTGCCTTGCAGATCGGCCGCCCCCTGCAGAAACAGGTCCTCCAGATCGGCGTCGAGCGTAAGGTCCACTTTGCTGTAGATCCGGTCATGCCCACTGTCGGCTCCGTCGATCACGACATCGCCGAGGGCATCGACGTAGTAGCGATCATCGCCCGCACCGCCGAGCATGCGATCGTCACCCGGGCCGCCGTTCAGGATGTCGTCACCGTCATCGCCGAGCAGCTCATCGGCACCTCGATGACCGTAGAGTCGATCGTTGCCGTCTCCGCCCTGCAGGCGGTCATCCGCCGCGTAACCGTAAAGCCAATCGTCTCCCCATCCCCCGTCCAGGTTATCCGCGCTTGCGGTTCCCTTCAGAATGTCCGCATCGGCGGAGCCGTCGGCGAAGTTGGCATCCGTGACCTCGACCAGGATCGACGTCGATGCACGGTTGCCTGCCGGGTCGCTGGCAGTCACCGCGAGTGCGTAGCTGCCGGCGTCACCGTCGGCGGGATCGAGATCGAGGCGCGCCGCCGCCGCATCAAAGACGATCCAGCTCGGCAGGGGGCCTGCGTCTTGGAGCGTCAGCGAGATCTGCAGCGCCTCGCCTTCGGGGTCCGAAAACAGGTCTGCGGCCAGGGACACCGTGACAGGGCGGCCCTCGAAGGTCGCGATCGAGGGGGGCTGTCCGGTCAGCACCGGCGGCGCATTCTCCTGTGCCGGCACCTCGGTCTGCTGCTGCGTGAACGCGGCGCCGGACGCCAGCTCATACCAGGCGACGGCGCCCGCCATCGCACCATTCTTGACGATAAAAGTATCTTCCAGTGAATAAGATACGAGCATATCTTCATCCACGATCTCAAATTGAAGATCGGCCATGGCAACGCCGTCGGCGAAGCGAATAACGCTGCCGCCATCGCTGTCGTCGATCACCGACATGCCGCTTTCCCGCAGACTGTCCCCGGGCGCGAACACATAGGTGTCCCGACCCTGGCCACCGTCGAGCAGGTCACTGCCGGGACCGCCCTCGATCAGGTCGTCACCCGGGCCGCCATACAGGTTGTCTGCGCCGCCCAGCCCACGCAGCAGGTCGTTGCCCTCGCCGCCGAACAATCCCAGCGACGGGTTGCCCGATTCATCCGCGTCCGAGCCGATCAGCACATCGTCACCGGCCAGTCCATGTAGTTCGGTCAACGCATCGGGGTTCGGCTGTCCGATCTCGATACGGTTGTCCAGCGCATTGCCCCGCAGCATCAGGCTGTCGGCCCCTACCCAGACGTCGCCCGCATACTCGTAGCGCAGGTTCTCGACGTTGTCCGGAAGACCGGGCGACAGATAGAAGCGATCCCCGCGCAGCACCAATGTGTCCGTGCCCTCATCGGCGAGCTCCGTGATGGTCCCGATCTCATAGATCTGGTGCGGCTGCAGGACTTCATAGCGATCGTCTCCCGGCCCCCCGACCAGCTCGTACACCGGGCGGCTGCCGTCCGCGGCGCGTGCCCGCGCGACCATGTGG
>JBATKF010000391.1:0-3280 GCA_049669185.1 Sedimenticolaceae bacterium | reverse complement strand
CCGCGTAGCCGGGGCCAGTGCGCCCGCCCGCCCAGGAAAGGCACTTATCGCCGGTGTAGCTGGCCGGTTGGCCGTTCCTGTCGACGACCCCGACCTGGCGTTCGTCACGCAGCGGATCGGTGGCCAGTAGCTGCTTGATTACTTCACGGGCGGCCAGCCCCCTTTCCAGCAGGGCCAGACCCTGTGGTCCATAAAGCAGGTTGCCGCGCGCCTGTGTCGCGACGGCACCCGTGTTGGCCGCGGCGTGCGGCACGACGGCACCGACCGCGAAGTAGCGCGACTGCACGGCGACACCGTAGTCCCCGGTCAGTGGATCGCGCGCGACGATCGAAAAGGTTGCGATCTGCGGTGCCTTTGGTGCGGTCTTCGGTGCGTATGCCTGCGGCATGGGTACGACGCGCTGTCCGTCCATTGCAGTGGCACTGTTCACGGCGCTGCCAACGAGGGACAGGAAGATGCCGCCGGTCAGTATCAATGTTTTCATCGTTTGCTCCCCGGGGCTTTCTTGTTTGTCTATGCGAGGTCGATCCGTAACGACGGCGGCACCTAGTTCGGATGGTTCTGGAGGTCAGTTGTGCTGATCGAGCATTCGCTCGATCGAGTGCAGTTTCCAGCGGCCAACAAGCTGCTCAATTGCCAGGGCGGCCCGTACGCTGTTGCCGGCCGCGTCCAGGCGTGGCGAGTAGGCTACGATCGCACCCCAGCCCGGAACGACAGCCACGATCCCGCCACTGACGCCGCTCTTCGCCGGTACTCCAACCCTTGTCCACCAGTAGCCGCTGTCTTCGTACATGCCGGCAATGACCATGGCCGACAGCACGGTGTGCACGGTGTCGGTTGTGACGATGCGCTCCCCGCTGAGTGGCTGGATGCCGCCGTTGGCCAGTGTAGCGCCCATCTGCGCAAGCTGGCCGGCGGTCACTGCGACGATGTTGGATTCAAGGTAGCGGTTGGCAACATCCCTGACGTCGCCGTCGAGCCGCTCAGCGGCCTGCATCTGGTAAGCCAGCGTGTATGTAAGGGCGCGCGGCGTCGCGCGCCAGGCCTCGCGGATCGCCAGCGCGTGGTTGGCCATGCGCGAGTACAGATCGACGACGGCCCGGCTCTTGGCGGCCGGGTCAGCGCCGAGTATGTAGCTGTGCGTGGCGATCGCACCCGCGTTGACCATCGGATTCTGTTCCGATGTCTGGCGCACGGCGCCGGCCGCAACCGAATTATAGGGTAGCCCCGTTGCGCTGACGCCGATCGTCTCGAGCATGTAGTCGACGCCGCGCTGTTCCAGCGCCAGCGCGTACGTGAAGGGTTTCGAAACCGACATGAGCGGGAACTGCACGTCGCTGTCGCCGCTGGCGAGCGTTCGACCGTCGACCAGCGCAACAGCAATCGCCAGGTCGTTTGGGTCCACCCCTTCGACCGCACCGGAATAGAGCTTGCCGTCCCGGTTGGATCGCAGCTCGGCCATGATGTCATCGACATCGTTTTGCAGCGCGGCCATATCGACGTCCGCGGCCGCGCCCTGCGTCGTCATTGCTGCAGTGGCTGCACCGCAGGGCGTCGCTATGCCAGTGGCTTGCAAGCCATTGGCACATCCGCCAAGCAGCGAGCCCAGCAACAGCAAGACCGGGATCAAGTACGTTGGAATCGCTGATCTATCGATGTCGGGCATGGCCTGCGGGTTCCGGATACCAGTCGCGGATCGCGATTGCTTTGCTGGAGCGGCTGCTGCGGCAGCGCGGGCGGCATGGGAGCCGAAGGATGGCCCAAAAAGGCCAAACTGACAAGGCGACCTCCAGGTTGCGCCAGGTCTAGCCGCGACATTGTTTGATGAGTACGTTAGCAACGGGCGGCGCGAGGCGGCGACTCTGCCGGCACCAGGAAGTTTTTCTAGAAGTGTTCCGTATCGACATCGATAAAGATGCGGTGCAGCAGGTCCTGGCCGCGTATTACCGGCCAAGTTCCGGCGGACCGTCATGGCAGAGGTTCCTGGTCCAAACGAAGGACAGCCACTGGCGCTATGACCTGTTCCGGTGTGAATCCATTGACTTAAAGAGCCACCGGGCGCTCGTGGTCATGGGTCAGTTCACTCGGTGCATTCTGCAAATTCGGGAGATCAAAACCGTTCCCTACGTGCCTCTATCGCATCCTTTCATCGGGCGATTCATCGGAACCATTCGCCGCGAATCTCCAGACCCTGTTTTCTTCTGGAATGCCAATGATCTAGCACGAAAACAGGAAGGTTACCGACAGTCTTACAACGCACATCGCGTGCACACTGCACTCGACGGCGACACACCATCAGAAACCACTGGCGAACTCAGCCGCCGTGCATGCTATCGGCGAACAGAAAACCGCAACCCTCAGGAAGCCTACGACCGGTGCGTGTCGCATGTATAGCAGGAAGAACTCGAAAGCATGCGAGCATGATTGCCGTTGCACTCTGGCTTGTCTGTGTAGACGCCATCGCGTCGGGCGCGCGCTACGGCTAAACTAATGTCCGGGGCGTCCGATAAAATTTAAAGAGTGCATGCCAATGGATACTGGGTCTTGCAGCGGCCAGCCCGCCCAGGGTGAGGGTGCAGATGACAATAATAACGCTGCGGACGCAGAGGCCTCGACTGGCATGATTTTTCGAAAACGCAGGCTCTATGACCTTTTTTTCGCGTTAGTGCTAGCGCTTGCCACGTGGAGCGCGCTAGCGGCGGACTGGATCTACACGGTCGTCGACGGCGACAACCTGTGGGACCTGAGCGAGAAATACCTAGACAGCGCACTGCGCTACGAACAGATCCGCCGCCTCAACGACGTGCAGTTTCCGAGGCGCATGCTGCCTGGCACTCGGCTGCGCGTGCCGATGGCGTGGATACGCAGCAACCCAGTCTCGGCGCGCATTATAGCCGTTCAAGGCAAGGCCGAATTGAACCGTGCCGATGGCAGCACGCAGAGTGACCCGGTGCCGGGGACGTCGATCGACCTCGGCGATACGCTCAGCACCGGACCGGACAGCAGCGCCGCGGTCGAATTCGCCGATGGCTCGGTGCTGACATTGCAAAGCGCCGGCGCGTTGCGCTTCGATCATCTGAGCGCACACGGCGAGACCGGCATGGTCGACTCGCGGGTACGCCTGCTCGATGGCCGCCTCGACACTCGGGTCAGGCCCGCCACCGGTCCGGGGTCGCGCTTCGAGATACAGACACCGTCGGCGATCAGCGCGGTGCGCGGGACACAATACCGCGCCGCGGTCGTCGAGGCCGGAAAGGCCTCGAACATCGAAGTGCTCGAG
>JBATKF010000390.1:0-5538 GCA_049669185.1 Sedimenticolaceae bacterium | reverse complement strand
CCCTTACTGCCGTTCCTCAAAGGTCTATAGTCCGAATTCCTATGTCCCGCAGCCCGCGCGTCGGCCTGCGGCCGGTCTGCCGGGCTCGGTGCAAAGGGACATAGTCCCGAGCGGGACATAGTCCAGCCTATGTCCTTCAGGACATAGGCTGGAAAGCACCTTTCGATATTGTGTAGAGGAGAGTTTTATGTGCAGTGCATAAGCTAACTGCTTGTGTCTATGATGATTTTCATTGGATCGCTGCACATAAAATCACATCATCGACCACGCAGCGGCCACCGAGGCCGCCTTTGCCGCGGAGGTCGATCATGGACCAATTCCACCCGGATATTGCGCGCGATCGGCCGTTAGACAAGCTCGTCGCTGGTGGCCTGGTACAGCTCGAGAAGCTCGGCTACAGCAGAAGGTCGCTGCGACGCCACCATGCGATCTGGCGACACCTCACCGCATTCGCTCAGCAGGAAGGCCTGGGCGATACGTTCTCAGAGGACTTGGCGGTGCGTTTCGTGGAGGCGTATCGGCTTCGCGCTGACGAGACCATCGAGCCAAGCGAAGGTTGGCGACGACATGTGGTGTACGGCATCCGGGTGCTTGCGGCGTTCGCGCGTGACGGACATGTCGAGCGCTGCCGCACCGACATGCAAAAGGTCCAGATCCCGCCCGCGATGAAGAAGCCCCTGCGTGACTACGAAGTCTATGGCCGGGATCGGCTTTACCTTCGACCCTCGAGCCTCTCCTTGCGGATTCGAGAGTTGGCGATATTCCTCGACTTCCTGGGTTCGAGAAATCTCGAGACCTTGGACCAGCTACAGCCGGCTGATCTGACCGCATTCGTCATGTGGCGCCCCCGACTGCGGCCGAAAACCATTTCCCGAATCCTCTCCGATGTCCGGTCATTCTTGAAGTTCCTTACCCTGAAAGGGATTCTGCAGCGCGATCTCAGCGTTGTGCTGCCGACGATTCGGGTACCCCGGGATGCCACCATCCCCTCGGTCTGGGATCCGGAGCTCCTTGCGAGGCTTCTGAGGGCCGTCGATCGCAGCTCCCCGAAAGGCAAGCGCGACTACGCCATTCTCTTACTCGCCTGCCGCTTGGGATTGCGATTGGGAGACATCCGAGCGCTGCGACTCGAGAACCTCAACTGGGAGGCGGCCACCATCGACATCATTCAATCCAAGACCGGTGCACCGTTGCAGCTGCCCCTGACTGAGGAAGTCGGCGAGGCCTTGATCGATTACCTGCGGGCCGGACGCCCGCAGACAGACCGCCGCGAGGTGTTCCTCAAACTGAACCCACCTTTTGCGCCATTCAGTGAAAACAATCATCTTCACCAGATCGTCACGCACTGGAGGAAACTGGCCGGGATTGAGTTTCGGAGCAAACGCCGCCGTGGGCTGCACTCACTGCGGCACACCTTGGCCACCGAGCTTCTCCGGGCGGAAACGCCATTTCATATCATCTCCGAGATTCTCGGTCATGCCACCACGGCCTCGACGTTGATCTACGCGAAGGCCGATGTGGAAGCGCTGCGCAGTGTCGCTCTGGATACCGAGGAGCTAGCGCATGGCGAGTGAAGGCGCGGAGGCCCAGTTCCAGAGCACACTCGCGCCGCTCATGGAGCAGTTCGTTCAGGAAAAGCGCGCCTGTGGTTACCGCTATTATGAAGCCGCGCGGACGCTGGCAGCTTTTGATCGGTTCTTGATGGATCAGGCGTTGGTGCCCGGAACTCTGCCTTGGTCCGTCACTGCAACGTGGCTCGCCAAGCGGCCACATGAGAGCGCGAACACGCACCGACACCGCATCTCCGTCGTTCGCCAGTTCACCCTGTTCCTAAGCCGGCAAGACTATCAGGCTGATGTGCCCAAAGAATTGCTGGGGAAGAAGAAAGTCGACGAGTTCTCGCCCCGAATCCTGACACGTGCCGAGGTCGGGAAACTGCTTCAGGCCGTCGATCAGCTAACACCGACCGCACGCTTCCCGCTGCGCCACATCATCATGCCGGAGGTCTTTCGTCTTCTTTGTGGTTGCGGCTTCCGCCTCGGCGAAGTCTTGCACCTGCGCCTCGCCGATGTGGATCTCCAACGAGGCATCCTGACGGTGCGCGACGGCAAGTTTGGCAAGGATCGAATGGTTCCTCCCGCCCCGGCGTTGGTGCTGCGCCTGCGCAAGTACGCCGAGCACTTCGGAGCACGTCCGCCCGAGGCATTCTTCTTCCCTTCGCCATACGGCGGACCATTGAACCTCAGAACGGTGTACTTCGTGTTCCGAAAACTGTTGCTCCAGTGCGGCATTCCACATGCCGGACGTGGCAGAGGACCGCGCGTCCACGACCTTCGTCACGGATTCGCCGTCCACACCCTCTTGCGCTGGTACCAAGAGGGCGCCGACCTGGAGGCGAAGCTGCCGGTGCTGGCGACCTACCTTGGCCATCGCTCGCTTGCCGGAACGCAGCGCTATCTGCACCTCACCGCCGAGCTCTTCCCCGAGATCACGGCACGCACCAACGCCGCCTTTGGCGATGTCATCCCGCGGAGGATCGCACCACGAAGTCGACCGACTTATCCGTGCAGGTGACCAACTTCCTGACCCATTACTTGGCCGGACAACGCAATCTGAGCCCGAACACCATCAAGGCCTACCGCGACGTCTTCACGCTGCTGCTCCGCTACTGTCGCGACGTCCGTGGCATGACGCTGGAACGCCTGTCCCTTGCCGACATCGACGTACCTCTCGTGGAGGCGTTCCTCGATCACTTGAGCAACGACAGGCACGCCTCGATCGCCACTCGAAATCATCGCCTCGCGGTGTTGCATGCTTTCTTTCGCTATGTGCAGTCGGAAGTGCCGGATCGTCTGCGCCAGTGTCAGCAGATCCTGGCTGTTCCACTGCGGCGCCATGCACGCCCCATGGTTGGTTATCTCTCCAAGGAGTACCTTGCCGAGATCCTCGCCCAGCCTGACCTGCACTCGCGAACGGGTCGCCGGGACGCCGTCTTGCTGGGTCTGCTCTACGATACCGGCGCGCGTGTCCAGGAGTTGATCGACTTGAGCGCCGGCGATGTCCGCTTGGACCCACCCCCTCAGGTTCGCCTGATAGGCAAGGGCCGGAAGATGCGGGCTGTGCCTTTGATGGACCCGATGGCGGACATCCTGCGCACGCATATTCGAGAAAATGCTCTGGACCGCCCCGAGCACTTCGATCACCCGCTCTTCCAGAATCGACAGGGGAGACGCTTATCGCGCTCGGGGGTCCGCTACATTCTGGAAAAATACGTCGGGGCAGTGCGGAAGATCCATCCCGGCTTCACGCAGCCCGTGAGCCCCCACAGTTTTCGCCACACCAAGGGAATCCATCTTCTGCAGAGTGACATTTCGCTCGATGTCATCCGCGACTTCCTCGGCCATGCGGATGCGAAAACGACGGAGATCCATGCGCGTGCGAACCTCGAGATGAAACGCAAGGCGCTGGAAAAGGTCGCCGACCACCCTCCGCTTTCCACGATCCCGTCCTGGAAGCAAGACGAAACGCTACTGGAGTGGCTGCGGTCGCTCTAACAGCGCAGGTGGACATGCCGCCTCTTGGCCGCGGCCCACCCCGTACGGCCGAATTTTTATGCTGCGATCCGACGATTGGATCGATTGCGGATCAACGCCTTAGCCGCGTTCCAGCACATAACAACTTTCCGCCGATAATATCTAAAATGTTCTGCTGAACATTTGAGATACCTTGGGATCGAAGTCGATGACGCACTGGAGATTTCAGAGCAGACTGAGACCTAGCACTGCGAAGATCAGCTGCACGCAGGCGCCACGATGGGCCTCGTGCGGCCGCTTTCAGGCACACAACTGGATGCGTGCAACCGGCCATGAACGGACATGAGCCCGCTCGTAGATTCCACCGCCAGAATGCTCTGACCGCCAACATCCGCTTACTAGCGCTTCCGGCCTCAGTTCGTTGTCAGTTTACGGGCCATCTGCGACGCGATCAGATCGTTTATCGCCCTGCATATGTCGGTGTTGCGCTTGCAAAGCTCGCGCAATTCCCGCTGACGCCAACGCACGACGAGACAGGGTGTGGATGCGGTGACGGTTGCGCTCGCCGGGGCGCCGGTACGAAAGCTGATCTCACCGATCACGCTACCCTCGCAACG
Source organism: Sedimenticolaceae bacterium (assembly GCA_049669185.1). Lineage (GTDB taxonomy): Bacteria > Pseudomonadota > Gammaproteobacteria > Chromatiales > Chromatiaceae > Thiosocius. The sequence goes on along the minus strand of JBATKF010000390.1, from coordinate 1,388 downwards.
TTTTAGCACGTTCGCCTCCGACATTGCTGCCACGACCTCGCCCTTCAACAGATAGTAGAGGTACTCGACCGGTTCGCCGCGCGAAGTGAATACGTGTCCAGTCCCGATATTGCACCACTCGCCCTTGTCGAGCAGCGTCCGAAAGTCATGCCGGCTAAGTGCAGAGAACTCAGAATCGTAGAGGAACTGCGCCGTGTCGTCGAACCGCGCCGTCAATGCGGACAGTGCAATCCACCCCAGCATCACTACATTGAGCAGCACCAGACCAGCTTCCGTGATGACATCGAGCCACAGGGGCTCGACCGGAAACACGTAGTAGTAGGTCGCGTAGCAGGTAGACGAGAGAATGACCCAGATCCGCAGCCAAGTGATGTTCGTCATCACGAAAGCCGCAAGCGACGCAGCATAGGCTATTGCGTAAAGGCCGTATGTCAGATACTCGCTGATCACCACCATGCCGACCCACGCCCAAGGTCAATTGGGACATCTGCGACCAGTGCATCGCACTGATACGTACCCGGTAGAAAAACGGGATCAGGTCGAAGGCCGCAAATTCCACTGCTGCGGTGGTGGCCGGTGGCGAAGCCGAAGGCGGCAACTTCGTGAGCCTCTGAACATTTTCTCGAGGTTTGGAGGCGGGCAAGGCACGGCGCGGTCATCGCTTGATCACCTCGCAGCGAGAGGATGTCGACGAGGCCAGCCGATTCATACGCTTGATAGCCATTCGGAACACCCAGCTATATTCGCCATGCGGCTTCGGTTTCGCCTCCAGTCAATACGCCCAAGGATGCTAAACTGATCCGCAGCACACACCAAAGTCAATCTACCGTGACCACCCCCGTCGGAGCCAGATCGCTCAGGTCAGACCGATATAGGTTAACGGGCCACTGCCTGCTTAAGGGTTTTTTCTGCCCAGGCCGAGGCGCCTCGGGTATGGCTGAGAGTTCCGCACTGTTGGTCCACGAGTTACTTCCCGAGCAACCGGCATGTCAGTAGGTGCTGTGCGTCTCGTGTCCGTTTAGTCGGGAGGATTGAGCGTCCGCTTCGGGTCAATCAGATCATGATCCTCCGGAAATACCCTCTGTCTGCAATGCGTCGGGAACAATCGATGCCGCGGGGAATGAAGCAAAGAATCCTCGCACCCTTCATTAGCATTTCCTTAAAGTCAGGTCAGTGTTGGTAACCGACCCATGTCTGAGTGAATTGGTCAGGCTTTCACGGAGAGGCGGTGTTTTAGTCTCAGTTCGGCCATAACCGGACCTTCGACTAGGTCAAATGACGGTGTCGATTAGCTTTACGCCGCTTTGCGTAGGGATCGGCAACAACTGGCCAGGAGCGGTCGGTCGCCAACCCTTGGTTGCAGTCATCCGGATGGCTGCTGTACTTCG
>JBATKF010000389.1:0-7239 GCA_049669185.1 Sedimenticolaceae bacterium | reverse complement strand
AGGATGGCGGTGACGCTGGCGCTGGATATCCGCCCGTAGCTGCGCTCCAGCTCCCTGGCATTGTCGGCCACCCAGTTGAGCATCGCGCGCAGGTCCTTGAGATCGAGCAGCAGCAGGCCCTCGTCGTCGGCGACGCTGAAGGCGATCTGCAGGATCCCCTCCTGGGTCTCGTTGAGTTCCAGCAGATTGCTCAGCAGAATCGGCCCCATCTCGGACACTGTGGTGCGCACCGGATGCCCTTTTTTGCCGTAAACGTCCCAGAAGACGGTCGGGCTCGCTTCGAAGGCGTGCCCCTCGATATCGATGAACCGCAGGCGTTCATCGATCTTTGGGTTTTCCCTGCCGGGCCCGGCAAGGCCGGACAGATCGCCCTTCACGTCGGCGGTGAATACCGGGACACCAAGGCGCGAGAACGACTCTGCGAGCACCTGAAGGGTGACTGTCTTGCCGGTCCCCGTGGCCCCGGTGATCAGGCCATGTCGATTGGCCATTTCGGCGTTGAGTCGAACCTGTTTGCTGCCGGTCCCGCCGAGCAGGATGTCGTTGTCGGCCATGTATCTCTCCGCAAGCCCCGCCAGACTTTAACCCGAAAGGGCGGCCGGCCGCACCGCTACGGCGCAAAGGTTTACACTTGGGATCTTTTGGCCGGCAGTCCGGCAGTCGGACGCCGCGGCTTGTCAATCGTCCGGGAGAAAAATCCATGCGTTGGAAGGGTAGGAGACAGAGCAGCAACATCGAGGACCGCCGTGCCACCTCGGCGGGCGGTATGGGCGGCCTGCGAGGTAGCGGTGGTGGTGTGCTGCGTTTGCTGCCCGTGGTGTTCCGCTTTCTCGGCGTCAAGGGCACGCTGGCGGTGGTGTTGGCACTCGGCGCCTACAGTTACTTCAGCGGCGCCGGGCTGGGGGATTTGCTGGGCGGGCTCGCAGGGACTGGCGCGCCCAGCACGCAGGGTCAACCTCGCGGACAGATCGAGCAGAGTGCGCAGGAAAAGGAGATGGTCGAATTCGTGTCAGTCGTGCTGGCCGACACCGAAGAGACCTGGAGCAGCCTGTTCCAGGCCGGTGGCGAAAGCTACAAAGAACCGCGCCTGGTGCTGTACCGCGGGGCTGTGAATTCGGCCTGCGGTCTGGGACAGGCCGCGATGGGGCCTTTCTATTGCCCTGGGGATCAGAAGGTCTATCTCGACCTGGGTTTCTTCGACGATCTCAGGCAACGTCACGACGCGCCGGGTGATTTTGCCCAGGCCTATGTCGTTGCGCATGAGGTCGGTCATCATGTTCAGACGCTGCTCGGGATCTCTGCCGAGGTCCAGAAGGCCAAGCGCGGCAAGGACGAGATCGAGGCCAATCGACTGGCCGTCAAACAGGAGCTTCAGGCGGACTGTTTTGCAGGGATCTGGGGACACCACGCGAGCCGCAGCCGGCAGCTGCTGGAACAGGGCGACATCGAAGAGGGCCTGAATGCGGCGAGTGCCATCGGTGACGACCGCCTGCAGAAGCAATCGCGGGGTTATGTGACCCCGGAATCCTTTACCCACGGCAGCTCGGCGCAGCGCGTGCGCTGGTTCAAGGTCGGGCTGGAGCAGGGCACGCTATCCGCCTGCAACACCTTCGCGGCCGATGACCTTTAAGCGAAACGGATCAGAAATGAACGGTCTTTTGCGCCTGGCGAAGAATCAGGATCGACGGCTGCGGGCCGGCCATTTATGGGTCTATTCCAACGAGGTCGATAGTGCAGCGACCCCGCTCAAAGGCTTTGATCCAGGGCAGGTGGTGGACATCGAAAACGCTCAGGGCAAATGGCTCGGACGGGGTCATATCAATCCAAACTCGCTGATCTGTGCGCGTATCGTGACCCGAACGCCGGGGACTGCGATCGATGTCTCATTGCTGGTGCATCGCATCAAAGTCGCCCTGGCCTTGCGCGAACGCCTTTATACCAGGCCGTACTATCGGCTGTTGTTCGGCGAGGCCGATGGCGTACCGGGGGTGGTCGCTGATCGCTACGGTGATTACCTCGCGGTGCAGATCACAACGGCTGGGATGGAACTGCAGCGTGAGGCCCTGGTGACCGCGCTGGTCAAGGTGCTGCGACCGTCCGGCGTGATCCTGCGCAACGACGGTGCGGCGCGTGAACTCGAGGCGCTGCCCCGCTATGTGGAAGTCGTTCATGGCGATGTGCCCGATGCCGTGGAGCTCGACGAGGGTGGTTGTCGCTTCGAGGTCTCGCTGACGGAAGGACAGAAGACCGGCTGGTACTTCGATCAGGCCGCCAACCGCGATCAACTGCTGCGCTATGTGGGCGGTAAGCGCATGCTCGACGTCTGCAGCTATTCCGGTGCCTGGTCAGTGCGCGCCGCGCGGGCCGGTGCCAGCGCAGTGACCGCTATCGATGTCTCTACCAAGGCCTTGGCGCAGCTGACGACCAATGCCCAGCTGAATCGGGTGGAAGGCATAATCCATAGTCTGCAGGGGGATGCGTTTCAGGGGCTGCGCGATCTGCGTGCGCAGCGCGAGCGTTTTGATGTCGTGGTGTTGGATCCGCCGGCCTTCATCAAGCGCAAGAAAGATCTCAAAGAAGGCGTGCTTGCCTATCGGCGGCTCAATGAGGCAGCGCTCGGTCTGCTGGGACGCGATGGCATCCTAGTGACGGCGTCTTGTTCGTTTCACATGCAGCGGGATCAGTTGTTGAGAACTGTGCAGCAGGCCGCGCGGCATGGTGATCGCAGTTTGCAGCTTGTGCAGCAAGGTCAACAGAGTCCTGATCATCCTATCCATCCCGCAATTTCGGAAACCGCGTACCTGAAGGCCTTTTTCCTGCGTGTCTTGCCGACGCTATAGCCCCTGTTCAGGAGGACATGCGGCGGCTGGCGAGCAGGCGCATCTCGCTGCGTACACGTTCGCGTTCGCCCTCGCTCAAGGTCATCCAGATCTCCGCTACTTCGCGCGCTTCGTCGGTCAGCGGGGTCGCCTTTTCATCACCGAACATCAGCCATGCGGGATTCACATCGAGGACTGAAGCAATCTCATCGATCTTGCGAGGGCGAAGGCTCTTGCCATTCTCGATTTTCTGGATGACGGCCTGGTTGGTACCGGCCTGCACTGCCAGCTGCTCCTGAGTCCATCCCATCTGGCGACGCCGGTAGCGCAGGCGCTCCCCGAGAGTCCGCAAATGATGCGGGATGACCTTCGTTCCGTTCATGCCTAAAAGCCTCATAACCAACTCTCGCGATAAATTTGCTGAAGGGTGTCGTGGCTTAGCTAACGGCGTCCCGGGAGGAAACTTGAGAAGTTGCAGAAAGTCAGGAATTAACGGCTGATCCGCGATATCGGGACCTCTGAATCCACCTCAAAGACGGTACAGGCTACAGGCCGCGATTCGGCGCTCGATGTCCCGCATGACGAGCTGATAGGCGGGACTGCCGACATGCCCATAGAGTTCCTTGAAGCGCTGGGTATTGAGGTGTTCCGGTAGATCTCGGGCCGGCGGCATAATCGCGGTTTCCTCGACCCCGTCGGCGAGCAGGCGCTGCACTCGGTCTGCATCCTCGGCCGAGCGAGTGGCGAGTTCGCCAAATCGCGTGCCGGCCCGATCGGCAGCGATGTCGGTGAAGCTGAAACCAGAGCCGTGATCGATGTCGACAATCTCCTTAAACAGGCCGACGGCATTCGACAGGCTGGTGTCGCCGCGCGCAGCAAGGGCCGCAGAAGACAGAAAGTGCTGGGCAAAATCCCTCCGCTGCTCGAGCTTGAGGCGGAACCTCTGCGGTCTGGCAAGGTTGCCGGGGACCAGATTTGCGACATCGCGACCGCTGGCCCAGGTGCCGAGCACGGTCAGCATGGCCTTGTTCTCGGCTATGGGATCGCCGTCTCGCGAGCGGGTCTGCGCCGCTGCGAACATCGATTGAAGCAACGCCACCACGGATCCGGTCCGACCCACGCCCTGCGACTGCAGCGTAACCAGCAGGTCATGATAGTAGCGCAATGCCGCGCGGTCACCGCCGGTCAGCAGGGTGTCGCGCGCCTGGTCCAGCAGCTGCGGATGCCAGCGGTAGGTGAGGCGCAGTCGATCCGGGAAAATCTCGAAACCCTGGATCACATCCTCTGTGAAGTTCTCAGGCGCCTCAGCGTGAGCGCCACGCAGCAGGTACTCCGCGAGCCAATTGGCCAGCCCGCCGGGGATTGGCACCTTGCCGATCACCAGGTCGCGAATCACCGGCCGTCCGCCGATGGCCTCGATACTGCCATCGATATTGAGAAAGTGCCGCGCAGGCAGGCGTGGAAGCCGCAGGGTCATACGCAGATCCAAGCGATTGGCCGACAATGTCAGTTCCGAATTGCCGCTGGCCAGGGTCTGGAGCAGGTAGTCGGCAGCGAGGTCCAGATCCTGGCTCTTCAGCTCGATGGTACGCCGTGAGCCAGGCGGTAGTCGGCGTGGGTCGTTGCTCTGCAGGATCGCCTTGGCGCGGGCAATATCCTGGTGTGACAGCAGGGCGTGCTGTGTCACCAGCGGGGCGGAGGACAATGCCAGCCAGAGGGTTGCAACGATGGCAATCGGGCTGAGCAGCAACAGCAGCAGAGACAGCTTGAGTAGCGGGCGCATGCCAAACGGCGTTAAGTCCGACAGGCTGCTAGCCTAATGGCGGTATCCCGGACTGTCCATGCCGGCGAACTGGACGGAGAGAGACGCGCGGGGAACTGCTAGAATCGCGCGCCATGCTGTTCCCGGAAATCGATCCCGTTGCCGTCCAACTCGGTCCTGTTGCGGTCCGCTGGTACGGCTTGATGTACCTGGCCGGGTTCGCGGCGGCCTGGTGGCTGGGACGGCTGCGTGCAAGCCGGCCTGGGGCCTTGATTTCGCCGCCGCAGATGGACGACCTGCTGTTCTACGCTGCGCTCGGGGTCATTCTTGGCGGCCGCATTGGCTATATCCTTTTTTACGGTTACGAGAGCTGGCTCGCGGATCCGCTGCAGATGTTTCGCGTCTGGGAGGGCGGCATGTCGTTCCATGGGGGTTTCTTGGGCGTGTTGTTCGCCGTCTGGTGGTACGGGCGGCGCAGGGGTATCCGGTTTTTCGCCTTGACCGACTTCATCGCGCCGCTGGTCCCGGTTGGACTGTTGGCCGGACGGATAGGCAACTTCGTGAATGGAGAGCTGTGGGGGGCTCCGACGCAGCTGCCTTGGGGGATGGAGGTCTCTTGTGCCAGCCACCCGGGATTGTGTTTTGACAAGCTGGTGCTACCGCCCGGCAGCCTACTGACCCCACCGTTGCACCCAACGCAGCTGTATGAAGCGGCCCTGGAGGGCGTTGTCCTGTTCCTGCTGCTCTGGATATTCAGCGCCAGACCACGGCCGAGCATGGCCGTGTCAGGAATGTTTCTGCTGTGCTACGGGCTGTTCCGTTTCGCCGTGGAGTTTGTCCGCCTGCCGGATGCGCATCTCGGATACCTGGCCTTTGGATGGGTTACCATGGGGCAGCTCTTGTCGGCGCCGATGGTGGTATTCGGACTGGTGCTGCTGATAGTCGCTTACCGAAGACACAGCACGACATGAAACAGTATCTCGATCTGCTCTATCGCGTCCGCCAGTTCGGTGATTTCAAGGGCGATCGCACCGGTACCGGCACCTGGTCATTGTTTGGCCACCAGATGCGGTTTGACTTGCGCCAGGGTTTTCCGCTGGTGACGACCAAGAAGATTCATCTGAAGTCGGTGATCCACGAGTTGCTGTGGTTTCTCAAGGGCGACACCAATATCCGGTACCTCAGAGAGAATGGCGTCCGGATCTGGGACGAATGGGCGGATGAAAGGGGCGACCTCGGGCCCGTGTATGGCTATCAGTGGCGATCGTGGCCGGCCCCGGACGGGCGCCACATCGATCAAATCGCACAGGTCGTCGCGCAGATCAAGACCAACCCGGATTCGCGCCGGATCATCGTGTCCGCCTGGAATCCCGCTGACCTGCCGGACGAGGCCCTGTCACCCCAGGCGAACGTGGCCAGCGGCAAAATGGCGCTGGCACCCTGTCACGCCTTTTTTCAGTTCTACGTCTGTGAGGGGAGGCTCTCGTGCCAGCTCTATCAGCGCAGCGCTGACATCTTTCTGGGGGTGCCGTTCAATATCGCCAGCTATGCCCTGTTGACCATGATGATCGCCCAGGCCTGTGAGCTCCAGGCCGGTGAATTCATCCACACGCTTGGCGATGCGCATCTCTACACCAACCACCTCGAGCAGGCAGATGAGCAACTGACGCGCACGCCTTTCGACCTGCCGACACTGACGTTGAATCCCGAGGTCAAAGATCTGTTCGCCTTCGAATTCGACGATTTCGCATTGGGCGATTACCAGTTTCACCCACACATCAAGGCTCCGATAGCCGTCTGAGGCGGGGCGCGATCCGACGCATTGTTTGACGCATATCAAGTGCTGGCACCCGCAGGCCTGTCGCCGCCGCCATGCTTATTGTATTAGTAATCCATCAAATACTGTTTGATTAGGTGGACGCAATGAGCGATGAATTGAAAGTCGACGGTCTGGAACTGCTGGCGATGTCTGAAGAGGCACCGCAACAGGTAGAAGCGATTATCGAGATGATGATCGATGCCGACGAGGAATTGTTTGCGGACGACGAGCAGGAGTGATCTGGCGCAAGCTTGCCGGGGCTTAAACTGCCTGACGGGCATGCTCCAGGATGCGGGGCTGTTATCATTTGGCGATGGAGCCCCTGCCGAATCTGTCGATCATTGCGGCGATGTCCGATAACCGCGTGATCGGGTGTGATAACGCGCTGCCCTGGCGGATGCCGGCCGATCTGGCGCGCTTCAAGCGCCTGACCCTGGGCAAACCGATCATCATGGGCCGGAAGACCTGGGAATCGTTGCCCGGACTGCTGCCCCATCGTACGCATGTCGTACTCACCCATGACCGCGATTATCACGTCGAGGGTGGGCTGGTCGTTCACTCGCTGAGCGACGCAATCGCGTTGGTCGGCGACGTCGCGGAGATCATGGTCATCGGCGGCGCGAACCTATATGCGCAGGCGCTGCCGCTGGCCTCGCGCATGTACCTGACCCTGGTGGACGGACAGTTCGAGGGCGATGCCTTTTTCCCTCCCTATGAAAGCCCGGAATGGGAAGAGACCTCCCGCGAATGGCATGCGGCCGACGCGCGTAACCCCCACGCCTACAGTTTTCTGACCGTGAAGCGCCGGGGGGACCCGACAGCGACAGGCATGGTGTGAC
>JBATKF010000388.1:0-11403 GCA_049669185.1 Sedimenticolaceae bacterium | reverse complement strand
TGGTGGGCCCTGGAGGACTCGAACCTCCAACCAAGGGATTATGAGTCCCCTGCTCTAACCATTGAGCTAAGGGCCCGAAAGCAGGGCCGGATAATAACAAAAAGGCCGGTAGTTCCGGCCTTTTTGTCCGCTGACGCTTGGCGTTCCGCGTCACTCTCCGTCGAGGAAGCTGCGGAGCTTGTCGGAGCGAGAAGGGTGGCGCAGTTTTCGCAGCGCCTTGGCCTCAATCTGGCGAATACGCTCGCGGGTTACATCGAACTGCTTGCCCACTTCTTCGAGTGTGTGATCCGTGTTCATATCGATGCCAAATCGCATGCGCAGTACCTTTGCTTCACGCGAGGTAAGGCCAGCGAGCATGTTTTGGGTGGCTTCGGCGAGCCCTTCCATAGTGGCGGAATCGACAGGTGATACCGCCTGCTGATCCTCGATAAAGTCACCGAGATGCGAATCCTCATCGTCGCCTATAGGCGTCTCCATGGAGATCGGCTCCTTGGCGATCTTGAGCACTTTGCGGACTTTGTCCTCCGGCATCTCCATGCGTTCGGCCAACTCCTCTGGCGTGGGTTCACGTCCCATCTCTTGAATCATCTGTCGCGAGATGCGGTTGAGCTTATTGATCGTCTCGATCATGTGAACCGGTATCCGAATGGTACGCGCCTGATCGGCGATCGAGCGGGTAATCGCCTGCCGGATCCACCAGGTGGCGTAGGTCGAGAATTTGTAGCCACGGCGGTATTCGAATTTGTCCACCGCCTTCATCAGTCCGATATTGCCTTCCTGAATCAGATCAAGGAACTGCAGACCGCGGTTGGTGTACTTTTTCGCAATCGAAATCACCAGGCGCAGGTTCGCCTCGACCATCTCCTTTTTCGCGCGACGTGCCTTCGCCTCGCCGATCGACATGCGACGATTGATCTCTTTGACGTCGCTGATGGAAAGCCGGCAAAGCTCCTCGACCTCGGCCAGCTTGCGCTGCCCGCGCATTATCTCCTCGCTGCGTGCCTCGAGGTTGCCGGCATAGGGCTTCTTGGCCTTGATCTGCTCGGCGACCCAACCGAGGTTGGTCTCGTTCTTTGGGAATGACGCAATGAATTCACGCCGCGGCATGCCACACTCGTTCACGCAGATGTCCAGGATCAGTCGTTCCTGCTCGCGGATTCGGTTGACGACACCGCGCAGCGTGTCGGTAAGCACACCGAATAGCTGCGGTACCAGCCGGAACTCAAGGAAGGCAGTGACGGTTTTTTCGCAACATTTTTGCGATTTCGCGCTGTTGCCGGACCTGTCCAGCTCGCGCCTCCAGGCCTTGAACTGTTTGCGCAGATCATTGACCCTCTCTGCGACCAGTTCGGGATCCAGTCGGTTGTCTTCCGGCTCGTCGCTGCTGTCGTCGTCGCTGTCATCATCGCTGCTATCTTTTGCTTTGCTGGTGACATCGGCGACCGTTTTCGCAGGCTTTGGGATGGTGTCCCCAATATCGGGGAGGGCAAAGCCGACGATCACATCAGTCAGGCGCGCGTCTCCCTGATCGACAGCGTCAAATTGCTGGACCAGCAGCTCGACGGTAGCCGGGAAGGCCGCTAGCGCCGCGCTGACCTGATTGAGCCCGTCCTCAATTCGACGTGCGATCCGCAATTCGCCTTCGCGGGTCAGCAGTTCGACGGTGCCCATCTCGCGCATGTACATCCGCACTGGATCAGTGGTGCGGCCGAACTCACTGTCCACGGTAGCTAGCGCAGCTGCCGCGGCTTCTGCTGCATCGTCATCGGCGGACACGGCATTGTCGGACAAGGTCTGGTCGTCGGATTCCGGTGCCGTCTCGTGCACGGAAATGCCCATGTCGTTAATCATGCGGACGATGTCTTCTATCTGCTCTGGGTCGACGATCGAATCGGGAAGATGATCGTTGACCTCGGCGTAAGTAAGGAATCCTTGTTCCTTGCCTTTCGCGATCAGGTCTTTGATGCTGGATTGCTGCTGTTGGCGGTCCATCTGGATCCTCGGTGTTAGGCGCGACGGTCTCGACGCCGGCTGGAAGCAGCGGCGCGAAGGCAAAAAATAGAATCCGACATGATAGCAGCCTCACCTGCCTTTTTCCAGGCTAGCCGCCACCGAGAGTTAGGCAGAGGGGGGGCGGTAAAGTTCCCTAAGTCGTTGTTTTTCCTCTTGTGTCAATGGTGCCTCGCGGCTCTTGGCGAGCAGCGACTCGCGCTCGACCCGGCGCTGTTCGTCGCCCAGTGCGCGCAGCGTTCCCAGAAACTGGTCGGGCGCGTCTTGCGGAATACCGAGGTCGAGCACCGTTAACCGGGCGAGGTGCTGGCGGGTCTTCGTGTCCGCGCAGCGCTCGACCAGCGCTGCGCTGTGGATCGACGGGTTAGCACGTGCGGTCTCGAGCAACTCCTGAAGCAGGACGATCCCTGGTGAATCCAGCTCCTCCCAACCGCCAGGCAACTCGAGTTGGGCCAGTTCCGGGTGCTGCACGAGCAGGGCGACGGCGCGGCGGATCGGCGGGATACTACCCTGTGGCCGGCGGATCGGCCGCCGTCCACTCGGCGCGCGCGAGCCTGGCGGCGCCGAAAGGCCGATGCGTTCCCGCAAGGCCTGTCGCATCATGTCGCGAAACACGCCCGGCGGCAGCCGTTCCAGCAATGGTCGGGCCAGTTCACCCAGGCGCGCACGGCCATCCAGGGTCTTCATGTCGACCTGTGAGGCGAGATTCTCGAACAGGAACTCGGACAGCGGCAGCGCTTGGCCGATCATGTGGCGGAACGGCTCGCCGCCGATGCGACGCACCAGGCTGTCTGGATCATCGCCTTCGGGAAGAAACAAGAAGCGTGCCTGGCGACCGTTGCGCATCAGCGGCAGTGCGGTCTGCAGGGCCTTCCACGCGGCGTCACGCCCGGCGCGATCGCCATCGAAACAGAATATAACCTCGGGCGCCGCGCGATAGAGTTTTTCCAAATGGTCGGTGGTCGTCGCGGTGCCGAGCGTTGCGACCGCGTTGCGGATACCGAACTGGGCGAGCGCGACCACGTCCATGTAGCCCTCCACCACCAGCAGCCGGTCGGGGTTGGCATCTGTCTGTCGTGCTTCGTACAGCCCGTACAGCTCTCGGCCCTTGTGGAAAACCGGGGTCTCTGGTGAGTTCAGGTATTTGGGTTTGCCGTCACCAAGCAGACGTCCGCCGAAACCCACGACGCGGCCGCGGGCGTCGCGGATTGGAAAGACAATGCGATCCCGCAGTCGGTCGTAGCGCTTGCCGTCCTGCTCGGTGATGAGTCCGGCCTCGCGCAAGTGGCGGATCTGAGCCTCGTCATCGCCCAAAGCGTCGAGCAGGTTGTCCCAGCCGGGCGCTGCCCAACCTAGCCGAAAGCCGGCTGCGATTTCACCACTCACGCCGCGTGCACGCAGATACTCGACTGCGCGCGCGGACTGCGGGTGACTGCGCAGCTGGTGAACAAAATACTGCGTCGCGCGTTCGAGGATTTCGTATAAGGGGCGATGATCCGGGCCTTGCGCAAAACCTGCTTCGTGCGGCACATCCAGACCCAGCGAGGAAGCCAGTTCCTCAACTGCCTCCGGGAAGCTCAGGCGGTCGTACTCCATCAGGAAACTGATCGCGCTGCCGTGCGCGCCGCATCCGAAGCAGTGATAGAACTGTTTTGTAGGACTGACGGTGAAAGAGGGCGTCTTCTCGTTATGAAAGGGACAACAAGACTGATACTCGCGGCCGGCCTTTTTTAGGGGGATACGGCGGCCGATGACGTCTACGATATCAGCCCGGGTGAGCAGTTCGTCGATGAAGTGCTGGGGAATGGCGCCGGGCATGGTGCAAGCCTAGCATGCGCCTGCGGAGGTCGGATCAGCCCAGCTTCTGCTTGACCAAGCCGCTCACCATGCCGACATCGGCGCGGCCTTGTATCTGTGGTTTGACGACGCCCATCACCTTGCCCATGTCGCGCATCGATTCGGCTGCTGTATCGGCGATCGCTGCATCGATGATCGCGACGATTTCGGATTCTGAAAGCGCTGCTGGAAGGAACTCCTGGATGACCTCGATTTCGGCAGCCTCCTGTGCAGCCAGGTCGTCCCGTCCGGCCCCGGAATACTGCTGGATCGAGTCTCGGCGCTGCTTGACCATCTTGTCCAGTACGGCCAGGACCTGGCTGTCATCGAGCTCGATGCGCTCATCCACCTCGCGCTGCTTGACGGCCGCAAGGATCAGCCTGATAACGCCCAGTCGCGCCTTTTTGCCGCCCTTCATGGCGACCTTCATCTCGTCTGTCAGCTGTTGCTTCAACACCGGCGGGGTGATCAGTAGAGGCGTTCGAATCGGCGGCTGTCGCGGCTGGCCTTCTTTTGCCAACGCTTGACGGCGGCGGCGGCCTTGCGCTTACGCTCCCAGGTGGGCTTTTCGTAGAACTCGCGGCGGCGAACTTCGGCCAGAACTCCGGCCTTCTCGCAAGAGCGCTTGAAACGGCGCATCGCGACTTCGAAGGGTTCGTTTTCTTTGACTCGTACGTGCGGCATTGCTTCCTCTTGATGGTCAATCAGTTAACATGATGGACAAATCCGTCATGACTTCCTCGGGCGAGAGCCCGCAGCGGCGCAAAATGGTAATCCCTCGCTCCACGAAATGCAAAATTTTCAATGACATGACGGCGATTGGGTAGCATGCGGGTACTGGGGATCGAGACATCCTGCGACGAGACCGGGGTCGCGGTCTATGACAGTCGGCACGGACTACTTGGCCATACGGTCTACAGCCAGATCCCGTTACACAGCGGGTTTGGCGGTGTGGTGCCGGAGCTGGCCTCCCGCGACCACGTTCGTAAGCTGGCTCCGATGGTTGCTGCGCTGCTCAGCGAGGTGCAATCCACCGCCGAGGACATCGACGCGGTTGCGTACACCGCCGGTCCTGGCCTCGCCGGCGCGCTGTTGGTCGGTGCGGCGTTTGCCCGCAGTCTGGCCTGGGCATGGGATGTGCCGGCGCTGGGCATCCACCATATGGAAGGCCATCTGCTCGCCCCGATGCTCGAGGATCCGGCGCCGACGTTTCCATTTGTGGCATTGCTGGTCTCCGGCGGGCACACCCAGCTGGTGCAGGTCGCCGACGTCGGCGCATACGAATTGCTCGGCGAATCGGTCGACGACGCAGCGGGCGAGGCGTTTGACAAGACGGCCAAGTTGCTCGGCCTGGGCTATCCGGGAGGCCCCGCGTTGGCTGCGCTGAGCCGGCGCGGTGATCCCGCGCGCTTCCGGTTTCCACGCCCGATGACCGACCGCCCCGGGCTCGATTTCAGTTTCTCCGGTCTCAAGACCTTCGCCTTGACCACACTGCAGCAACAGTCGGAGCAGACGCCGCCGGCGCAGCGTGAAAAGTTGCACGCCGATATTGCCAGGGCCTTCGAGGACGCCGTCGTCGACACCCTGGCGATAAAGTGTCGGCGCGCCATCGAGCAGACAGGGTGCAGGGCGTTGGTAATGTCCGGTGGCGTCAGCGCCAATCAGGCCTTGCGTGCTCGCGTGGACGAATTGATGCAGAAACTCGGCGGACGGGCCTATTACCCGCGCACTGAGCTATGCACCGATAATGGCGCCATGATCGCTTATGCGGGCTGGCAACGCCTGCGCGCCGGTCAGCGCGACGATCTCCGCTTCGACATCCAGCCGCGCTGGTCACTGCAGGAATTGGGCTCTAGCGGTCCACCACCGTAGCTCAATCGCCCTGCTGTTTGGAGATGCGCCCTTCGTTGCCGGCCAACAGATTCTGAATGTTGCTGCGGTGACGCCAGATCAACAGCACCGTAATCAACACCTGCATGACAACCAGTTCGGGGGCAGGCCAGATCAGCCAGATGTACAGCGGCGCCAGTAACATCGAGATCAATGCCGCCAGCGAGGAGATATTCGCCACCTTTGCCATGAACAGCCAGGTGAGAGCGACGGCTGAGCCGATCATCCAGTCCAGGCCGAACTGCACACCCAGTGCCGTGGCCACCCCTTTGCCACCTTTGAACCCAAAAAAGACCGGGTAAAGGTGACCGAGAAAGGCGGCCATGCCGACCAACGCCAGCACCAGCACCGGGCGATCGAGCAGATGACAGACCACGACCGGGAGGAGGCCCTTGATGCTGTCGCCTAGCAGGGTCACGGCGGCCGCCTTTCTGCCGCCGATGCGCAAGACATTGGTAGCACCCGGGTTGTTCGATCCCTGGGTTCGGGGATCGGGCAGCCCCGCCAGGCGACACACAATCACCGCGCTGGAGATGGACCCCAGCAGGTAAGCTGCGATAACGAGCGCGAAGTCCAGCATGGACGAACGGTTCTCCGAGCGACGCCGAAAGTCTGCTTTCTGTGCAGTGCCGATTGCTGGGTGCGCAGTCCATATGGGCTGCGGCGATGGAACACCTATGAGACAGCAGCGCGGCGTCACGGTCAAGGAAACGACCTGCTAACATGCGGGTATCCTTGCAACGGGCAGGCTGGTATGGACATCGTCTATTTGCGTGATTTGCGAATCGACACCGTGATTGGCATCTTCGGCTGGGAACGACGCATCCGCCAAACCCTGGTTTTCGACCTCGAGATGAGTGCCGACATCGCCCGCGCAGCGGCTTCTGATGCGATCGAGGACACTTTAAATTACAAGTCGGTGGCCAAGCGTCTGATTCAGTTTGTTGGTGAGAGTGAATTTCAGTTGGTCGAGACCCTCGCCGAGCGCTGCGCTGAGATAATCCGTGAGGAATTCGGCGTGCGTTGGGTGCGCCTCACCTTGAACAAGAAAGGTGCGGTTCGCGGTGCCAGCGACGTGGGGGTCATTATCGAGCGCGGAGAACGCTTCTGATGCCGAGATGCTGGGTCAGCATCGGCAGCAATATTCAGCCCGAGGAGAACATTCGCGCGGCGCTCGCGGACCTGCATGAGGCGTTCGGCGACATCGTCGTATCGCCGCTGTATGAAACCGAGGCCGTGGGCTTTTCCGGTGACGATTTTCTCAATCTGGTTGTCGGCTTTGAAAGCAACTTGCCGCCGGGCAGGCTGCATGATCTGATGCATGAGATTGAGGATCGCCACGGACGCCAGCGTGGCGGGGAGAAGTTCTCCGCGCGCACCCTTGATCTTGATCTGTTGACCTACGGCGACGCGGTGACGGAGGACGGCGGTAAATCGCTGCCGCGCGACGAAATCCTTCGCTATGCCTTTGTCCTTGCGCCGCTGACCGACGTAGCCGGTGATGAATTGCATCCGCAGAAGGGCGAGCCCTATCGCAGCCTGTGGTCGCGTTTTCCGGAACGCGACAAGAAAGGCTTACGGCGGTTGGATGACCCCGCGTGGCTGGGCGGGAACGCTGACTGACAGCAGTCGCTGAACCGGCAGGGAGGCCTTGTGAACTATCCAGCACGACGCGATCCACCGCCGGCTACAAAGCCTATCGGGCGCAACATTCTCTATTTCGTCCTTCTGATTCTTGGCTATTGCTTGCTTGGAATAGCCGGCCTGCAGCTGCAGTCTGCGCAGACGGGTGTGACCCCGCTGTGGCCTGCTTCAGGACTTGCCTTTGCCATGGTCTATTGGTTCGGTTTGGGCCTGGTCCTCGCGATCCTACCGGCGATGTGGATACTCGCCTGGGTGGTCGATGTGCCCTTCGGTGCGGCCACGTTGTCGGCCGTGGGCAGCATGTTGGAGGTAGGAGCGCCGGCGTACCTGATGCGCCGTTTCGCAGTCGATCCCGGCCTGCGTAACTTGCGCGATGCGCTATTGTTCGTCGCGACGGGCCCGCTGTTGGGCCCACTGCTTAGTGCCACCGCGGGCAGCCTGGCATTTCACTTGTTCGGCGATACCCTTCTCGATCCCGTGCGTCTGTGGTTATTGTGGTGGCTGGGCAATAGTCTGGGTTTCCTGCTGTTGGGCGGCTTCGGTCTGGTGGTCGGCGCCAGAGCTTCGTTGCGGCTCGAGCGAAAGACCCTGATTGCGGTGCTGATGGCCGGTGCGGCGGTAATCGTGATCACCGCGGTCGGCATGCTTCAGGTCGAGACCGTTACCTCACCGTTGGTGTTTTACCTGCTGATCCCGGTCTTCATCTTGGCGGCGCAGCGCGGTGATCAGTACGCGATCCTGTTGCTAGGCGTGGTCGCGATGGTCGTGATGCTACTGTCTGCCACCTGGTTGCCACCGCAAAGCCTCGCCCAGACCGAGCTGGGAATCCTCTACCTGGACGTCAGCCTGCTATGGGTAGTGGTGTTTACCGGCATGATCATCAGCAGCGCCCGCCAGGAGATGCAGGCGCATGAACAGGCAGCCTGGCTAGCCACGCACGATCCGCTCACTCGCCTGTTCAATCGGTATGCCTTCATGGAGCGGCTGAAGGCGCTGTTGTCAGGCCAGCCCGAAGAGCTCAGTCGTGTGCTGCTGCTACTCGACCTGGATCGTTTCAAGGATCTCAACGACGCCGAAGGGCACCGCGCCGGTGATCAGGTGTTACGCGAAATTGGCAAGCTGCTGAATAGCGAAGTTCGACCGCAAGACAGTGTGGCACGCCTCGGTGGCGACGAATTCGCCGTTATTCTGGAGGACTGTGAACTACTGGACGCCTGTGCCATTGCAGAGAACATTCGTGGTGCAGTCGAGCGTTTTGAGTATAGCGGCGCGCACGGTATCCGCCGGGTGGAGGCGAGCCTCGGCCTTGTCAAACTGAACAGGCGGCATGCAACGCCCGAGGATGCTGTGCATGATGTCGAAACTGCCTGCTATGCGGCAAAGCGGGCTGGCCGCAATCGGATGTGGGTGCATGACGAGCATGGCGACGAGCCCGAGGCCTAGCCTGCAAATCTCACCGATTTCCTGCTGCGGCCCCCGATACCCTCGCGATGACGGGGCGTACTCGTTGCAGGCGGTTCGACGTAGTGTCGACTACGCCTTCACCGCCTTCCACTGCGTGCACCCCGCCATAGCGGCGTCTCGGCGTCCTCGTTACGAAAAACGGTGAGATTTGCACGCTAGCCCGCTTGTCTCGCAGCCCGCAGTAGGAAGTTGGTGAGATAAGCGGGCTAAGACTATTGCTGGACGCTGCGCCCGCCGTCGACGGCCAGTATCTGGCCGGTGACGCAGTCCGGCCCCGTCACCATGAACATCACCGCTTCGGCAATCTGTTGGGCGCCGGCGGGTCTGCCCATTGGGATACGTTTGAGTATCTCCCGCTTGGCGGCGTCTGTCATGTACCCCTCCGGCCACAGCGCGGCACCGGGTGAGACGCCGTTGACTCGAACCTCGGGTGCCAGGTCGCGCGCGAGCGCCTTGACCATCATCGCGTTGGCCGCCTTTGCCATGCAGTACACAGGGTGGTCGGCATGCGGCCGCTCGGCGTGGATGTCGACCAGATTGACGATACAGCCTTTGGCCTTGCGCAGTTCCGGCGCTGCGGCCTGGGACAGGAAGAACGGCGCACGGGCGTTGCTGCCAAACAGGTCATCCCAATGCACTGTGGTAGCTTCATCGAGTGGCGTAGGATAATAGCTGGACGCGTTGTTAATCAGGACATCCAGCCTGCCGGCGAAGCCCAGGGTGTCGTTTATCAGGCGTGGCCAGGAAAGCGGGTCATTGAGGTCAGCCTGTGCAGCCGCCGCTGAATTCTCGCGTATCGCGAGAAGTTCATCGCGAAGCGCGGCCGCCGGTGCCGCGGAGTTTCGATAATGGATTACGACGCGGGCACCTGCGGCATGCAGGTGACGAACGATGCTCGCCCCGAGACGGGCGGCGCCGCCGGTTATCAAGGCGGTCTTTCCCTGTAGTTCAGTCGTCTGTCGCAAATCGCTTTCCTCGGTTGTATGGCCCCGGTACATAAGACAATATCAACGTCTCGCCTGCGGCGCCTCAACCTTTCGCACGGAGCTGTATTTTTGCTGATTTCCGATCTCTCAGACGCCGAGGCCGCATTGCTTGAAGAGATGCGTGTCCTGCTGTCGGAAGCGATCCTGGCGCATGAGGGTTTGCTGCCGTTCGACCGTTACATGGAGCTGGCACTGTACGCGCCCGGTCTGGGCTATTACCTGAATGGTCGCAGGAAGTTTGGCGAGTCCGGTGACTTCATCACCGCACCCGAGGCGTCGCCACTTTTCAGTCGCTGTCTGGCGCACCAGGTGGCCGAGTGTCTGGAAAAATGTGGCGGCGAAACAGTTCTGGAGATCGGCGCAGGTTCCGGCCGGATGGCCGCCGAAATGCTGGCGCAGCTCGAACTGCTGCATGGCTTGCCGCAACGCTATCTGATACTCGAACTCAGCGCGGCCCTGCAGAAAGAGCAGCGCGCCGCGCTGGCGTCTCGTGTGCCACATCTTCTGTCACGTGTCGACTGGCTGAAGCGCCTGCCTGATCCGGGCTTCACCGGCGCAGTAGTTGCCAACGAACTGCTGGACGCCATGCCGGTGCATCGTTTCCGACGCAGCGCAGGGTCCTGGCAGGAGCTTTTCGTTGGCCTCCAAGATCATGCGCTGGATGACCAATGGGGGCCCCTGCAGTCACCGGGCCTCGCGGAGAGTCTGCAGGCACTGTGGCCTGATGAACACGTAGTCGCTGAAGGATACACCTCCGAAATCAACCTGCGCCTTCGTCCCTGGATGCGCGCGGTATCGGAGATCATCCAACGAGGCTATTTGATCTTCATTGACTACGGTTATACACAGCATGAGTACTATCACCCAGAACGGCGTCACGGGACCTTCATGTGTCACTTCCGCCATCGTGCATTCAGCGACCCGTATTTTCTCCCCGGATTGCAGGACATGACCGCTAACGTCGATTTCACAGCGCTAGCGAACGCTGGGCTGAAGGCTGGGTTTTCGCTGGCGGGCTTCACCACCCAGGCGCATTTCCTGATCGACAACGGTCTCGGTCGGCTGATGGGCATGTCGGATCCGTCTGATTTCCGGCGCCATGCCGAAATGGTTCAGGGTGCGAAAAGACTGACCCTGCCCAGCGAGATGGGTGAGCGCTTCAAGGTCTTGGCCCTGGTTCGGGGCGCCGAGAGTGAGTTGACCGGGTTTCGCTCGAGAGATCTTCGTGAACGCCTCTAGCCTTCATATCTCACCGGTTTCCTGCCGCGGCCCCCGATACCCTCGCCCTGACGGGGCGCTGTCCGATGCCATCCCTGGCATCGGCCCTTCGGGCGCACCGCGTGCGACCCGTTTCGCTCCTGGCGAAACGGTCTCGTTGCAGGCGGTTCGACGTACTGTCGACTACGCCTTCACCGCCTTCCACTCCGTGCACCCCGCCATAGCCGTGTCTCGGCGCCCTCGTTACGAAAAACGGTGAGATATGCAGGCTAGGCGTTGTATTCTGCTATGCGCTTTCGCGCTGCTGTGCGCTTGCCAACCAAGTCCGACAAAGGATTATCCGCTGCACTCGCGT
>JBATKF010000387.1:0-2209 GCA_049669185.1 Sedimenticolaceae bacterium | reverse complement strand
TGTCCAGACAGATACGCAAGGTGCGCTCGGTAGAGAGCAGTAGCCGGACGGACAGCTCGCCGGCCTCGGCGCGACGTGCCCACTGCGGCAGTTCCTCGTTCCTCGCCGGAACGACGGCATCTATCCGAACGTCCCGCGCCACCGCAGCGAAAACGTCCCAGAACCCGGCATCATCGAAGCGCGGCAACTCGACGCGCATGTCGACCAAGGCCAACGCAGCCGCATCGGCAGACAGGTCGCTACCGAGGAGCCTCCCGCCCCGCTTCCGCACCACCGCACCGAGCAGGCGCGCGAGATCCACCTTGTTGCCGATGGCTGGTAGCAGCAGGTTCATCGTCGTGCCATCCATCCATAGGGCAAACACGCCGGCAGGTCGGTAGCCCGTGCAAGCGTCAAGCCGGCCGCCTCGGTGGGAGTCGAATGAACCCTAACAAATTCACTGGTCGATCAAGAGTCCGCGCAGATGTTCAACTACCCGAGGGGTGCCATCATTCAATGCGGCTTCCAGCGAATAGTGGTCAGCCTTCATTGCTCCGACGATTGCAGCTATGTCCGCTGCGGTAGAAACGACGGCAGCCGGTAGATCGAAGGCACGATAGAAGGCCATCGCGTCGGCCGCGTGTGTCGGCGAAAGCGGCCATGCGACGGGGTAAGTCTGTAGCGCGAGCGCCTCGTAGAAGCTCTGGCCATAGCCGCTGACGAATACCCGGCTGCGCGCGAGCAGTTCGGGAAAGTCATCACCGAACTTGTTCAAGATATGGAGCTGCCATCCGCGCTGCGCCGCGACCTCTTCGATCTGTCGAATCCGATCGTCGTCGTACAAGTAGGCCAGGATATCGATTGTCTTCGCCAGACCAAGGCCCTGATAGCGGGCTACTTCACGTCGCAAGATCACGTGTTCGGGGCCCTCGAGGGTCGGCGGCAGCGCGGATCGGGATATACCCACCCGACCGCTAACGCCGGGAAACACAATCAGCTCCGCTTCGGCGGCCATGGCGTCGTCACGATCGATCACGACGACCGGGCGGTCACCGAAACCGACGTCGCGCCATCCGGGCGGCAGGGACCGCCTCACCGTGATATCCACGACCGCGAGATCGCATGCCGATGCCAATTCGCCATTCACCCGCGCCCTGCGGCCACTGGCATCATCCCGAGGGGCACGACCGAGCGCACCCCACAAAACACAGAAACCGCAGGCCTCGGCCATCTGCGCCGCGCGTTCATCGTCGACCAGAAAGGTGGCCGGCCAGCTCAGACGCTCGACCACCTGGCCGGCCAGTTCGCGGCAGCGCATGAAATGGCCGTAACCAAAAGGACCGCCGACGTCGACGGCAAACAGCACGCGACGAACGTCCTCGACCAACCGCCGCTGATGGACATGCGCGTTAAACTGTCTGAGCTGCGGTCGCCGGTTCAACAGGTCAACCGCATTGGGCAGGCTGAACGCCAGACCCTCGGCCCGCAGATGACGCTCGAGCGTCTGCATGAGTTCGAGATCGGCCCAGGTATCGACGCTCAGGCGGTGCGGGCTGCCGTAGACCGGCGTATCGAGCACGACATCGAGACGATTGAAGCGCTCGGCCTGCCGATAGAGCACCGGAAACTGGTGTTCGCGCAGTTCAGGCCGGTTGGAAAGCGTATCGGCTTGCTTCCAGGCGCGACACCGCGCTACCTGCACGCCTTCGAGCAGACAGCGCCTGTCCTGCGTATCGGATGGGAGGCCGACAAAATCGGCCTCAGGGTAATTGCGAAATTCGCGAACCACCTGATCGACCGATGGGCCGTGAATCAGCGGGCAGTCCGCGCTGATCAATAGACAAATGTCTGCTGCGTAGCCATCGGCGGCGGCGCACAATCGCCCGACCACGTCGTCGACATCACCTGCATACCAGAACAGATCCCAGCCATGCGCCGCAGCGATCTCACGCAGCGGCTGGTTATCAGGCTCGTCTACGGTGGCCAGCACGACCTGGTCGACCTCTGTCGCCGCCTGCAGTGTGCCGACGATCCGTTCGAGGATGGTCTGGCCACCGATGTGCCGCAACTGTTTGGCCGGCAACCGTGACGAAGTCAGTCGAAGCACGACAAACGCGACCGCCTTTTCCCTCTGCCCTGTCATGCCCATGGCCCGGGCTCGCCCAGCAGGCTCCAGTCCAGCGGCGTGCCTTTCGCAATGGCGCTGCACGCGCGTCGACCAAGGACGGCC